>CANJIS010000004.1 GCA_947474565.1 Alphaproteobacteria bacterium
ATCGATTTACCCTGTGACGTCGCCACCTCTATTTGCCTCAGCAGTGTCACTATCTGCTCCGGCGTCGGTCTTTTCTTCGGCATGTCCAAGCTCCTTTCCAAGCCAATTTCTATCAATTCGCTTGGTACAAAAAGAGCCGGGCAGGTCACATCGCTGGAATATCGACCGCCAGCGCCGCAGGCTTTTATGCCCGTGCCACCCCATCTGGATGGAACGCCAGCTATGCAGTAGTCTCACTCACCCTGGTACAAAATATCCGGCAGGCCATTCTGGGCGCCGTTTCTTTTGGCGCGGCGCGCCAAAAGAAATTCTCCGATGGGGATATCTGAGTGAAAGACACCATCCTCGTCACGGGTGTGGACAGCAAGTTTTTCCTCATGGCTTGCTTGCTGTATCAATCCATCAAGCCGACCTCCGCCGCGGAGAATTTCTTCGTTCTCGATTTCGGTCTGAAGGAAGAAGAAAAATCATTCTTCCGAAGCAAGGGCATCCTGGTGGATGCGCCAGGCGCCATTGGGGACCCGCATCCCTGGGCCTTGAAGGCAATGCTCCATGATTATGTCGCCAACCTTCAGCCTTCCTCGAACATCATCTGGATCGATAGCGACATTCTCGTAAACGGGAATTTCGGAACGGCGCTGCGGGGTTTACTGGACGAGATGGCAAACGGGCAGGTCGCCGTCGCGGCATCGCCCGAAATGAAAACCGGCGACTTTGTTTCCCGGTTTTCCAATCTCAATATTTGGCCCTTCATCCGGGCGCTGACGGAGCGCAAACTTCCGCTGGACGCTGATTACTATAATTCCGGCTTTGTCATTTTCCGGTCGGTGGCTTTTCTCAAGGCGTGGAGAGATCTGGCGAAAGCCACGCCCTTCCACGCGCTGTTCGACCAGAATATTTTCAACCTCGTGGTCCAGGGCGGCGTTCGCATCCTGTCCTTGCCCCGGCGCGTCTGGAATTTTCACGCCAGCGATTTTGACGAGGAATTTTCCGGAGAGGAACCGATGGTCCTGCATGTGACCTCGCACAGGCCCGAACATTACAAGGTTCATGCGTGCGGATTCACGGGCGCGCAAAATGACTGCTATGAACTGCGGCTGTTAAACGCCAGGCACTTTCTGGACTATCAATTCCAAGTTCTTGAGAAATTTGTCTCGTCCGAAAAGGCCGCACTTTGCGCGTCCGGTTTGCTTCCGCCCGATCTGCCCGAGGGCAAATTCTTTGTGGAGTGGAACATCCCCGGCGATCAGTCTTGCCCCTGCCAGTCCGGCAAGCCTTATGCAGATTGCCATGCCGCTTAGCGCACAGGTTTTGTGACAGTTCTGTTTTGAATTGCCAATTTAATGCTGTAATCAGAGGGTTATGTGCCAGGCAGGAGTCTTCTGGTCTCATCAATAATAACAAGACGGCCCTGTTTTCCCTTAGCCAACGGAGTTGAGAGTGGTTCATAAGTTTCGCTTGGCGCTGACGGCTGCCGCCCTGCTCATCGCGAACATGTCCGCGGCGTCCGCCACCCAGAATGACGCGCAAGGCTGGCTGAACGTCACCTATCAGGGACATATTTCAGACCATTGGATGGGCTGGGCAGAAATCCAGGGCCGTTTTGGCGAAGATATTGGCCGACTGTCGCAACTCCTCATTCGTCCCGGGCTCGGCTATGAGATTCAGCCGGGCCTGACGGTGTGGGCCGGTTATGCCCGCGTTGAATCCATTACGGCCGCGTCCCAGATCGGTGAAAACCGTATCTGGCAGCAAGTGGTATGGTCACCGGGAAAAATATTCGACGGCACCTTCACCACCCGCATGCGGCTTGAGGAACGATTTCAATCCAACGGCAACAGCACGGGCTGGCGCGTTCGCCAATGGTTTAGGTATGAGCGGCCTTTCCAGCCGGGTGGAGATATCTCTCTCGTGGCGACCAGTGAAACATTTTTCGCGATCAACAACACCGATTGGGGCGCGCGGGGCGGCTTCGATCAGACTCGAAACTTTATCGGTATCGGCATGCCCGATTTTTTGAACGCGCGTTTGGAGGTTGGTTATTTAAATCAGTACATCAACCGGATTGGCCCGAATGACCGGTCCAATCACATCATATCCATTTCGCTTCTCGGCAGGTTCTAGTCTTTCGGGTGCGCCATGCCTGAAAATGATCCCCGTCTGGTCCCAGACCGCACCTGCGGGGAATGCAGCGTCTGCTGCCAGGCGCTGTGGATTGATGAGCCGGAGCTGAAAAAGCAGCCGGGGATTCTCTGTTCCAATTGCCTGCCGGGCAAGGGCTGCCAGATCTACGCGACAAGGCCGCCCATCTGCCGCAACTGGCATTGCGAATGGCGCAAGATGGATGCGTTCGGTCCCGAATGGCTGCCCGACCAAAGCAAAATCCTGATCGGCGAAACCACCACCAACATTCCGCCCCAGTTCCAGCAAAAGGGCCTGCGGTTTGATCTGAATGGCGATGCGCGCGATCAAATCGCGTGGTCACCGCTGGTCTTCACCCTGTTTGATTCAATCGAGGCGGGTGTACCGGTGTTTCTGTCCGTTCCCGCTGCGCCCGGTTACAAAGGCGGGCAGGTGTTCCTGAACAGCCATGTGGGAATCGCTTCGGCTGTTGCGGCGCAGGATTTTGAAGGCTTTGGCCTGTTTCTTGTCGAAGCCGTTGAAGCCTGCATCCGTCACCCGCGCGAATGGGTTGAATCCCGCTAGATGAGCGGAATTGTCGCCGCTGTCCGCTCCAGATTTTCCGCCGTTGCTGCCAGCATCTCTTTCAGGGATGGATTCCCGTCATTGATGACATAGGCGGCTTTCAGACCGATGGCTTTGATCTCGGCCTGGCTGGCATCCAGTTTTCCGCACAGCGCCACCACCGGCGTTTTGCCGGCGTGGCTGCAGACACCGGAAATCAATTTTCCCTGCGCGCTCTGACCGTCAATGCGGCCTTCCCCGGTGATGATCAGATCGGCTTTGGCCGCCGCGTCATCGAAGTCCACCATCTCCATCACCATGTCCACGCCGCGCCGCAGGCGGCCATTCATGAACGCCAATGCGCCAAATCCCAGTCCGCCCGCCGCACCCGCGCCTGGGGTGTCGCCAAGGCCGCCTCCGTTCACCAGCTGCGCGATATGGCGCAGCGCGTCGTCCAGAAAGGTGAGGCTTTCATCGGTGCCGCCTTTTTGCCGGCCATAGGTCCAGGATGCGCCCTTGGGTCCGTAAAGCGGATTGGTGACGTCGCACAGCACGTCCACCTGGGCGAACGGTATCGCCGCCGGCGGCACGATGTGGATAATGTCTTTCAGCGTGCCACCCATCGGTTTGACGGCCAAGCCCGCTGCATCCAGGAATTGCCAGCCCAGCGCCGCCGCCGCGCCCGCACCGGCATCATTGGTGGCGCTGCCGCCAATGGCGAGCAGCATCCGCCGCACGCCGCGTGCCGCCGCATCGGCCAGCAACTGTCCCGTGCCATAGGTCGAAGTCTTCAGCGGATCGCGCTCGGCCTCGGTCAGAAGCTCCAGCCCCGAGGCCTTGGCCATTTCCACCAGCGCGGTTTGACCGTCGCCGGAAATGCCATAGCGCGCCTCCACCGGCCGCCCCAGCGGGTCTTCCACCGTCACTGCAACCGGGCGCAACGCCAGCGCCCGGCGCAGAACCTCCAGCACGCCTTCGCCGCCATCCGACAGCGGCATCTCGGTAATGACCGCTTCAGGATGAGCGCGCGTGATGCCTCTGGCGATGGCGTGGCAAACCTCGGCCGCGGGCAATGCGTCCTTGAAAGAATCGCAGGCGATTAAAACCAGCATCTGTCCGCGAATGCCTTTACGTAATGCGGTTTATTTAAGTAATGCCCTGGCCGATGGCGATGCGGATCAGATCGGCGGTCTGCGACACGCCCAGCTTGTCCTTGATACGCGAAAGCGTGTTCGCCACCGTCTTGTAGGCAACCCCTAAGGCTTCGGCGATCTGCGACAGACTTTTGCCGTCTGCCAGCAGCCGCAGAATTTCCATGTCACGCTGGGTGAGGGGGCGCAGATAGGCGTCTTCCTCGCCGCCGCGATTGCCCAGTTCCTGCGCGATGTCGCGCTCAATGGCGGTGCCGCCCTTCAGCACACTATCAATCGCTTCCAGCAATTCCTCTGGCGCGGCGTTCTTGCTGATATAACCGCGTGCGCCTGCTTCCATGGCGCGGCTGGCATAAACGGCCTCGGTGTGCTGCGAGAACACCAACACCTTCAGGCCCGCATGGGCCGCCAGAACCCGGCGCAACAATTCCAGCCCGCCCAGGCCCGGCAGGTTCAAATCCAGAATCAGAAGATCGAACGCCTGGCTTCGCAGCGTCGCCCGCGCGGCTTCTCCGGTGGCGGTCTCTTTCAGATTCAGGTTGGGCCTGTCCGCCAGCAATTTGCGAATGCCCGAACGAACAATGGCGTGGTCTTCAACCAAAAGAATGTCTGTCATGCGTCTTCCATTTCCTTGACGTTGCGCGCCCCCGCGCACGGTAAAATTGCTCGTACCCGTACCCCGTGAACGCGATGCTCCACCGCAAATTCCCCGTTCAGGGCGCGTACCCGTTCTTCCATGCCCTTCAGCCCCATGCCATCGCGGTTCTGGCCGGCGGTAAAGCCCGCGCCGTCATCTTCGATGGTGAGGTGAATGTCGCTTCCATCCTCGCGCAACTGAATGCGGATGGCATGGGGGCGGCCATGCCGCACCGCATTGCTCATGCTTTCCTGTACGACACGATAGGCGACTTCTTCGCCCCGGCGATCAAGCTTCAGCCCCGATGCAATCTTGCGTTCGAAGCTGATATCGGGATGGCGCTGTTTCCAGAACGCAATCAGGTCGTCAATCGCGGTCTCCAGTCCGAAATCCAGGCCGTTCACCGGCTTCAACTGGCGCAGGATGTTTTTAACGTGCCGCTGAATATGCAGTGTGGCTTCGCGAATGGCGCTGGCGCGCTCTTTGGTCCGGGGTTGGCCGGATTTGGCGATGGCGTCGGCATCCACTTGAATGGCAAAAAGATACGGGCCCACTTCGTCATGCAGGTCGCGGGCAATTTCTGCCCGCTCTTCGTCCTGCAGACTGAGAATCTGCTCCTGCAACCGCTGGTTCTTTTTGGCGTAAGAGGAAAGCCGCTCCGCCATATGATTAAAACCTTCCACCAGCGGCACGAAGTCCGGCCCGCCGCCGGGCGCGATGCGGGTTTCGTAATCGCCGTCGGAAATGGTGCGCAGCCCGCTCTGGAAGCGGCGGAAGAAGCGCAACGAATGTTCCACCGCCAGCCACACGCAGACCAGAGTGATGGCGGAGAACAGCAGCATGGCGCCGAAAGCGTCGCGCAGGAACTGCCAGGTCAGGGCAGCCTGGTTGGCCGGATCGCTTTTCAGCAGCAAGGTGCAGGGATAGCCCGGCAGCGGCAGGTTCATGCGCACCGTCATCGGCGGCGGCGCGACCAGCTTGGTGAACCAGCCGGGCGCGTGCGTTGCTTCCTGCCCCAGGCTCGAGGCGGCCACCACTTTGTTTTTTTCATTGAACAGATAGGCGCGCAGGTTGCGGTGGCCATCGATGCTGGCGATGACCTGCCGCACGGTCACGTCATGCTCCAGGTCGCTTGCCAGGGTGACGCGGATAGCATGTTCGGTGACGCGGAACGACGACGCGATTTCGTTCTGCGCTTCGGTGCGGGCCTGCCAGAACAACACCGCCCCGCCCAAGACCAAAGTCAGAACTAGGGAGGCGGCGATGGAAAGAATGAGGCGCAGCTTGAGCGACATGCGCCCAGCCTATCGCGAATAGCTCGGGAAATCTTCCCCAACTCGGAATTTCAGAGCTTGATTTCCAAGCTGCAGACCACCCCTTCGGGGCGGAAATCGAAGCAGGAATGGCCTTGCTCCTGCTGCTAGGCTCTTTCGATCAGGCTTGAGCCAAAGCCCTTGCGCTGGGGCGCACCCACTTGCGGCCCGCCAATTTCGCGCCATGCCAAGGTGAGCACACGCCCGCTCTGGCCGCGGCGAACATGCCAGTTCAAGTCCACCGTGCCGTCGTCATTGGAAAGGGCGCCATACTTCACGGCATTGGTGGCCGGTTCGTGCAGCGCCATCGCCAGAAGCAGCGCCTGGTTAGCGGTCAGGATCAAATCGTCGCCATTCAAGGTGAAACGCGTGTGGCTGTTTTCCTGAAACGGCGCCAGCGCCTGCTCGAAAATGCCGCGGGCCGAGACCTGGTCCCAGTCATGCTGCGTGAGAAGATCATGCGCGCGGGACAAGGAGCGCAGCCGTCCGGCAAACGCATCGCGTTCCACCTTGGGCCCGTCGCGGAAGGTCTGCGCCGCGATGGCCTGGACTGTGCCCAGCGTGTTTTTCACCCGGTGTTTGATCTCGTGCAGCAGCAATTCGCGCCCTTCTTCGGCGCGCTTCCTGTCGGTGATGTCGCGGGCGATCTTGGACGCGCCCACAACCTGGCCGGCGGCATTCTTCACCGGTGAAACGGTGAGCGAAACATTCAGCGGCGTACCGTCCTTGCGCTGGCGGATGGTCTCATAGTGGTCGACGCGCTGGCCGCGGCGGATGCGCTCAATAATCCCCGGCTCTTCGTCCAGCCGGTCGCCCGGGATCAGCACCGAAACGTGACGGCCCACCACTTCTTCGGCGGTCCAGCCAAAGACGCGCACCGCGCCCTTGTTCCAGCTGCGGATCATGCCGTTCAAGTCTTTGGAGATGATGGCGTCGTCCGAAGATACCACGATGGCGGCGAAATGGCCGTTGATATGTTCGACCTGATTGCGATCGGTGACATCGAGCAGCACATTCAAACCGCCGATGACATTGCCGTGGACGTCTTTCCACGCGGTAGGATGCGGCGTGAAAACGACACGGCTGCCGTCAGGACGCTCCAGCACAGCTTCCGCGCCGCGCACCGCCTCGCCGGTCTTCAGAGTTTGCGCCATTGGACATTCGTCATGGGCCATGGCGCGGCCGTCCGGCCAAAACAGCTTGTGGGAACCGCACGAGAATTCTTCGCCCAGATGCGGGCGGCGTCCCCAAAGTTCCACGGCAGCTTCATTGAAGCCGGTGATGCGGCCTTCCGCGTCGGTGGTATAGGCCGCAAAAGGCAACGCCCGGAGCACATCCATAGCGTCGGGCATATAGTGTGGTGCCGCCTCGGATACTAGGTGCAGGGACATGCCGCCCTTCCACAAACATCCATGCGCGAAACCGCATCTTTCGCTTGCCAGCCGGACATAGCGGCGGCAAGGTAGGAATTGTGCTGCGGCAAGGACTTATTGGAAATTCGGCTCATGGCCCCGTGATGCTCTTGGTCTGCCCCATGTTCGCAACGCCACACCTGAGAATAAGTTCCCGCATGTCGATTGGCCGATCAAAACACGGAACAAACAGAGTCCGGGTCGGTTCGGTTTATGTGGCTGATACAGTTGGAAAATGTCGAAATTAATCGGGTTGGTCGTTGAGGATGAATGGCTGCTCCGGCTGGAGCTGGCCGAGGAGCTCTCGGGTGCGGGCTGGCAGGTCCGGGAAGCCGCTACAGGCGACGAGGCCCTGAAGGTTCTCAGTCAAATTCAAGCGGACGGCGCGGGCCTGGATTTTCTGGTAACCGATATTCGTCTGGGCGGACTGGTGGACGGTTGGGATGTGGCGGAAGCCTGCCGCAAAATCTGGCCCCAGCTTCCCGTGATTTACGTTTCCGCCAACCCCATCGTCGAGAAAAGACGAGTCGAGGGCAGCGCGTTTCTTTCCAAGCCAGTGGAAGTGGAACAGCTTCTTTCCGAATGTCGCCGGTTGACCGGAGATGGCGCCTGACGCGCAAGCTGATCCGGGCCGTATTTTTTCTGTCGCTGCTCACCGGCAGCGCGTTGGCCGAAACTTTTCAGGAATGTCCGTCTTGCCCTGAGATGGTGGCCGTTTCCGCCGGGAAATTCCTGATGGGCAGTCCGGTGCGTGAACCCGGCCGCTTCGATTCAGAAGGGCCCCAGCATGCCGTGACCGTGAAAGCCTTCGCGCTCGGAAAATATGATGTCACCAGCGAACAGTTTCTCACTTTTCTGCGGGTCAGCCGCTACCAGCCTCAACCCTGCAATCCGATCCTCGGTCTTGGCTGGAAAGTGCCAGGCCGTGATCTGGCGTATGCGCCATCGCAGGATGAACCACCGCGCTGGCCTGCGGTGTGCCTCTCCTGGAAAGACGCCAACGCGTATGTTGATTGGCTGAACGCAACGGTGAAAGTGGAACATCCGGTGTTGAACGGCCGCAGCGGGCCCTACCGTCTGCCCAGTGAATCGGAATGGGAATATGCTGCCCGCGCCGGCACCAACACGGCGCGCTGGTGGGGCGAAGAAATCGGCGGCAACAACGCCAACTGCAATGGCTGCGGCAGCCAATGGGACAATCGTGTTCTGGCGCCGGTGGACGCCTTCAAGCCCAACCCATTCGGACTCTTCGGCATGCTGGGCAATGCGTGGTCTTGGACGGCAGATTGCTGGCATCCCAGCTATCTGGGCAAGCCAACCGATGGCAGGGCCTGGTCAGAACCCAATTGCAAAAATCATGTGATGCGCGGCGGTGCCTGGAACAACGTCCCCATCTTCATCCGCTCGGCATCGCGCAATGGTGCGACGCTGGAATCCGAGTACGACTATTCCAGCATGACGGGCTTTCGTGTGGCCCGCGATCTTCCTTGAATTAGTGAAGCACCGCTTTTGGGTCCAGGACGATGGAGATATCCATCACGGCATTGTAACGCCCGGGCGGCAACGGGATGGGTGACGCCAGCATCGCCGCATTGCGGGCGCTGATCGCCATCTCGCGAAACAGCTTGTCCGTGTTGAAGCGTTCCTGGTCGGTGATACGCACATCCGAAATCACGCCTGCCCGCGTCATCTGCAACCGCAAAGCCACCGGCATGCCGCGCGCGGAATCCGATGTCAGGTCGGGCCACCAACGGCGCAGAATTTGCGCCCGGACAAAATCGGCCAGGGCATATCCGCCGCCGCTGCCGGCGTCATACGCCGCGCCATCATTATCGGGTGCGGGCAGGGCGCTGGCGGGGGTCTGAAGCTGCGCCATTCTGGCGATGCGGGCTTCCAGTTCATCGGGCACGGGTGATGTTGCCTGGGGCTTTACGCCAATCACACGGGGGGCAATGGCAGGCCGCGGCTTGTTTTGTTCGAGCGCTCCGCCCGCCGGACCCTTTGCTATCACCGGCATCTGGACAAGATCTACCAGCATGGCCTTCAGCGGCGGCGGCGTGGGCTTGGGGTGGACCAGCGACCAGTTCAGCCACAGCGCCAAGCCTAAGCCATGCAGCAGCAGCGAGCCGGTGAGACCCGCCCGGTTTTCCCGCCATGTTGCTGGACCCTGCATGACGCCAGCTTACAGGAGGATGGCGCGGCAGACCTAGGGGATGGCGCGCTCAATGCGGCGGTCAGGAACCAGCCACATCGCCGCCGCCACGGCGTAAAATCCCACGGACAGCAGCGGCATGACCGGGGCCGATGCGATGCCCGCCACATACAGCGCCAGCGACGCCCAGCCTTTGGCGTCATTGCCGATCGCCCGCGCCAGCAGAGAGTCCGCTCCGTTATGGGCGATCAGCACGCGTACCAGGATGGTGTAGGAGAGGGCGCTCATCAGAAGCGCGCCGCCATAAGCGGCCACGGGCAGGGGTGCGAAATGGCTTTCCCCCATCCAGGCCGAGGTGAAAGGTATCAGTGACAACCAGAACAGCAAATGCAGGTTGCTCCACAAAACCGCGCCGTTGACGCTTTTCACCGCCTGGAACAGGTGATGGTGGTTGTTCCAGTAAATACCGGCGTAAACAAAACTCAGGACATAGATGCCGATATGCGGCGCCACCTGCGCCAGCGCGGACAGGCTGTCGCCTTCCGGCAACTTCAGTTCCAGCACCATCACCGTGATGATGATGGCGATCACCCCATCACTGAAGGCTTCCAACCGACCCTTGCCCATATGTCCCCCAACTTGCGATGCGAAGGGTAGCGGAGTAGGAGAGTTATATGAAGATTCACCTGCATAAAGGCGACCTGCCCGACGGCCTGAATCTGGGGTCTTTGGTGGCTATCGACACCGAAACCCTGGGCCTCAACCCCAACCGGGACCGGCTATGCCTGGCGCAATTGTCGGCCGGTGACGGCGTCTGCCATGCGGTACAATTCGCCGCTGGTCAGTATGCGGCGCCCAATCTCAAAAGGCTGTTGACCGACGCGGCGGTGACCAAGCTGTTTCATTTCGCACGGTTCGACGTTGCCGTGTTCCGGCATTATCTGGGCGTGGACTGCAAGCCCATCTATTGCACCAAGATCGCGTCCAAGCTGGTGCGCACCTATACCGACCGGCATGGCCTGAAAGATCTGGTGCGCGAGCTTCTGGGCGTCGAACTGAGCAAGGAGCAACAAAGCTCCGACTGGGGCGCCTCCGATCTCAGCGAAAAACAGCTTGCCTATGCCGCCAATGACGTCGCCTATCTGCACCAGTTGAAGACCGTGCTGGACGGCATGCTGGCGCGTGAAAGCCGCACGCATCTGGCCAAGGCTTGTTTCGACTTCCTGCCCACCCGCGCTGAGCTGGATCTCAAGGGTTGGGAAGAGACCGACATTTTCGCTCACTAGAGCGGCGTTCGCCGCTCACCCTGTACACATTACATTTAGGACGTTTCCACCCGCCGCCTTGCACCTCAGGCTGGCTTGGGCCAAAATTGGCACGAATTTCGCGTGGATTGCCCGGCACGGGCCGGGCAGCTAGCGTCGGAAATAATTTTCTCGAACAGAATCAAGGCAATGGCCCCAGGTAAAGCATTCCTCCAACCGGTAAAGCCGGGCGCGGCGCGCGACGGTGATTTGGGCGCGGCTGACCGGGTTCTCACATACGCGGCGGATGCCTTGGGCGCGCTGGCTTCGGCGCTGGACGGCGAATTCGTCCGCGCCATCGACGTGATGCTGGCTGCTGAAGGGCGTGTCATCGTCAGCGGCATGGGCAAGTCAGGCCATATCGGCAAGAAACTCGCCGCTACGCTTTCCTCCACCGGCACGCCGGCCTATTTCGTCCATCCCGCCGAAGCCAGCCATGGCGATCTGGGCGCCATCACCCGCCAGGATGTGGTGGTGATGCTGTCCTGGAACGGCGAGACCGCCGAACTGGCCAACCTGATCACCTATGCCAAGCGGTTCCGCATTCGGTTGATCGGCATCGCCAGCAATCCGCAATCCACCCTGATACAAGCGGCTGACGTCAAGCTGCTGCTGCCGCGTGCGCCGGAAGCCTGCCCCAACGGCCTGGCGCCTACCACCTCCACCACCATGATGCTTGCCCTGGGTGATGCACTGGCGGTGGCGCTGATGGAGCGCAGAGGCTTCTCTCCGGACCAATATCGTGACCTGCACCCCGGCGGTTCACTGGGCCGCGCCCTGATCCGGGTGGCCGACCTGATGCACCGCGATGGAGAAATTCCGCTGGCGTCTGAAAACGCCACCATGCGCGAAGTGCTGATCGTGATGGCGGAACGGCGCTTTGGTTGTGTCGGCCTCACCGATGCAAAGGGCGGTCTTGCCGGCATCATCACCGATGGCGACTTGTCGCGTCACATCGATGGCGCTGATTTTCTCAATCACAAAGCGTCCGATGTGATGACCCGCAATCCCAAGATTGCCGCACCCGGCCAGTTGGCGGTCGAAGCGCTGGCCTTCATGAACGAAAACAAGATCACCCGGCTGTTCGTACTGGAAGCCGGCGACACTAGCGCCACGCCGGTGGGCATTCTGCATATCCATGACTGCCTGCGGGCCGGCTTGGGATGAGTCCCAAAAACCCACACCTTCTGACTCCCGAGCGCCATGACTGGCCATCGCGCGCCCGCTCCACCGCCATGGATGCACTGCGCTATACCCAGTTCGTCGGCATCATGAAGCGCGCCTTGCCGGTTGCGGCCTTCGCGGTGATTTCAGCGGTGGTGGCTTACTTTTTCGTCGCCCGCCAGCCCAGCCGCGGCAATCTGGGTTATGAGCGGCTGGGGCATATCGAAAATGACCTCGCGATGGTCAAGCCTCGCCTCACTGGCCAGGACAGCAAGGGCAATCCCTTTGTCATCACTGCCGAAGCGGCGGTACAGGACGCAAAAAATCTCAAGCGCGCGCGCCTTACCAAGGTTGAGGCCGATATCACGCAGGGTGACGGCTGGATCAATGCCGACGCCGCCGCCGGGCTGGCCGACATGGATGCCGGCATGCTGCAACTGGATGGCGGCATCAATATCTTCTCCGACACCGGCTATGAGCTGCACACCAAAAGCGCCTTTGTCGATCTCAAGAAAGGCGTGATGCATGGCCATGACAGGGTCACCGGACAGGGTCCGATGGGCGAACTCCAGGCCGACCAGTTCCATTATGACCGCGACACCAAACTTCTCACCCTCAGCGGCAATGTCCACATGACAATTCTGGCAGGCAAGACATGAGAAAGAGGCTCTTTCTCGCCGCGCTGATCGCCGCCGCGGCTTGGGCACCTGGTGCGGACGCGCAGACCAGATCGGCGCTGCTGGGTGAGCGCAACACCAGCCAGCCCATCAACATCGCCGCCGACAAGGTGACGGCTGATCTGAACGCAAAATCCATCACCTACACCGGCAATGTGGTCGTCACCCAGGGCGAAATCCGCATGCATGCGAACGCCATGAAGGTGAACACCGACAACGGCAAGGCCAAAACCATCCAGGCCGATGGCAAGGTGGTGGTGGATTCACCCGCCACCGGCACCGTCACGGGTGACAATGGCGTTTATGACGTCAATCAGAAGACGGTTTTGATGTCGGGCAAAGTTGTGCTCACGCGCGGCAAGGACGTGATGCGCGGCACCAAGCTCACGGTCAACCTGGTCAGCGGGCAGGCGGTTCTGGGTGCATCCGCCAGCACGAACGGCGCGGCGCCGGGCCGCGTTCAGGGCGTGTTTACGCCCAGCGGCGGCAATTAGTGGTTCCTTAAGCACGAACAGGCATGATTTTCGCATGAGCTTAGAGGGCGGTTCCAACAGGTCTGAAAATGCAGGCGACCTCCATGTTGTGGAGGGCGGCCGCGGTCTTGTGGTCACGCGCATCGGCAAAAGCTTCAAGCAGCGTCCGGTGGTGCGTTCCGTCAGCCTGTCGGTGAAGCGCGGTGAAGTGGTGGGCCTGCTCGGTCCCAACGGCGCGGGCAAGACAACCTGCTTCTACATGATCTCCGGCCTCATCCCGACGGACACCGGCAGCATTGAAGTGGACGGCCACGATGTCACGTCTTTGCCCATGTATCGCCGCGCCCGCATGGGCATCGGGTACCTGCCGCAGGAAGCCTCGATCTTTCGCGGCCTCACCGCCGAACAGAATATCCGCGCCACCGCCGAACTGATCGAACCCGATCCCAAACGGCTGGAAGCGGCGGTGGAAGCCCTGCTGGCGGAATTCGGCATCACCCATATCCGAAATACGCCTGCCATCGCCCTGTCGGGCGGCGAACGCCGCCGCGTGGAAATTGCCCGCGCCCTGGCGACGCATCCGTCTTACATCCTGCTCGATGAGCCGCTGGCCGGCATTGATCCCATCGCGGTGGGCGAAATCCGCGATCTCGTCAGACATCTCAAGGATCGCGGCATCGGTGTTCTGATCACCGATCATAATGTCCGCGACGCGCTGGACGTCATCGACCGCGCTTATATCCTGCATGATGGAAAAGTGCTGATGGAAGGCACGCCGTCCGAAATCGTTGCCGACCGCGATGTCCGCCGTGTTTATCTGGGCGAAAAGTTCTCGCTCTAGGATGATCTGACATGGCAGGCGTGGGGCAAAGATTAGAAATTCGGCAGGGCCAGTCTCTGGTCATGACGCCGCAATTGCAGCAAGCTATCAAGCTGCTGCAGCTTTCGAACGTCGAACTTGCCGAATATTGCGAAACCGAGCTGGAAAAAAATCCGCTGCTGGAGCGCGACGACGCCGCTCCGCGCGATGGTGAGCGCGAAGCCCCCGCCGCGGAGGCCGCTTCCGAGCGCGCTGATGAATCGCTGTCTCGTGACGATTTTTCCAAAGTCTCCGACATGGACGAAGCCGCCCATGACAATATGTATGACGGCAGCGCCGAAAACGGCCCCGCTGCCGCCGCCTCCATGTCGCCGTCTGGCGGCAGCCTGACCGACTGGACCACGGTCAAGTCGGGCGGAAGTTTCGACGGCGATGAGGATGGCTTTGAATCCTCACTGGCCGAAAGCACCAACCTCAAGGATCATCTGGAATCTCAGCTCACGATTGCGGCGCTGAACGGTGACGATCGCCTGATCTGCCTCAGCATCATCGATGCGATTGACGATGCCGGCTATTTCCGCGGCGACGTGAAAGACATTGCCGACCGCCTGGGCACCGAATGGGAAGACGTCGAAGCGGTTCTGGGCGTGGTTCAGGGCTTTGATCCCGTTGGCGTTGGCGCCCGCGACCTGGCGGAATGCCTTTCCTTCCAGCTCAAGGCCCGCGACCGGCTGGATCCGGCCATGCAGGCCTTGCTGACGCGGATTGATCTGCTTGCCCGCCGCGATATGGCGCAGCTGACCCAGCTTTGCGGCGTGGACGCCGAAGACATCGCCGACATGATCGCGGAAATCCGCACCCTCAATCCCAAGCCGGGCCTGGCCTTCGGCAGCGAGCCGGTGACGCCCGTGGTGCCCGATGTTTTTGTTCGCGTCGGCCCTGACGGGACATGGCTGATAGAATTGAACTCCGACACGCTGCCGCCTCTTTTGGTGAACAACCAGTACTACGCCAAAGTCAACAAGGGCGCGCGCGACAAGGATTCCAAAAATTACCTCGCCGATTGTCTCAACACCGCCAACTGGCTGTTGAAGAGCCTGGATCAGCGCGCTCGCACCATCCTGAAAGTGGCCAGCGAAATTGTACGCCAGCAGGACAACTTCCTGACCCACGGCGTGCGCCATCTGCGCCCGCTCAATCTGCGCACCATCGCCGATGCCATCCAGATGCATGAATCGACGGTGAGCCGGGTGACGTCCAACAAGTACATCGCCACCCCGCGCGGCATCTTCGAATTGAAATATTTCTTCACCGCTTCGATTCAGGCGGTGAATGGCGCCGAATCGCACAGCGCCGAAGCGGTGCGTGATCGCATTCGCGAAATGATTGAGAAGGAAGAGGGCGTTGAAATCCTCTCCGACGACCGCATCGTCTCGCTGCTGACGGCAGACGGCGTGAACATCGCGCGCCGCACCGTGGCGAAATATCGGGAAGCCATGCGCATTCCGTCTTCGGTGGAACGCCGCAGACTCAAGGGCGGCGAAGCCGCGTACCGGTGAAAAAGCAAGGTTGCCGCGAAATCTTCCTGCGTTGACTTTCAGGACCTGGGAGCCTATTGAACCGGCCGCTTTGGACAGCCCCCGCGCTATCGGGGAACCAGGTGAACATTGTCGGGTGCGTTGGCCTGGCCTTCGATGGATACGCGATGAATATTTCCGATCTGCTCGCGCCCGAGGCCGTGATCCCGGCGCTGAAGGTCCAGAACAAGAAATTGTTGTTGCAGGAGCTCGCGGCGCGCGCGGCACTGCAGACGGGCCTGCCGGAAAAGCGCATTTTCGAAACACTGATTGAGCGTGAACGTCTGGGCACCACCGGCGTGGGGCAGGGGCTTGCCATTCCGCATGGCCGGATGGCGGAAGTCCCCCGCATCACCGGCGTCTTCGCGCGCCTTGAGGGCGGCCTGGATTACGAAGCGGTAGACGGCCAGCCGATTGATCTGGTGTTCATGCTGCTGGCTCCGGAAAATGCCGGCGCCGATCATCTCAAAGCGCTGGCGCGGGTGTCGCGCCTGCTGCGCAATCAGCAAATTTGCGACAAGCTGCGCGCCGCATCCAGCGCGGAAGCGATCTACGCCATTCTCACCGACCGCGGCTCATCTTCCCAGGCCGCTTAGACCACGCCTCACTTCTTCTTGGGTACCGCCTTTGCAGCCGCCGCCGGCACTGGCTTCGCTGCCGGCTTGGCCGGAGCAGGCTGGGGCAGCATGCTGTCACTGCCCGGCACGATACTGATGCTGCGCAGCGCAATCGGCATGATCGGGGTTTGCTCCGACGGCATCGGGCCGGCGCTGCCGCCGGTGGTGACCTTGTTGATCTTGTCCACCACATCCATGCCGGCGATCACCTTGCCGAACACCGCATAGCCGGTGGTGTTGCCCGGCACATCTTTGGCGGCGTCGAGCGGAGATTCATCGCCGACATTGATGAAGAAGTCCGCGCCGCCGCTGTCGGGCGCTTCCTGGCGCGCCAGGCCGAGCGTGCCGCGCACGTTGGAAAGGCCGTTGCGCACTTCCAGTGGCAGTTTGGTGTCGAATTCGGGTCTTCCTTTGCCCTGCGCATCCCAGCTTCCCATCTGGATCAACGCATCATGCGCCACGCGATAGACCACGGTGCCATCATAATGGCGGGCGCGGACATAGCGTACGACCTGCAAGGTGGTCTGCGGCGCGCGGGTATAATCGAGCTGCACGGTGATATTGCCCATCGAGGTCTGGATCAGAAGCTGGGGCCCGGTCATGGACGGGATCGACGGATCGATCGGCAGCGGGCCGCCGGGCGCGGCAGCGACGGCGTTGTCCGGTGCCGGCTGTGCGGCTTGATCGGCAGGCGCCGTCTGATCCGCTGGCGCGGCTTGCGCAGCATCGGCAGGAGCGTTCGGTACGCTGTCGCTAGCCGAACCCGCGGGTGCAGCTTGCGCAGTGGCATCAGCCGGTGGCGGTGCGCCCTGGTCTTGAGCGTAAGCGGCGCCCGTCAGGCAAAGTGTGGCGGCCAAAGAAAGTGTGGCGGCCAAGGCAAGCACTGTCGAACGCATGGTGTCCTCCTGAAGGGCCGCACTCTAGCGGAAAACAAAAAAGCCGGAAGCGTTTGCTTCCGGCTTTTCCGTATTCGGTGGGATATTGGCCTAGTGGAGACTGACCGGGGTGAGTTCATTCTCCACCGCGGCGCCATAGGCCGAGGCATAGGCATCGGTGAAGCCCAGCACACTGCCATCCTCGGCATGCAGCACATAAAGCTTCACGCCCTTGGGCAGCTCAATATTGGCGGGAATGAGGCCAAGACGGTGGGCCTCTTCGCTGCCGGTGGGCTTGATATAGGCGATGCGGCCTGGGATGGCGTCGGTGCCTTCTTCAAAAATATCCGTCATGACTTTATCTCCCTTAAGAGGGGCCTCCGTTAATCTCTATTGTCCGCACGCTGGGCTGGATATGCGGACGGACCAAATCAATCCTGAGCAATCCATTTTCCAACGCGGCAGATTTAACTTCGATGCCTTCCGCCAGCACGAAGGCCCGTAAAAATTGTCGGGCCGCGATGCCGCGGTGAAGGAACGTTTTGTCTTCGTGCTCCGCTTGGCGGCCCCGGATCACCAATTGGTTCTCCTCAACCGTCACCGCCAGCTCGTCTTTTGAGAAGCCGGCAACCGCCAGCGTGATGGCGATTGCGCCATCCGGCACGGTCTCGATATTGTAGGGCGGATAGCCTTCGCCCGCGTGTTTGGCGGTGCGTTCCAGCAGCTTTTCCAGATTTTCAAAGCCCAGCAGGAAAGGGCTGTTGAAGAAACGTGTCATCGTTGGCCCTCCTTTTGAGCGGCCCCCTCTTTCGAGGGATCGCCCCACTTCCGAGGGGTAGAGATCTGGCACCTCCAGGGCACCAAAACCTCTGCAGTAAATGTGGTGGCGTTTCGGCCTCATTCAAGACCGGCACTACAACCATGAGTTGCGTTTTTCCTTATGGCGGGAAGGCGGGCAGAAAGCCGCCATGCTGGTGATCCTCGACGGCAAAGCCCCAAGCGGCGAACCAAGGCGCTTGGCCTTCCGGCAGCCCAAAGCGCTCATTCGGGCCGGCCGGCTCAGCGAAGTCCCTGGGGCGCTTTTGGCGCTGGAGGCGGCGCGGGCCTCCGGCCATTGGCTGGCGGGGGCTTTTTTCTACGAGCTGGGATACGCCCTGGAAAAGCGGCTGGAGCCGGCGCTACCGCCTGGTGGCCCACTGCTTCTGTTCGGCGTCTATGACGGCCCCGGGCAAGCGCCGCCGGAAACGGGCCGGGCCTATGCCGGGCCGCTGATGCCGGAGTGGGACGCAGCCGCTTATGGGATGCGCTTCCGCGCCGTCAAGGAAGCGATCGCGGCCGGCGACATCTATCAGGCCAATCTCAGCTTTCGCGCATCCCTTGCCTTCGCCGGTGACGCGCGCGCGCTTTACGAGCAGTTACGCGCCACCGCTGAGGCGCCGCATTGCGCTTACCTGGATGATAACGGCCACCAGCTTCTCAGCCTGTCACCCGAACTTTTTTTTCGAGATTGCGGACGGCGCCATCACCAGCCGGCCGATGAAGGGCACCAGTCCACGCCAGGGGGACGACGATGCGGCACGCGCCGCCTTGGCGGCATCGCCCAAGGACCGCGCCGAGAATCTGATGATCGTGGATCTGATCCGCAATGACCTGGGCCGTGTCGCGCAAACCGGCAGCGTCACCGTCCGCGATCTGTTCCAGGTGGAAACCTATCCTTCGCTTCACACCATGGTCTCCACCGTGTCGGCCCGCCTGAAGCCCGACCTGGGCATCGCTGCAATCGTGCGGGCGCTGTTTCCCTGCGGCTCCGTCACCGGTGCGCCCAAAATTCGGACGATGGAAATCCTGTGCCAGCTGGAATCTTCGCCGCGCGGCGCCTATTGCGGCGCGATAGGCTTTTTCGCCCCCGATGGCGCGGCGGGGTTCAATGTTGCCATTCGCACACTCACACTTGCGGACGGGCAGGGGGCGCTCGGCATCGGCGGCGGCGTGGTCCAGGATTCCGGGGAAGAATCCGAATATGCCGAATGTCTGCTCAAGGCGCGCTTCTTTGAAGCGGGCCGAACCAAGCTCGAGCTTATCGAAACCCTGAAATTCGACAGCGGCTTTCTGCGGCTTGACCGCCATCTGGCGCGCTTGGCTGCCTCCGCCGCCCGCTTTGGCTTCGCCTTCGACAAGGCCAAAGCCCGCAATGCATTGAATAGTGCCCTGAACGATAAGGCCGGAACCTTACGTGTAAGGCTGACGTTGGACGAGGAGGGCGTGCATCATGCCGTTTGCGCGCCGTTGCCGCCCAATCCATCGCATTGGACCTATGCCGTGTCGGGAGCCCGCATCGACAGCGGCGACGAACTGCTGCGCCACAAGACAAGTTGGCGCGATCTGTATGACGGCGAAGTGGCGCGGCTCAAGACCGATGAAGTGATTTTCTGCAATGAGCACGGCGAACTCACCGAAGGCGCGCGCAGCAATATCTTTGTCCGCTGCGACGGCGTGTTGCTGACGCCGCCGCTTTCGTCGGGCCTGTTGCCGGGCATTCTGCGGGCCGAACTTCTGGAAAGCGGCCAGGCCCGGGAAATGGTGCTGACCGACGAAGACCTCTCGGGCGAAGTCTATTTCGGCAATTCGCTTCGGGGTCTGATCCCGGCCATCCGCGCGTAATCATTTGCGCTGACGCAAGAGGGTTTCTAGATTGGAGCCCATACAGGACAGGAAACGATCTTGCCGAACCGCATTCCAGTCATCATGGGAATTACCACGCTGCCCAGCCGCATTGCGCATATGCGACCCTGCCTGGAGTCCTTGCTGGACGGATTGCAGGTCCCCGATAAAATTTACATTTCCGCGCCGCAGGTCTCACTCCGCGAAAAAACGGGCTACGACATCCCGGCGTTTTTTCTTGAGTCGCGTTTCGCCGAAAAGATCGAAATCCTGCACCCGGAGCAGGATTTCGGCCCTGGCACCAAGCTTCTGGGCATGCTGGGCAAGATCACCGAGCCATCCTATGTCGTGATCGCCGATGACGATGTCCTCTATCGCCGTTTTTTCCTGCGCCGCCTGATCGAATATCAACGCACCGACCATCATGCGTCCTTCAGTTGGCACGTCTATTCCTTGGCGGGCCTGCGCGTTGGCCAGGGCGTGGACGGCTTCAGCTTCTGGTCGCCCAATCTTGAAGGCGTGTGGGATTTCTACGAAACCTATGTCGCCGGCACGGACCTGATGTTCCATGACGATCTGTGGATTTCCTTTTTCCTGATGTCACGCGCCATACCTGTCCAGACTCTGCGCTTCCTGCTGGAGGAAGCCGGGCTGATCAATGTGCGCAGCGGCGAGGTGCACGACATCAACGCGCTCCTTAATGAAACCGGAAACCTCTCGCGCCAGAAGCTGCACAGTCTGGTCTGTCCGCTCTTCGCCCGTGTGAACGTGGCAAAGGAAATTTACGGGCCATTGCTTATAGGTAAGCCCGACGATCTGTGCATATGCGGCAGCGGCAAGCTTTTTGCGGACTGTCACGCCTGAGATGCTGGATTCATTTCAAGTGAACTGCGACGCCAGGGCGGAATAAAGCGCCACTGTCTCTGGCACCACCCAGCCGCTTACTTCGGTCAGCCGTCCCGCCGTCGCGTCATCCCGCGCCCGGCTCAGCGTGAAACCGGGCTGGCGCAATTGCACCGCCAGTTTGGGAACCTCAAATCCGGGCATGGTGCGGACCGCTTCCGTCCCCAGCTGCGCCGCAGGCCGGCGATCCGTGATCTGGTGCAGCAGGTCGTCATAGGGAGTAGGGGCGTACCAGCGCCCGAAGAAATGGCGATAACCCAGCCCTGCCGCGCCGACCAGGGCCAGTGCTGCCGCGCCCAGACCAAAATCGCGCCGGGACATGCTCATGCCATCACCTGCTTCAGATGATCGCCCAATCGCAAGGTCAAGGCCAACAGGTTCAGGGTCGGATTGTTGGCGCTGGTGGTGGGAAATACCGAACTGCCCGCGACAAACAGATTGGGTACGCCATGTACTTTGCAATCGGCATCCACCACGCCGGTCTTGGGATCATCGCTCATGCGGGTGGTGCCGAAATGATGATTGCCCCAGTCCATCGAGGCGACCCATTCCGCCCGTGTGTTGTAGTTCAGCTTGATCATGCCGCTGCGCGCCGCCAGCAATTGCCGGCCCAGTTCCGTCAAGGTGCGGCGATAGCCTTCAAAGTCGCTGTCGGAGACCGTCATGTTCAGCTTCAGGCGCGGCATGCCCAAAGGATCGCGCTGGTCCGTCAGGGTAAGCCGCCGGTCGGGATCAGGCTGAAGCTCCATGCCGCAACCCAGCGAGTAGGCCTTGGCGTTTGAGGCATCCACGCCCAGCGCCTGGGCCGTGGCCACCACTGCGGCCGTCCCCAACGCGTCGAGCCGCACCGGATTTTCCACCGTGGTCAGCGAACCCAGCACATGCTTGGCCCGGGCAAATTCCCGCGTCGGTGCAAAGGTGGCCCGCAGTACCGGACCATTCGTGAGGGTCAGGCTGTTGTTGTAAAAACTGGCGGGCGCGCCCCCGAACAGAACCATGGTGGCGGTGTCGCGCGGAATGGGATTGTCGGCGAAGAAGCGCCCCACCAGATCATTCTGATTGCCGATCCCCACTTTTATCACGTCATTGGAGGCCAGCAGCAGCCGGGCATTTTCCATGCCGCCGGCAGCCAGCACGACAAAACGCGGTTTGATGGTCAGGCGCTTGTCGGCGCCGCCGGCCTCGGTGAGGGTGGCGAGCTCCAGTTGATTCACCGGGCCGCCGGCTTTGGCCAGCTTGATGCCGGTGACATTGGCGTGGAGCAGGAGCTTTATCTTCTCCGCACGGTTCAGATCATCCTGATAGCGAGTCCCGAAATGGGTGGGCAGCACATCGCCCCTGGTGCGGGAGAATTGAAACCAGCTGGTGTAAACCCCGCCGTTCGCCAGATCGATCAGCGGACCGGTGTCATTGACCTGCGCCTCGGCGCGGTCGTAGAGCCAGGGCCCGGCTTCCGCCAGTGTCTGTGCCTTGGGGTAATAGGGATCCAGCGCGGCGCGGGTGATGGGCCAGCCGGAATGCGGCACCCAGTCCCGCTTTTCGAAATCCATCGCGTCCAGCGGACGGCACCAGCCGCCCCAATGGTTGGTGCTGCCACCCAGAAAGCGCAGCCGCCCCCCGTCCAGCGCGGTATAGGCAACGCCGCTCTGGGGGCCTTCGTAAAGCGACTGCGATTTGTCGTCGAACGAGGTGCCGCCGGATTCCAGCAACAGGATGTCGTGGCCGCTATCCGCCAGCGCCAGTGCCAGCGAAATGCCGGCAGGTCCGCCGCCGATAATGGCCAGGTCGGTGGTAAGAACCGTTCCGGACGGAAGGGTGCGGGCGTCTATGGCAGTGCTCAAAAGGAAAGTCCCAGAAACTTGGCCCGAGTTTAGGCATCGGCCCGGCGCTTGTCTTGCCGCAAATGTACCAGAGCGCCAAGTGCCAAATGGCAAAGGGACGGTGCACCGCCGGAATCAGTCCTGCCTGTTTGAAAATGGCCCGCCGCAAGGCGGGCCATCTGTTTTCGCTTAACGCCAGAAACAATGGCGGTGGCCGAAGCGATCAAAATGACAGACGCGATGGTGCAAGGCCTGATGGCGGTGATGATTGCGATAGCTAGGGCCGATGGTGATCCCGATCCCGATACCGGCAGCGGAAGCACTGACGATGGTCAGTGCGATCATGGTGGCGGCCAACGCCGAGCTGAAAAGATTGGTTTTCATTTTTTTATCTTTCCTTTCTCGACGCCGTCATTGGGAAAAACGCCCGTCCTTCCCTTTTCGTTTCGCCAAGTTCCCTTGCCCGAAAACCGCCGCGAATTCGGCGAAATTGAGCCATCGCATCGGGATTGATGGTTAACCGTTACCTAATGAAAACCGCCCCGCGCAGCTTTGCATCTGCTAGCATCGCTTATCGCGGAGCCTGAGGAGAAAACATGTTCACACCTACAAAAATCGCTGCTGCTGTGATTGCCATCGCTGCGTTCGCAATTGTGCCGTCCGTCAGCGCGCGTGTGAACTGCCGTCCGAATGATGCCGCGTGCCGCGCCCTGCATGGTCCTTCGACTGCGATGGAGCGAGAACGCACCCGTAAGCTCAATCGCGAAGCGTTGGAGGCCGGAACATCGGCGCCGGCGGTTCAGACCCAGAACAATTATCAAGGCGGCAATGGTTACGCGCGTGACCAGGAGATGTATCGCCGCGACCTGCGCGAATATCGCCAGGCTCAGCGCCGCTATGACCGGGCGATGCGCCGGGGCAATCGCCGTGGCGGCCCGTGCTTCACCAGCGCTGACCGCGAAGCCTGCCAGGCCATGGCCGCCGCCCCGCAGCGGCAGTATGGCCAGTCCTGGTCGGAGCAGGCCTATGTGCAGGACCATGAAGCCTTCGCTCCCACGGGCGGCAAGACGGACCCCAGCATTTCCGCGCCTACGTCACCGGGTCTGGCCGGCGCCGTCACGGGCTTGCCGGCTTACAATGCCGGGTCCAGCGGGCTTGCCCGCAACTGCCAGTCGGCCCCGCGCCAAAGGCCCCGCCGCCGCTGAGTTTACGGGCGTTCTACTAGGCCGCTTTCCTTCTGTTCCCGGGCGCGCTATCCGAAGCGCCCATGGACATGCTGGGACTGCGTTTTCACCATTTTGGGCTGGCGGCCCGCGAGCCTGAAGCCGCCTGTATGGTTCTCAGGGCGCTGGGCTATCGCTGCGGGGATGAAATCTTCGATCCCGAGCAGAATGTGCGCCTGGTGATGTGCGATCATGACGCCATGCCCAGCGTGGAAGTGATCGCGCCTGGCCCCGACGGCAAGACGCCGGTGGACCGGCTGGTGACCAAGCATGGCGGCGGCATCGTTTATCACCTCTGCTACACCACCAAGGATCTGGCCGGTACGCTGGCGGCAATGGAAAAAGAAGGTCTGCACGCCACCTGTGTGGCGCCGCCCACGCCTGCGGTGCTGTTCGGCGGCGAGCGTGTCTCGTTCTATATGCTCGACGGCCTTGGCCTGATTGAAATCATCGAGGCCGCATGAGCTTGGCGCCCGCACAGTTTGCGCAATTGAACCGGTTGATCGACCTGCAGCTCGAGGTTTTCCCTGAGCATCGCGGCTTTCTCACAAAGCGATTCGCCGATAGCGATGCCGCGCATCTGGATTTCTGCGAACAGCTTTCCGGCAATGTCTTCAAGATCGCGGGCAGTGATATCCGCCGCATCGTGGAAGATTATCGCTGGCTGTCGGACATGGTGCTGGAAGAAGAGTTGTTCTTCCGCCGTGAAGGGCGCTATCGGCTGTCGAAATTCTCCGACGCCCTGGAACAGGTCTATGCCAACACCCCGTTCATGGCCAAATACATGAACGGCCTTCTGGCCTCCCAGCTCTGGTGGCGCAATCACACCGAAGTGCTGCGCTATTTCCGCGATGGTTTCCTGCCCGGTAACAGGCAAGGCTTCACCCATCTGGAAGTGGGGCCGGGGCATGGATTGTTTCTAGGCCTGGCCGCCGCTGCGCCCAATGGCGCCAGCGCCGAAGGTTGGGACATCAGCGCCGCCAGTCTGGAAAATACCCGCGCTGCGCTGTCCGCCATGGGCGCGTCTGCCGGCATCGCGCTCAAGGAAGTGAATATTTTCACCGCGCCGGAAGGCCAATTTGATTCCATCACATTTTCCGAAGTGCTGGAGCATCTGGAAGAGCCTTTGGCCGCGTTGAAAATTCTGCGCGGCCTGCTGAAGCCCGGTGGCCGCATCTTCGTCAATGCCCCCGTCAATTCGCCCGCGCCCGACCATCTTTATCTGTTCCGCACCCCGGAAGAGGTGCGCGACATGGTGGCGGCGGCGGGGTTCGAGATCGTTGATACGTTATACGCCCCGCCCTCGGGCGCCGGCCTGGACAAGGCGCGGCGGCAGGAGCTCAGCATTTCGGCGGCGGTTATCGCCAAAAAATCCAGCTAGGAAGCAGCATGTCCACAATCGATAAAGTCACTGACATCATGCGCGATCTGTTCGAGGATTATTCCGGCCCGATCACGCCCGCCATCGCTGCCAAAGACGTGCCCGACTGGGACAGCCTGGCGCATGTGAAATTGATGGTGCAGGTGGAGCGCGCTTTCGGCATTCGCTTTGAAGCGCGTGAAGTCAGCCAGCCGCAGAATGTCGGCGAGCTGGTGGCGTTGATCGACCAGAAGCTGGCTGCCAAGGGATAAATGACCCACTCGGTTCGCGATCTGCCCTGGCTGGCGCCCGCACCGGACGATATCCGCGAGCGCATTCGCGCTGTGGCGAACAATTCCAGGCCCGGCGCGGATATTCAGTTTCTCGCCTCGCATCGGCTGGAGCCGCAACTGGCGGCGAATCTGGGCAAGCAGATCGCCAAGGCCCGCAACGATCAGCGCCCGCTTTCGCCTTTGTCGGATTTCCAATTGGGCGTACTGGCCGGCGCCACCTTCGATCTGCTGGCCGAACAGATTCCCGCTGCCGCCGCCCGTCATGGCGTGGCGGCGGAACTGATCCTGGCGGATTACGCCCAGGTGATGCAGGCGGCGATCGATCCCAATTCCTCCATCGCTCGTGCCAGGCCGGATGTGGTGCTGGTGGCGGTGGATCATCATTGGTTGGGTCTGGATCACGATCTGGGTGATCCCGCGTCGCGGCTGTCCGCTGCGTTGGCACAGCTGCGGACCATCGTCGAAGGCATCCGGCGGAATGCGGGCGCACCGGCGATCCTGCAGACGGTGGCAACGCCACCCGGGTCTTTGTTCGGCAGTTTCGACCGCGCCCATTCCGGCAGTCTCCGCGCGCTGATTGACGCGTTCAACACCGGGCTGGCCGAACTGGCGCGCGAGAGCGGCAGTTATATTCTGGATGCCGCCTCACTGGCCGAGCGCATCGGCACCGATGCCTGGTTCGATCCGGTGCAGCATTTTGCCTACAAGCTGCCATTCGCCGCCGAATGCGCCCCTGCCTATGCCGATCTTCTGGGCCGCCTGCTGGGCGCCATCCGCGGCAAGGCCCGCAAGTGCCTGGTGCTGGATCTCGATAACACGCTGTGGGGCGGCGTCATCGGTGATGACGGCATGGAAGGCATTGTCGTGGGGCAGGGCAATGCAGTGGGCGAGGCGCATCTGGCGCTTCAGCGTTATGCCAAAACCTTGCGCGCGCGCGGTGTCATTCTGGCGGTGTCGTCCAAGAATGAAGATGCGGCGGCGCGCCAGCCGTTCCGCGATCATCCCGACATACTGCTGTCCGAAAGCGACATCGCTGTCTTTCAGGCCAACTGGCTGGACAAGGCGTCCAACCTCGAGGCCATCGCCAAAACACTGAATATCGGGCTCGACGCCCTGGTTCTGCTCGATGACAACCCGGCCGAGCGGGCGCAGCTTCGCGCCGCGCTTCCCATGGTGGCGGTGCCGGAACTGCCCGCCGATCCCAGCTGGTTTGCTTGGTACCTGTCATCCGCCGGTTATTTCGAGGCGGTGAGTTTTTCTTCCGAAGATGCCGCCCGCTCGGCTTCCTATGCTGCCGATGCTGCGCGCGCCGATGTAAAGTCGTCTTCGCGCGATCTCGGCGATTATCTGTCCTCACTCCAGATGCGGCTCGCCTGCACGGCTTTCGACGGCGTGGGCCGTGCCCGCATTGCCCAGCTGATCAACAAGTCCAATCAGTTCAATCTCACCACCCGCCGCTACACCGAAGCAGAAATGGCCGCTCTGCCGCCGGATGTCTTCACCGCCCAGGTGCGCCTCTCCGACCGCTTCGGCGATCTGGGCATGATCGGGGTGTTGATCGCCCGTCCCCTCAGCCACAAGGGCGAATCCGCCTGGGATATCGATAGCTGGCTGATGAGCTGCCGGGTGCTGGGACGCCGGGTGGAAGAAGCCATGCTGGCGCATATCGCCGGGGCCGCGAAAGACGCGGGCATTCGCACACTTATTGGCCGCTATCTGCCCACGGCCAAAAATCCGATGGTGGCGGATCATTACACCAAGCTGGGTTTCACCGAGATCGCCAAGGACAGCAATGGCGCGTCTTATGCGCTGGACCTCGCGGATTACGCGCCGCCGCCGCTACCGTTTCTCTGAGCGCCAGACTTTGTCTTCCTGAATCATCTGCCCGATACGGCTTTCCGCGAAGGGGTCGCCGGTCAGGTCCGCGTCTGACGCCAGGCCGCTTGTTCCAAGCATGATGCCGGTCAGCACCGTGCCGATGCGGGGCGTGAAATGCACCAGATCGATATAGTCCGGATAGACACCGCTGCTGTCCGGTTTTTCGCCGGTGATATTGTCCAACGTCATGAAATCGAACAGCGAGGCCTTGCCCCGGCAGGTCTGGTTATGGGCGCGCACATCTGCCAGCACCGCCAGCTTGAAATTGATCAGGCCTTCCGCGTCATTAGCGAAGTAACGGTCCACCACCGCGAAATGCTCAGGCGGAAAAAACAGGTAAAGATGGATCGGTTTGCTGCACACCGCATCCAGCGCGCCCCGCAGCTGTTCCCGCTGCCAATCGCTCAGGCTGTAAGAGCGCCCCGCCCGGCGCTCCATGTCGCGGGCAAAGCTGGCTTTGGTCATATGGGAATAAGCACTGAAGATATCCGGCCGGTCCTTCGCGGTTTCGTTCCGCTTCAACCGCGCCAACATATAGAGCCCCGTGGCATGCATGCCGGTGGCGCCGCCGGAAAGATAGCGCGTGGTGAAAAGCCATAGCGGCCGCCGCGGTGTCGGCGTGCCGTCCGGCGTCACCGACAGGCGCAACTCGTCAAAGCCGCCGGTCGTGGGCTGGGCAATGCTGCCGCCGGCGAAGCTGTTGGCGCTGACGAAGATATTGCGCACCTGCGGCTGCGCGGCGGCGTCCTGCACCATCCGGCGCGTCTCATACGCCGTGACACTGGAAAAGCCGTAATTGAAGGCGTGAACATTATAGGTGCGGTTGATCAGAACCGGATCAAAGCCCTGGCGGATATCGCTGGTGCCGATGAACACCGCGTCAGGCTTGATGCTGTCCAGCCAGGCCGGCTTTAGCACCCGCTCAAAGCCGGACACGGTCTGAAAGCTTGGCCCCGCCGGGTGGGTGAGAATGTAGCGATCCGCCCAGGCGTTGAACCCGGCGATGGCGATCACTGCCCCCGTCACCGTTGCCAGAAACCAGATGAGGTAGGTTTTCGCGCCCATGGTCAGAACTGAAAATAGATGAAGGGACTGAGATTGGAGAGGGCAAGCAACGCGGCGATGCAGACCAGCCCGAACAGCACCGCGCTTTGGCGGCTGGGCACCCAGGCGCAGCGGCCGATGTCCCGCACGGGAATGGCATTGGCCGCAGGCTCCAGCGCGGGGCGCATGCGCCAGGTAATTTCCATGCTGTTGGGCGCGGCCCAGGTCAGCAGAGCCAGGGTGACAAGAGCGGCCACCGCCAGATACGAGAAGGTGATCAGATTGGCGGCATGGTTCAGGCCCAGCATGCCTGTATAGATGCTGAGCACGGCCGGCAGGGTGCCGGCGCGAAACACCACATCTGAAATCACCACCGCGAAGAAAGTCAGCGCCA
The DNA here is from genome assembly GCA_947474565.1 of Alphaproteobacteria bacterium. Lineage (GTDB taxonomy): Bacteria > Pseudomonadota > Alphaproteobacteria > Micropepsales > Micropepsaceae > Rhizomicrobium. The sequence continues at coordinate 28,434 of CANJIS010000004.1, forward strand.
CTGCGGCAGCATGGGTGATGGGGCTCGGCGCGCTCTTTTTCTTTTTGCGCCACAACCGCCAGGCTTCGTTGATGGTGATGTAGAAGCCATGCATCAGCCCGAACACGGCGAAATTCCAGCCCGCACCGTGCCACAGCCCGATCAGCATGAACACGAACAGCAGGGGCAGGGCGCCGGAAAACAGAAAGCCGCTCCAGCGGCCCAGATCGAGAGCGATGGATTTGCGCGCCAGCATGATCGCCATCGGCGTGTAGAGATAATCGAAAATGAATTTCTGCAGCGTGACGTGCCAGCGCCGCCAGAATTCGACAATGCTGGCCGCCTTGTAAGGCGAGTTGAAATTCAGCGGCAAGCGGATGCCGAACAGCAGCGATGAGCCCAGTGCCATGTCGGAATAGGCGGAGAAATCGAAATAGACCTGGAACACGAAAAACAAAGCGCCCAGCCAGGCATCGCTGGTGCCCACTGCGCCATGGGCGGCTGCGGAAAAGACAATGTCGCTATAGGGCGCCAGATTGTCGGCGATCAGCGTCTTCTTCGCCAGGCCGATGGTGAACAGGGTCGATCCAGTGGCGATGTCGCTGGCGCGGGCCTCATTGTCGCGTTCGGCATGAAATTGCGGGATCAGATCGTTGTGGCGAATGATCGGGCCCGCGATCAAATGCGGGAAGTAGGCAACGAACAGGGCGTAATCCAGCGGGGTGTAGCGCGGCGCCATGCCGGATGCGGCATCCGCCAGGTAGCTGATCTGCTCAAAGGTGAAAAAGGAAATCGCCAGCGGCAGGAAGATGGCGGGAATGGGCAGGTGCGATCCGGCCAGCAGATCGAATGTGCCCACCAGCATGGCGGCGTATTTGAAGAAACACAGCAAGCCCAGATTGAACGTCAGCCCCAGCACCAGGGGCGCGCGCGTGGAGCGCTGCTGCTCGCGGCGCGCCGTCAGTGCGCTGCCGATCAGGTAATTGACGGCGGTTGAACCCACCAGCAGCACGAGGAAATCGGTGCGCCACCAGGCGTAGAAAAAATAGGACAGCAGCAAAAGAAAAGGCCGCCGCGCCGCCGGAAATTTCTTTTCCAGCACCACATAAAACAGAACCGATAAAACGATGAAGGGAATGTAAGGGTAGGAATTAAACAGCATGGTTTCGAGGCTTAAAGCGCCTCATTCCCGCTGTCCAGCGGCGCCCTATTTCTCGTCCGCCGCCAGCGACAAGCTTTGCTGCATGCGGGTGACCAGAGGGCTCCATCGCGAGGCATAGGCCGTCACCGCGCCATCCTGGTCGTCAAAGGCATTGATGCAGACCAGTTGATAGAAGTTCTTTTTGCCGGCCACCACATGCATGGTCAGCACCCGGCCCGCCGCTTCCTGGCCCTCTTCGGTATAGGCGGTCAGGCAGGTGGCGCTGGGCAAGCCGTCGGTCTGACCGGCGACCGGGGTGCCACGCTGTTGCTTGCTGACGCCGGGCCCGGTCATCTTGCAGAAATCGCCCATGTCGCCCTTGGCCAGGCTCGACGCCAGGGTCTCTCGGGGCAGGTCGGTGGAATAGGGTGCGCGCTGCAACTGGCAATTCAGGGTGCCGGGAGCACCGGCGCTGAGGCCGAACCCCATCATGACATCCTTGGGCGCGTCCGGGCCGGGCATGACGCGGCCGGCCACCATGGCCGGTACGTCCATCGCGAAGCCGCCGCCCAGATCGATCTGGACCCAGGAAATTTCATCCTGCGCCAGCGCTTCGCCGGCAAGCAGCAATCCTGTCACGGCTAACACAGCGGTTCGCATGGCACTCTCCACGGGCGATGGCTGGTTTATCGCCTGGCCCCGGACTTGTCACGAACGGGCCCGGGTCCGATAAAGGCGCGGCATGAAGAAAATTATGCTCAATTACGCGGACCGCAGGTTTTTGCAGTCGCAAAAGCTGAACGCACAGACCGGGCTTGGGATTGGCGGGTTCGATACCGCGATCACGCTCGGGCGGCAAAACCTGGACGCGGAATTTTGTGACCGCAATCAGTTTCTCCTCAGCCAGCCCCGGGGCGCCGGCTACTGGGTTTGGAAGCCCTATATTATTCTCCAGACGCTGCGCCACGCGATGCAGGATGACGACGTGCTGTTCTACAGCGACAGCGGCGCTCACTTTCTGCAAAATGCCGGGCCTTATCTGGATGTTTGCCGGAGCAATCGCGAAAAGCCGGTGCTGCTGTTTTCGCTGGCCGCCAACATGATCAACCGCAATTGGACCAAGCGCGATTGTTTTCACTATATGGATTTGGACAGGCCGCCTTACCTTGATCAGCCGCAGATATTGAGCGGTTACATCGTTTGTGGAAAAAACAGCTATACGATGGACTTCTTTGCCCAATGGCTGCGTTACGCCCAGGATGAGCGCCTGGTGACCGATATGCGAAATCAATGCGGGCTTCCCAACTATCCCGGCTTTGTCGCGCATCGCCACGATCAAAGCATTCTCAGCCTGCTGGGTAGAAGAGAAGACGTGACGGTGGCGGGCGATCCTTCCCAGTGGGGAAATGACTATCGCTCGTCCGAGTTGCCGCAGATAATCGCTTGCACCAGAAACCCCGCTTAACGCGAGCCGGCTTATGATCGTGGTTCAGAAACCGAAGCTTGTCGTCGGATTTGCCGATTCCTGGGGCGGAATGGACAAGTTCTTCATCAGCATCCTGTCCGAGCGTTACGAGGTCATCCGCAATGATGCCCAGCCGGATTATCTGTTTTTTTCCGATGAAATGTTCGGAACGTCAAACCGGCTCTATGACGGCAAGAAGAACGTCAAGATATTTTATACCGGCGAAAATGTCCGCCCCGATTCCAACCGGTTCAAATTCCATCGCGCGATTAGCTTCGATTACATCGACGAAGATTGGCACTTCCGGCTGCCGCTCTATGTCATCGATTACTGGATGATGGTCCATATGCACGGCATGAAAACCATCGCAGATGTACAGCAGCGCCGGACGGGCGCCGGGAAAGATAAATTCTGCTGTTTTATTTCCGGCAATCCCGCCAGCAAAAAGCGCAACGATCTTTTCGCCGCGCTGAATGCTTACAAGAAAGTGGATGCGGCCGGCCCCCTGTTCAACAATATCGGCCATGTTCTGCCACGGGGGCTGGATGCGGCAAAAACCAAGGACGATTTCATGCAGGGCTATAAGTTCAATCTATGCCCGGAAAATTCGTCCTACCCCGGGTACGTCACAGAAAAACTGTTCCACGCTTTTTATTCTGGAACGGTGCCCATCTATTGGGGTGATCCTTCCGCCAATTCCATTTTCAATTCCCGGGCGATGGTAAGCTGGCACGATTATCTCAGCGATGAGGCGCTGGTGCGCCGTGTCATGGAATTGGATGCCGATCCGGCCAAATATGCCGAGGTCATTTCGCAGCCCATCTTCAACAACGGCAACACCGACAAGCATATGGACCCGTCCAGGTTTCTGGACTGGTTCCGCGACCATGTGCATGGCGTGTTTGCAGCACGGTTGGGGTGAAGCCGCCGGCTATTTGCGCGCGCGGGTCGCGGCCTTTTGGGCAACTATAAGAGCCTTCGCGTGCGCCTCGCTGGCCAAGATGTGCTTCTTGACCGCCGCGTCGTGTGCGGATGTTCCCTGGGCCATCTTCATTTCCCTATGCGCGGTCGCTCGCTCTGCTGCGCGCTTGTCCACTTCGATGTCTTCCGGGCTTTTATCGGTCATTTCAATTTCCTCCAGCTTGGACAGACCCTATCGCGTTCACGGGGCGCTGTCTGTCGGCGACTGCAGCGATGCGAAATGGCGGGATAAGACTCTGCGTATGCGAGAAATGTTTGCTGCCCGCCTGCGCCCCTGCGCGCGCCGCGGTCGGCCTACGCTGACGCTCAGGCCGCGGATTCCCGCGGCGCAGCTACGGGCGCTTGGCTCCACCATTTTCGCCCGCGCGGAGCGTGAGGATAGGGCTGTGTGGGTGAAGGCGAAAATGGTGGAGCCAAGCGGGATCGAACCGCTGACCTCCTGCATGCCATGCAGGCGCTCTCCCAGCTGAGCTATGGCCCCGTACCATGATCGGGCCGTTCTGGTGACGGCCCGGCGTCTATAAGGACTAGCCTTCGTCCTTGGCAATACCCGGATCGATGATCCCGGCGACATCGTCTTCTTCGTCCTCGACTTCGGCCAGAAGCCCGTCGTCGGCCTCTTCTTCGTCGTCGTCTTCGACTTCGATGTCCTCGATGGCGACGTCTTCATCACCTTCGACAACACTCATGCCGGACTCGGCTTCGGCTTCTTCTTCCTCGGCCGCTTCGTCTTCTTCATCTTCGCCCGTGGCGGCTACCACCAGCGGCGTTTCCTCGACGGTGGCTTCTTCCTCGTCATCTTCGGACTCGGTATCGCCGTCTTCATTCTCGTCTTCGTCCTCGTCGTCCTCCGCATCCTCGGCGGGGATCGGCCCGGCGGCGGCCACGGGTGTCGGCTCCGGCTGACGGCCGCGGCGCTGCTTGTACAGCGTCTCCGGCTCAAAGCTGAAACCGCATTTCGGGCATTCGATAGGACGCTTCGTCAGATCGTAAAAGCGCGCCGCGCAACTGGGGCACGCCCGTTTAGTTCCAAGATCCGCCTTGACCAAGGTCCGTGTTTCCCATGAGAAAGGTTATTAGAGGGGCGCGTTTGCCACGGGTGCCGCCCCTTGTCAAAGGTAATAAAAGGCTCCCCATGCACCCCGATCATCCCCAACCGCTCCGCGCCCAAAAAGCGTTGCCTCTCAAAGGCTCCGCCGCCGTGCCCGGCGACAAATCTATTTCCCAGCGGGCGCTGATCCTGGGGGCGCTGGCCGAGGGGGAAACCCGCATCACCGGCCTGCTGGAGTCCGGCGATGTCCATTCCACCGCCGGGGCCTTGCGCGGCTTCGGTGCCGAATTGACCCAGGCGGCGCCGGGGCAATGGCGGGTGAAGGGTACTGGCGTCGGCAACTGGCAAAACCCGAAGGCTGCTCTCGATTTCGGCAATTCCGGCACCGGCTCCCGCCTGGTGATGGGGGCGATGGCGACCACGCCCATTACGGCGGTGTTCACCGGCGATGCGTCTTTGCGCTCCCGTCCCATGGCGCGGGTGGTCGAGCCGCTCCTGGCGTTTGGTGTCCGCTATGAAGGGCAAGGCTCCAAGGCGCTGATGCCGCTCACACTGCACGGCGCCAAAGACGCCGCCGCGATCCAGACCACCGTGGCGGTAGCCTCGGCCCAGGTGAAGTCGGCGCTGCTGCTGGCGGCGCTGAACGCCAAGGGCGCCAGCCGCATCAGCCAGGGCACGCTCACCCGCGACCATACCGAAAAGATGCTGTCGGCTTTTGGCGCGAAGATTTCGGTACAGCCCAGCGGCGCGGGAGAAGAAATCATCCTGGAAGGCCGCGTGCCGCTCCAAGGCACCGCAGTGGAAGTGCCGCGCGATCCATCTTCCGCTGCATTCCCCATGGTGGCGGCCTTGATTGTGCCCGGCTCGGAAATCAGCCTGCCGGCCATCCTGCTCAATCCGCGCCGCACCGGCCTGATCGATACGTTGCTGGAGATGGGCGCACGCATCGACATCACCAACCGCCGCATCAGCGGCGGCGAAGAGATCGGCGACCTCACGGTGCGCCATTCCGAACTTCATGGCGTGGAGGTGCCGGCGGAACGCGCCCCTTCCATGATCGATGAATACCCCATTCTGTCCGTCGCGGCCGCCTTTGCCCGTGGCAAGACGGTCATGCGCGGGCTGGAAGAATTGCGGGTGAAGGAAAGTGATCGGCTGGACGCTATCGCCCGCGGGCTGGAGCAGAACGGGGTTGCGTTCGAAATTGAGAATGATGATTTGATCGTCAACCGGACCGGTTCCAACGGCGTCCCGGGCGGCGGCAGGGTGTCCACCCATATGGACCACCGCATCGCCATGAGCTTTCTGACGATGGGTCTGGCCTCCCGCCAGCCCGTGACCGTGGATGACGTGGCCATGATTGCCACCAGCTTTCCCGAATACCGGGATTTGATGGCCGGCCTCGGTGCGGTTATGGAAGCGCCATGAGCATCGTGATCGCAGTTGATGGTACCGCCGCAAGCGGTAAGGGCACCCTGGCCAAGAAGCTGGCGGGGCATTTTGGTTTCGCGCATCTGGATTCCGGGGCGCTTTACCGCCTCTCGGCCTTTTCCGTGCTGGAAGCCAAGGGCGATCCCAAGAACGAAGCGGACGCCCTGCGCGGCGCGCAGACGATTGATTTCAATCTGGCGGGCGATCCGCGCATTCGCACAGATATTGTGGGGCAGGCGGCCTCTTTCGTCGCGGCTATCCCGGCGGTGCGCGAAGCCCTGTTCGACTTTCAAAAAAACTTCTTGGACCATCCTCCCGGCGGCGCCGGCGCGGTGATGGACGGGCGTGATATCGGCACCGTGATCTGCCCCACCGCCACCGCCAAGCTGTTCGTGGACGCCAAGCCGGAAGTGCGCGCCCGCCGCCGCTGGGCGGAACTCAAGGCCATGGGCATCCGCCGGGGTGAGGAAGACCTGCTACGGGAACTCAATGCCCGGGATGCCGCCGACCGCTCCCGCCCGGTTTCCCCCCTGATCCAGGCTGAGGACGCCGCCTTGCTCGATACCTCCGATTTGGGTATAGACGCGGCGTTCGCGGCTGCGCTTGCCTTGGTTTCTGCCAAGATTGAGCGCGCGCTCAAGGACCGCCACAGGAGCTAAGGAGGCTCAGGCGTCCTTTCGGGTATCCCGCTTACTTCTCTGAAAACCAACCGCCCGCGCGGCCCCATTTGGATGGGTCGCCGTGGGAAGTCCAGCGGCCATCTCCCATCGGGGGAAGCCTGCTCGGCATGATGTGACTTTAAGGATTTAACCGTATGGCCCGCGTTGCCACCCATTCTCCCCGTACCACCCCCACCAATTCCATTGCCTCCCCCAGCCGCGACGACTTCGCTGCCATGCTGGAGCAGAGCTTCGTCACCCAGAGCCCCCAGGAGGGCCAGGTGATCAAGGGCACCATCATCGCCATCGAAAATGATTTCGCGATGGTCGATGTCGGCCTCAAGACCGAAGGCCGCATTTCTCTCAAGGAATTCGCCATGCCGGGCATTCCGGCCAACATCAATGTCGGCGACACGGTCGAAGTTTACCTGGAGCGCGTTGAAAATGCGCTCGGTGAAGCCGTTCTGAGCCGCGACAAGGCGCGCCGCGAAGAAAGCTGGATCAAGCTGGAAAAGGCCTTCAACGATCAGACCCGCGTTCAGGGCGTGATCTTCGGCCGCGTCAAGGGCGGCTTCACCGTCGATCTCGACGGTGCCGTGGCATTCCTGCCGGGCAGCCAGGTCGATGTGCGGCCGACCCGCGATGTCGGCCCGCTGATGAACCAGGCCCTGCCCTTCCAGATCCTGAAAATGGATCGCCGCCGCGGCAACATCGTTGTCTCGCGCCGCGCCGTTCTGGAAGAACGCCGCGCTGAAGAGCGCACCAGCCTGGTAGCTTCCCTGCAGGAAAAGCAGATCGTCGAAGGTGTGGTCAAGAACATCACCGACTATGGCGCCTTTGTGGATCTGGGCGGCGTGGACGGCCTGTTGCACGTCACCGATATCGCTTGGCGCCGCGTCTCCCACCCGACCGAAGTTCTGTCGGTGGGCCAGACCGTCACCGTGCAGATCATCAAGATCAACCACGACACCCAGCGCATTTCGCTGGGCATGAAGCAGCTCCAGACCGATCCCTGGGAAGGCGTTGCCGCCAAGTATCCGGTGGGCGTGCAGTTCAAGGGCAAGGTCACCAATGTCACCGATTACGGCGCGTTTGTTGAACTGGAGCCGGGCGTCGAAGGCCTGGTCCATGTCAGCGAAATGTCCTGGGTCAAGAAGAACCTGGCCCCGTCCAAGCTGGTTACCCCCAGCACGGAAGTCGATGTGCAGGTGCTGGAAGTCGATTCCAACAAGCGCCGCATTTCGCTCGGCCTGAAGCAGACCCAGGAAAACCCCTGGAACAGCTTCACGTCGCGCCATCCGATCGGCAGCACCATCGAAGGCGAGGTCAAGTCGATCACCGAATTCGGCCTGTTCATCGGCCTGGATTCCGACATCGACGGCATGGTGCACCTCTCCGACCTCAGCTGGTCGCAAGCTGGCGAAGAAGCCATCAAGGCCTATGAGAAGGGTCAGATCGTCAAGGCCAAGGTGCTGGACATCGACATCGAGAAGGAACGTGTCTCGCTGGGCGTCAAGCAGCTGGAAGAAGGCGGCAAGGCTGAGAAGTCCAGCGCTGCTTCTTCCTCGTCCTCCTCTTCCTCCTCGGGCGGCGGCTTGCGCAAGAACCAGGTCGTCACCGGCACGGTTACCGAGGTCAACGATGGCGGCATCGAGGTGGAACTGGAAGGCGGCGTCCGCGCCTTCATCCGCCGCGCCGACCTGGCCCGCGACCGCAACGATCAGCGCCCCGACCGCTTCGGCAAGGGCGACAAGGTTGATGCCCTGGTCACCACGGTGGACAAGGCGAGCCGCAAGGTCAGCCTCTCCATCAAGGCCAAGGAAGTGGCCGAGGAAAAGGAAGCGGTTGAGCAGTATGGCTCGTCCGACTCCGGCGCCTCGCTGGGCGATATCCTGGGCGCCGCGCTCAAGAAGAAGACCAAGAAGGGCGACGAGTAACCGTCCCCCACACTCTCTGCTGAAACGGCAAAGGCGCGGAACGAAAGTTCCGCGCCTTTGTTTTTTATCCAGCGCTGATTTTGTTTCGAATGCAGAATCACCTAGCGTCCGCTCAAACCGAAAGAGGGGGTTGAATTATGGCTGCGAAGAAGAAGAGTAAGATCGTGCAACGGGCAATCGAGCTGGAAGACGCTGTCGCGCGTCTGTTCACCGGCGTGGCGCCGGCCAAGAAGAAGGCCAAGAAGCGCAAGTCCAAAAAGGCCAAGGTCGTGAAGAAGGCGAAGACTGTTGTTGCCAAGGCCAAAAAGGCCGTGAAGGGCGCCGTCCGCAAGGCGAAGAAGGCCGTCAAGAAGGCCGCCAAGAAGGCTCGCAAGGGCTGAACCTAGGCCCCGCCAGCGCGTTATTCAGAGATGAAAGCGCATCCGGCGGTTCTCGTGTCTTTGATGTTGTCTGGGCTGGTGGCATCCGCCGCCGCCCAGACAGCCTCGGCCAATAGGGCCAATTCCGCGACAGGCGCGGTCATTGCCAGTCCGTTTCAGGCTCTGGGCAATATCACGCGCAATCCCGATGCACCGCCGCCGCCGCCGCCGCGGCAGGTCACAGAGCCTCTCCGGCTTCCCACCGTCATCCCGCCGAACACCATCGGAACCACCAGCGGCCGCTAACTGCTGAACCCCCCCCCGGTCCGGGCAGGGTTTTTGGCTGAAAGGGCCGTTTTGCCTGCTCAAGAAGCGGGCAAAAGCCGGTTTTTAGGCCCGCGAGCGGCCCAAAGCCGCCGCCGAGGCCAAAAAAGTGATATTTTTCAGCGGGTTCCCGTTGACGGGACTTGGGCCCTCTGACAACTTAGTCGGGCCGGGCGGCGTTACACGGCCGGTTAATGTCCCTCAGGGGCTGGGATGATCAAATCTGAACTGGTTGCGCGGCTGACCGCGAGATATCCGCATCTGTACCACCGGGACGTGGAACGTATCGTCACGACCGTGCTGGACAGCATCACCAAGGCGCTGGCCGACGGCCATCGCGTGGAACTGCGTGGCTTTGGCGCTTTCTCGGTCAAGGTACGCCCGTCGCGCATGGGCCGTAATCCCCGTACCGGCGAGCCGGTGGCGGTGGGTGAAAAGCGGGCGCCCTTCTTCCGCACCGGCAAGGAATTGCGCGAAAGGCTGAATGGTGGTTCGTCCGAATCCTGATAGGGAGTCGGGCTTATGAACCCCGTTTACGTTGCTCTTGATACCACCGACCTGGATTGCGCCCGAGGCTTGGCCGAACGGCTGCGTGGCTCCGTCGGCGGCTTGAAGCTGGGCCTGGAATTCTTCTCCGCCCACGGCCCCGAAGGCGTGCGCGCCTTTTCGCAGATGGATATTCCCATCTTCCTGGACCTGAAATTCCACGACATTCCCAACACGGTGGCGGGGGCCTGTCGCGCCGCGGCTTCGCTGGGCGTCTCTATTATCAACGTCCATGCCTGTGGCGGTCCCGCGATGCTGAAAGCGGCAGGGGAAGCCGCCCGCGGCGTCAATCCTGCCGTCAAAGTGATTGCGGTCACGGTTTTGACCAGCCTGAACCAGGCCGATCTCCAGGCGGCGGGCGTTTCCGGCACGCCGGGTGATCAGGTGCTGCGTCTGGCGCAACTGACCAAGGCCAACGGCCTCGACGGTGTCGTGTGTTCTGCCCATGAAATTGCGCCCCTGCGCGCGGCCCTGGGCAAGGACTTCATGCTGGTGGTGCCGGGCATCCGCCCCGCTGGCGCGGACCTCAACGATCAAAGCCGGGTGATGACCCCGCCCGAGGCCCATAAGGCCGGAGTGGACATTCTGGTGATAGGACGGCCCATCACGGCGGCCCCCGACCCCGTCCAGGCGGCTCGGGATATCGCTCAAAGCCTAGGGTTTTGAACGCATTAGCCACAGGTTCCGGGTTTGCTTGATTTCAAAGGTGCGGGGGACCATAAGCGCCATCCCATGTCCGCCTCGGTGAAAATCTGCGGTATCAATTCGGCCACTGCCGCCGAGGCGGTGCTGCGCGCCGGGGCGGAATTCGCCGGGCTGAATTTCTTCCCTCGCACACCCCGCCATATACCGCTGGATCAGGCCGTCAGCCTGGCGGACCAGATGCGCGGTCGCTTGAAGCTGGTGGCGCTGGTGGTGGATGAGGATGACGCCATGCTGGCCCGCATCGCGGACAGCATCAGACCCGATTTCTTCCAGTTGCATGGCAAGGAAAATGTGGTGCGCACGGCCGATATCCGGGCGCGCTTCGCTATTCCTGTCATCAAGGTTCTGGCCGTGGCGGACAAGGACGATTTGAAACAGATTGGTGATTACGAACCAGTGGCCGACATACTGATGTTCGATGCCAAGGCGCCGCAAAGCGCCAGCCGTCCCGGCGGTCATGGTGCCGCCTTTGACTGGAAGATACTCGCGGGCGTTGATGTGAAACGTCCCTGGTTTCTGGCCGGGGGGCTTAATCCGGAAAATGTGGGGCGCGCCATTTCCATCAGCGGCGCGCCGATGGTGGATGTGGCGTCCGGTGTGGAAAGCGCCCCGGGCGTAAAAAACGAAAGCCTGATCGCCGATTTTGTGGCGGCAGCGCGTCAACAGGTGGCGGCATGAGTTCTCATCCCAATTCCCTTCGCACGGGCCCCGACGCACGCGGCCATTTCGGCGCCTATGGCGGCCAGTTCGTGGCCGAAACGCTTATGCCGCTGGTGCTGTCGCTGGAAGCCGCCTACGAGGCGGCAAAGAAGGATCCATCCTTCCAGGCCGAGTTGGACGGGCTGCTGAAGCATTATGTCGGACGCGAAAGCCCGCTCTATTTCGCCGAACGGCTGACCGAGCATTTTGGCGGAGCGAAGATTTACCTGAAGCGCGAAGATCTCAATCACACCGGCGCGCACAAGATCAACAATTGCCTGGGGCAGATTCTGCTCGCCCGCCGCATGGGCAAGTGCCGCATCATCGCCGAGACCGGCGCCGGCCAGCATGGTGTCGCCACCGCCACGGTCTGCGCCCGCTTTGGACTGCCTTGTATTATTTATATGGGCGAAGTGGACATTGAGCGGCAAAAGCCCAACGTTTTCCGCATGAAACTTCTGGGCGCTGAAGTGCGCCCGGTTTCGTCCGGCTCGCGCACCTTGAAAGACGCCATGAATGAAGCGATCCGCGATTGGGTCGCCAATGTCGAAGACACATTCTACATCATCGGCTCGGCCGCCGGCATGCACCCATACCCCATGATGGTGCGCGATTTTCAAACCGTGATCGGCAATGAAACCCGCAGCCAGATGCAGGCGCGTGAAGGCCGGTTGCCGGATATGGTGGTGGCTTGTGTCGGCGGCGGCTCCAACGCCATCGGCATGTTCCATCCCTTCCTGGATGATCCTTCGGTTGAGATTCACGGCGTTGAAGCGGCAGGCGATGGCGTCAACACGCCCCGCCATGCCGCGACCCTCACAAAGGGTACGCCGGGTGTTCTGCACGGCTCTCGCTCTTATCTTTTGCAGGATGGCGATGGGCAGATCATCGAGGCCCATTCCATTTCCGCCGGTCTCGATTATCCGGGCGTCGGACCCGAGCATAGCTGGCTGAAAGATAGCGGCCGGGTGAAGTATTTCTCTGTCACCGACAAAGAGGCGCTCGACGCTTTTGTGATGCTGTCCAAGCTGGAAGGCATCATCCCGGCGCTGGAATCGGCTCATGCCGTGGCGCATGTCGCCCGCATCGCGCCGCAGATGAAAAAGGATCAATTGATCGCCGCCTGCCTGTCGGGCCGGGGCGACAAGGACATTTTCTCGGCAGCCGCCCTTCTGGGAGAAAAGCTGTGAGCCGGATCGCTGCACGTTTCGACGAACTGAAAGCGTCGGGCCGCAAGGCCTTCATTCCTTTCATCAGCGCCGGCGATCCCGATGCCGAGACCAGCCTTGCCATCATGGAAAAATTGCCTGGGGCGGGCGCCGACATCATTGAGCTGGGCATGCCGTTTTCCGATCCCATGGCGGACGGTCCGGCGGTGCAGGCTTCGTCGCTGCGGGCACTGGAATCCGGCGCCAACATGATCCGCACCCTGGAGCTGGTGAAGAAATTCCGCAAAAACGACAACAAGACACCCATCGTGCTGATGGGCTATTTCAGTCCCATCCACGCCTATGGCGCGGCGCGATTCACCAAGGACGCAGCAGTGGCCGGTGCGGATGGCCTGATCGTGGTGGATCTGCCGCCGGAAGAAGACGAAGTGCTGCGGGTGCCGGCCAAGGTGCAGGGGCTCGATATTATCCGGTTGGCGACCCCGACCTCCGATGCCGAACGGCTAAAGACCATCCTGAAGGATGCCAGCGGTTTTATCTATTACGTTTCGATCACCGGCGTCACCGGCACCAAGGATTTCGACTCCACACAGGTGGAAGCGGCGGTGGCGCGCATTCGCGCCGCGACGTCGCTGCCTGTGGCGGTGGGCTTTGGCGTCAAGACGCCCGCCCATGCCGCCGAAATGGCCCGCATCGCCGATGCCGTGGTGGTGGGTTCGGCGATCGTCAGCCATATCGCTGATAAAATGTCCGCACCCCGGGCCGAACTGGCTGGGTCGGTGGTGGAACTGTGCCGGTCATTGGCCACTTCTACCCATAATGCTTCAAGTGGCGCCGCCCAGAGTGATAAGGTGAAGGCATGAACTGGATCACCAATATCGTCCGCCCCCGCATCAAGAAATTGATGAGCGGAAAAAGCGGCGGCGATACGCCGGAAAATCTTTGGAAGAAATGCTCGGCCTGCGGGGAGATGATCTTCCATCGCGACCTGACCGCCAACCTGATGGTTTGCCCCAAATGCGGCTATCACATGCGCATCGGGCCTGCGGAACGTTTCGCCCATATTTTCGACTCACATTCTTTCCAGGAATTGCCGCCGGTCGCGGTCAAACAGGACCCGCTGCAATTCAAAGCCGAAAAACGATACGCCGATGAAATGAAAGCAGCCCGGCGCAAAACCGCGCGGCCCGAAGCGTTCACGGCTGCGCGCGGCGCCATCGATGGCTTGCCGGTTGTGGTCGCGGTACAGCCGTTCGATTTCCTGGCCGGTTCGCTGGGCATGGGCGTGGGCGAGGGCTTTGTCCGCGCCGTGAAAGTCGCGGTCTCGGAAAAACGTCCCTTCATTCTGTTCGTCGCCTCGGGCGGTGCGCGGATGCAGGAAAGCGTGCTGTCCCTGATGCAGATGCCTCGCACCACCATCGCGGTGGAGATGCTGCGCGAGGCAGGCTTGCCCTACATCGTGGTTCTTACCGATCCCACCTATGGCGGGGTCAGCGCCTCCTACGCCATGCTGGGCGATATCCAGATCGCGGAGCCAAATGCCCAGATCGGCTTTGCCGGCGCGCGCGTCATCGCCCAGACCATCCGGGAGAAACTGCCGGAAGGTTTCCAGCGCGCGGAATATCTGCTCGCCCATGGCATGCTGGACATGGTGGTGCCGCGCCATGACATGCGCGCCACCCTGTCGCGTCTGGCGCATCTGCTGATGAAGAAGCCGCGGCCTCGCAGCCAGAAGTCGCCGCCACCGGCCCGCAACGGCAACGCAGCGGTTGTTTAGTTTGAAAGTGAGGGCGGAATGAATTCCACGCCCCGCAGCACAGCGATCCTCCATCGCATGCTCCAGCTTCATCCCAAGAAGATCGACCTGGTGCTGGACCGCATGCTGCGGCTGCTGGGCGCGCTGGGAAATCCGCAGTTGAAATTGCCGCCGGTGATCCACGTCGCCGGCACCAATGGCAAGGGTTCGGCCTGTGCCTTTTCACGCGCCATGCTGGAGGCGCAGGGCTTGAAGGTGCATATGCACACCTCGCCGCATCTGGTGCGCTTCCATGAACGCATTCGCCTCGCAGGCGAGCTTATCTCCGAAGAAGAACTGTGCGCGGTGCTGGAAGAGGTGGAGCTGGTCAATGACGGCGCCCCCATCACCTTCTTTGAGATCACCGGCGCCGCCATGTTCCTCGCCTTTTCCCGCCATCCTGCCGATGCCGTGGTGCTGGAAGTCGGCTTGGGCGGACGCTTCGATGCCACCAACGTCATACCAAATCCGGCCATGACCATCATTCAGCCCGTGGGTCTGGATCATCAGGAATTTCTGGGAAGCGACATCGGCATCATTGCCGGTGAAAAAGCCGGCATCATCAAGCCGGGTGTGCCGGTGGTCATCGGGCCCCAGGATGAAATCGCCCGTGAGGCCATTTTGCGCCAGGCCGACCGGCTGTCCGCGCCGGTCCTGATGTTCGGGCAGGATTTTCAGTCGCGCCAGGAACATGGCCGCATGGTTTATGAAGACGAGATGGGGTTGCTCGATCTGCCGCTGCCAAAATTGATCGGGCGGCATCAGGTGGAAAATGCCGGCGTCGCCATCGCCGGCCTGCGTTATGCCGGGTTGGACGGAAAAAGCTTGGGCTGGGGCGAAGACAGCGCGATTGAAAAAGGCTTGCGCACGGTTGACTGGCCGGCGCGATTGCAGTGGCTAACCCACGGTCCCTTGGTTGCGGATGCGCCCGATGATGCCGAAATCTGGCTGGATGGCGGTCACAATCCCCATTGCGCGGCGGCGGTGTCGCGCGCCATTGCCGACCTGGAAGAAAAAATCGACCGGCCGCTTTATCTGATCTGTGGCATGCTCAAGACCAAGGACGCGGTCGGCTTTCTCAGCGCCTTTCGCGGTTTGGCGCGGCATGTGGTGACGGTGGCGATCGCCGGCGAAGAAGCCAGCATGGGCGCTGGCGCCTTGTATGACGCGGCGCGTGCAGCCGGGCTGGATTCCGCACCGGCGGAAGACCTGGAAGACGCCATGCTGCAGCTTCACGCCTGGGCCCGGGCGCATATGCGCGAAACCCCGCCACGGATTCTGATTTGTGGCTCGCTGTATTTGGCGGGGCAGGTCCTGCAGGAGAATGGTTGAATTCTAGCCTGTCATGGCCCGGGAATCCGGGCCATCCAGGTGACGTCTGCGCCGACTCTTCCGGAAAGTGCTTGCTTCACCTGGATGGCCGACACTCCGGTCGCCCATGACAATCAAGTTTACGATGACTGCTGGAGAAGCGCCGTCGCCTGATCCAGCTTCGCCGCATAGGCTTTCAACGCCACCGCCGTCAGCACGACATATTTTGTGACATCCTCGAAGCTTTCTTCTTCAATCGCTTCGCGCACCCCCGGCATGGTCTTGGCGCCGTAACCGGTGAAGCGGCCAGGAGCATAGATCAGGTTTTTGTACCAGCTGTGCCCGGGCAGGCCTTGCTCTGACAGCAAACTCTGATCGATGGACTGCATCAGGGTCAGCAGCTTGGCGCGATTGCCGGATGAGAGTTTGCCGCCATGGGCGGCAATGGCGCCATCATAGGCCGCAGCGCTTTTCTTCAAGACATCGACCGCTTGTTCCAGGGCGCCAAAATCGAAATCTGGCACCGCCTTCAGCGGGGCGGGATCGGCATGCGGCTTGGTGGGGTCGGCGGCGCGTTCATAGGCTCGCGCGGTCAGCAGCGTCAGCCGGGCTTCGGCCATGCGGCGCTGTTCATCGGCCAGCCCTTTCAACTCGGTGACATACTGCGCCGAAGCATCCGCAAAATTTCCCGCGTGCTGGATGGGCAGGTCTGCATCCGTGGCCAGAATTACGGCGCGGCCAACGGTCTTGGCCAGCATGGCGTCATAGACGAAACCGGGGTCCACGAATTTGCTGTGATGCTCGAACGTGTCGTAGCGGGAATGATAGACGCCATTGGAATTGCCTTCGCCGCCATAGCCGAAATCAATCGTCGCCACGCCCAGATGCTGCAGGAAGGGCGTGTAGTCCGAGCCGGAGCCCAGCGCATCAATCGGCATATCCTTGGCCGGGTCCGCCGCCTGCCGGGCCATGAAACGCGTATGGTCGCTGCCGCTGGCCAGCTGCAGCCGGGCGCGGCGGCGGTCGGCCACCGGCAATCCGGTTTCCGGATCGGTGAGGCCGGTCATCACCCGGCCGGCGAATTTCTGCAGATCCTCGCTGCCGCCGATACTCAGGACGCCGCGGGAATTGCCATCGCTGTTGATGTACAGCACCGCTTTGTTGCGCAGTTCCTCGGCATGGGTCTCGGCCCATTCGGTCGAGCTCAGCAGCATCGGTTCTTCGGCGTCCCAGCTGGCGTAAACAATGCTGCGCTTGGGCTTCCAGCCCGCTTTCTTCATCGCACCCAGCGCCTTGGCCTCTTCCAGCATGGCCGATTGCCCCGCCAGGGGATCGCTGGAGCCGAACACCCAGCCATCATGATGATTGCCGCGCACCACCCATTGATCGGGCCAAATGGAGCCTTTCATCACTGCGATCACGTCATAGATGGGTTTCAGGCTCCATTCCGATTTCACCATCATGTGGACCGGCGCGTCGCCGCCGCCCACTCGATAGGTGATCGCCATATGGCCGCGCCAATTGGCGGGCGCCACTTGTCCGTCCATCGCCGCCATTATCACGGCGGCATCGCCATAGGAAATCGGCAGCACGGGAATCTTCAGAATGGTCGGTGCGTCTTCACGGGGCAGGCGCTGCGCCTTTTGCGTCGCGCCCACGCCCGGCGTCAACGGATCGCCGGGATAGATCATCATGTCCATCACCGAGCCGCGCTGGATACCTTGCGAAGGCCGCGCCGGCCCGTCGGGATAGGGCAAGTCTACGGAGTAGCCGTCATCGGCGGGGTCGGAATAGATGATGCAGCCGATGGCGCCATGATCCTGCGCCAGCTGCGGCTTCAGCCCGCGCCAGCCCTGACCATAGCGGGCGATGACGATCTTGCCCTTGACCGAAATACCGAGTTGCTCGAGCCGCTCATAATCATCGAAGCCGCCGTAATTGACATAGACCAGCGGCGCGGTGACATCGCCATCGCCCTGATATTCGACATAAGCGGGCAGCGCCGGGTTCTTGGCGGTGGAACTGGAGTCGTCGGGGATGGGCGGCTCCTGCAAAGTGGCGGTGAAGGGTTTGGGCCCCAGCATCTCCAGTTTTTCATCCAGCGGCGTGGGATAGAGCACCTGGAACTCTTCAATACGCGCATCCCAGCCCCAGCTTTTGAATTGGGCCAGCATGAAATCGGCATTGGCCTTGTCGTGCGGCGAACCGACATGATTGGGTTCGGCCGACAGAAGCTTGTTGAAGTCACGGATTTCGCCCGGACGGATGTTGCCGTCGAATTGCGCGATGAGCGCGGCCTGATCAGATGCCGGTTGGGGCGGCTGGGCAAGGGCGACGCAGGCGGGCAGCGCAAAGCCTGCCAAGGCCAACAATGCCGAACGACGCATGCAATTCCCCGTCCCGTTAGGGATGCATCGTAGGAGCAGATGGAAAAGCCGTCACGCCCTAAGAGTGAGCGAGGCGTGTGAAATCCGCGTTAGATCGAGGCCTCGATCCACTCTTTGATCTTCGACTTCGGCAGCGCGCCCACCTTGGTGGCGGAGACCTGGCCCTGGCTGAAGATCATCATGGTCGGAATGCCGCGCACGCCATACTTGGTGGGAACATGCGGGTTTTCGTCGATATTGATCTTGGCGATGGTCAGCTTGTCGCCCAGCTCGGCAGACAATTCGTCCAGCGCTGGCGCGATCATGCGGCAGGGGCCGCACCATTCCGCCCAGAAATCCACCAAAACCGGCTTTTTGGAATCCAGAACATCGGCCTGGAAGGAAGCGTCGGAAACTTTGATGGGCATGGGTTCTGTCCTGGTTATTAAGCGCTGGCACTATATCTAGGAATGGACCCTCTCCGGGTCAAGGCGAGCCGAAAGCGCCGCAATCTGGCGGTCCAGAAGGCCATCCGACAGGCGCAGCAGCCGGGGTCCGTCGGTCCAGACCAACCCGCAGACGATTCGCCGTCCCGGGAAAATCCGCGCCGCGCCGTCGCGGTACAGCGCCATCTGGGCCAGATAGACCGGGTCAACATCCTCTTCCCGGCCGGGCGGCGGGCGGTTGGTCTTGTAGTCGAGGATCAGCACCTGGTCCGGCGTTACCGCCAAGCGGTCGATCCGTCCGGTGACCTGGGCCTTTTCACCAAAAGCGGGCAGGGCGGCCTGGAACGCCACTTCCGCCTGGCTGCCCCCACCTTCGGAATCCGATGCGAAGATGGCGGCGAAATCGGGATGCTCCAGCACCGCCATTACTTCATCCGCCAGTTCCGCCGTGAAACCGTTTTTCTCGCAATAGGCGAGGGCGGCAGCGCGCCGGCTTGAAGCGGGCAGTTCGGGCAGGCGGGCGAGCAGAATATGCGCGACCTGCCCCCGGCGGAACCGCACCGCGCCATCCAGAGGCGACAGCACCGGGCCTTCTTCGGCTTCCGCCGCATCGGACGGGCGGATCAAGTGTGGCGCGGCATGTTCCGGCGGTGCGGGGCGCGTCGCCCAGGCGGGCAAGGAAGCCTCGGATATCTGTGCTGCTGTGGCGTTGCGTGTCTCATGACCGGAATGGCCGAATGCGCGCAAGGCGGTTTCACCGCGCATCAGCGGCGTGCCCAATTCTGTCGCGGCAGCTTGCGCCAGCCGGTACCAGGTCTGGTCGCGGGGCGCGATCTTGTTTTGGAAGCCGCAAACATAAAGCCTGTCGCGGGCGCGTGTGAGCGCGACATAGAGAAGCCGGCGATGCTCTTCCAGAATTTTCGCTTCCACGTCCCGCTTGGCGTTCTTCACCACCTGCGGCGCTTCCGCGTCGGCCAGGGGAAACAGAACGCCCGCTTCGGTGTAAAGCAGATGGCCTTTCTTCCACGGCATCTCGGGCAGGCCGGTGGTGTCGGGCAGGATGACAATGTCGGCTTCCAAGCCCTTGGCGCCATGCACCGTCATCACCCGCACTTCATCGCGGCCACGTTCCATATCGCGCTTGATTTCGTTGCCGCCCCTTGCGATCCAATACAGAAAACCTTCCAGAGACGGCGTGCGGCTTTGTTCATAAGTGAGCGACAGAGAGAGGAATTCCTCAATCGCATCGCTGGCTTCCGGGCCCAGCCGCGCAATCAGGCTGGACCGTTTGCCCAAAGCGGTCAGCGCATGGCTGTAAAATTCGAACGGCGGGGCGTAATCGGCCCGTTGCAGCATGGTGGAAAGAAAAAGGTGCGCCGTCTCAAAGGATTTGCCCTTGGCGTCCGACAGGCGCGCCCACAAACCCTCAGGGCGCTCATGGCAAAGTGCGAACAACTCGTCTTCCGAAAGGCCGCATAACGGTGAGCGCAACAGCGCCGCCAGATTCAGTTCATCATCCCGCTGTAGCACAAACCGGCCCAGCGCCATCAGGTCCATCACGGCGATCTGTTCGGTCAGCACGATGCGGTCCGCGCCCGCCACCGGAATATCCCGCAGCTTGAGCTGGCGGATGATCTCGCCGCCGAACGGTTCGCGCCGCGGCAACAGGATCATGATGTCGCCGGGCCGGATGGGAGCGTCGTGGCCGGGCAGGGCAAGCTTCTGGCTGATCCAGGTCTTGATCTCATCCGCCAGCCGCGCCGCCAGTTGCACGATGGGGCTGGATTTCTGTTCCACATCCACCGGCCGGTAATAGTCGATTTCGGTGGCGGGCGGCGGCAGCATCACGTCCCAGAATTCCACTGCGCCTTGGGCGTGCGCGCGATGTGCGGCATGGGTGATGATGTCGCCGCGCGATGTCAGCCCCGTTCGGGCTTCTTCCGGTGCGAAGACCTGATCCACATACCGCAGAATTTCCGGCGCCGAGCGGCGGGAGGTCGTCAGCGGCTGTTCGATAAAGGGCAACTGGGCACGCCCAAGCTGTTCCTCGAAATGGCGGCGATTGATGTCGAACTGGGCGGGATCGGCGCCCTGGAAGCTGAAGATGGATTGTTTTTCGTCACCCACCACGAACAGTGTGCGCGGCAGCTTGGAGCCGCGCACTTCGCGGGAAAAGAATTCACCGGCCAGCGCCCGGATGATGGCCCATTGTTCCGGGCTGGTGTCCTGGGCCTCGTCGATCAGAATGTGATCCAGGCCTTCATCCAGCTTGAACAGAACCCAGGGCGCAGCCTGGCGCGTTTCCAATAGCTCCAGGCTTTTCACCACCAGATCGTCGTAATCCAACACGCCGCGCCACTTTTTTGTCTCGGTATAGGCATGGCGCACCTTGGCCACCACGGTCAGCGCGGCTTGCGCCATGGCAGCGGCGCGGGCGGCGCGGCGTTGTTCCTCGGCCTCACAGAAGCGTTGCTGCAGCTGCAGCAGGAAGTTTAAAAGCTCCGGCTGTTTGTCACTCAGCCTTTTGGTCGCCAGCTTGGCGCGGGGCTCGCCGTCTTTTTTCAGCATATAGCTGCGCAGCACGGCAAAGCTGTCGGCGGAAAAGTTCTGGGTGAGGAAATCGGAGATGATGGCGCCGTTTTCCGCATCGGTATCGGTGCCGGTGGCCAGCCAGTCGCGGATGGCCTGCAGGGTTTTGATTTCTTGGCGGAGCCCGGCGCAGAAGTCTCCCGCGACAACCAAACCGCGCGTCGCGCCATGCGCCCGCCACACCGCGTCTTCAAAAGCGGCGTTGCCGGCAAAGAAACGATCCATCTTGCGCCGGTCATTGCCCAGCGCCGCCGCCAGAATGCGGTTCAGATTTTCCTCGCCGCCTTCGGCCACCAGAAGGCTGATCGCCGCTTCCAGATTTGCGTCGTCTTCAGCCCGGGCCAGCACGCCCTGACGCGCCTCCGCCACCAAGGCGCGCGCCGAACTGTCATCCAGCACATCAAAAGATGGCGGCACGCCTGCCTCGATGGGAAAGCGCGACAGCAGGATCTGGCAGAAGGCATGGATGGTAAGGATTTTCAGCCCGCCCGGCGTTTCCAGCGCCTGGGCAAACAGCCGCCGCGCCAGGGGCAGGTCGCCGCTTGCGCCGCCAATATCTTCAATGGCGTCGCGCAACTGGCGGTCGGGCAGCATCGACCACAGGCCGAGCTGGGAGAGTAAGCGCCCCTGCATTTCTGCAGCGGCCGCCTTGGTGAAGGTCAGACACAGAATGCGTTCCGGCTTGGCGCCACTCAGCAACAGGCGCGCGACCCGATTGGCCAGGGTGAAGGTTTTGCCCGATCCGGCATTGGCGGCCACCCAGGCAGAGGTGGCGGGATCAGAGGCGCGGGCGGAATCGCTCATGTCTCCTCCGTCCAGCCGGAAGGCGCCCATTCCCGCACTCGCGCCAGGTGATCGTAATCGCCTTCGCTCTTGGCGCTCTGCGGCGCGATGCGGGAATGATAAGGCGTCTGCTGTTCGTCAAACCAGGCGATGCGCGCCGCCAGCCGTGCCACCGCTTCCGCCGCCATCTCGCCGGGGAATCTTTTTTCTTCGCCGCCCCGCAGCCCGCCGCTGAGCCGCAGATAGATCAATTCCTGCGCATCAAGCTTGGGCAGGCCAGCGAAGCCGCCAGCCCCCAGCATTGCGCCTTCCAGCGGCAATTGCGGCGTAAGGTAATCAAGCATCCATTTCTTGTCCGGCAAGCCGCCGGTCTTGTAATCCAGGATCGCCGCTCCGCCGCTGGTGAGGATGTCGATGCGGTCAGCCTTGCCGGTGAGCAGGAAGGCGCCGCCCGGCGCGTTGAAACTCATCCGCCCGGCCACTTCGGTGTGCGAGCTGACGATGCCGCCGCGCCGCGCCTGCTCATTCTCCAGGAACCATTGTGCCGCACTAAAGAAGCGCGGACGCCAGATGGCGCGCTGGGCGGCGGGAATGTCGGCAAAGACTTCGTTGCCAATCGCGATCAGCCGCGCCAAGGCGTCATCGGGCAAAGCGCCGGGATTGCGGTTCACGAACAATTCCAGCGCGCGGTGAAAGGCCGTGCCGCGCTCCAGCGGTCCGACATCTTCGTCCAGCTCGTGCAACGCTCGAAGCTTCAGCACATGCTTGGCATAGATGGCATAGGGATCGCGCAGCCAGGTTTCGATTTCGGTCACCGACAGGCGGCGGGGCCGCGCCGCCACTGGTGGCCGTGGCGCAGGGCGGCGGATGCGCGGTTCCGGCACCACGTCCGACAGCGCGCGCGCCCAGTCCAGATAGGGGGTGCTGCCCATTTGCCCCGACAACTTCAAGCCGCCGGTCAATTGCAACAGCCGTTGCAGCCAACGCGAGGCGATGGTGGGCGCGCCATCTTTCTTGCGGGCGCGGGTGAACAGCACTTCGGGGCCCGACGCCAAAACCGCGAAATCATGCGCCGCCAGTCCATTGCGCCGCTCCGGCTGTTCCAGGCCCAGCGATTTGCGCATGGGACGGGAGAACCAGGGATCCGCCGGCGTGGCATCGGGCCAGCTATTTTCATTCAAGCCGCCCAGAATGGTGAGATCGAAACGCTGCAGCCGCGCTTCCAGCGGACCCAGAATGGCGATGGTGCGGCGGCGGCCGAATTCAGGCCGCACCGGGGTCTGCATCATCAACCGATGCAGCAAGCCGGAATAAGAGTAAGGCTCAACCGGCTGCAAATCGGTGGCGGCTTCTCCGAAAGCAGCGAACAGGTTGGAAGCGGCTTCGCCATCCGATCCGCGCCATAATCTTTTTCCTGCCAGCTGCTCTGCCACGTGAAGATGGCAATGAATCAAATCGGACAGCAGCGCTTCGGGTTTGGCGAAGACCTGCTCAAGCGGCAGCAACAGGTCCGAAACGCCGTTCCACCATTCTGCGAGTCCCGGAGGTGGCGGCTGAACGGCCGCGATGGCTTTGCCAACGCCGGCACGGCCGGCATCGGGGCGTGGGCCGCGCAAAACATATTTGTCCAACTGCCGCGCCATGGCGCGGAACGCCACTGGATATTCGCCCGCGAGCGGATGCTTGAGCAGCGCAAGCAGCGGTACCGGCGCGAATACTGCCTCCGCGGCTTCCGTCAGCAGCAGCAAAAATGCGCCGGCGCTGGTATGGGCCAGGGGACGCCCGGCGGAATCGTCAATCGCCACGTCCCAGCGCGCCAGTTCGGCCGCGACGCGCCGCGCCAGATTGCGGTCCGGCGTCACCAGCGCGGCGGTGCGATTGTCTGCTTCCAAGGAATGGCGCAGGGCCAGTGCAATCGCCAAGGCCTCTTCGGCGGGATCATCCGCTTCGATCAGCGACAGTCCATCCAAGCCCTCCGCGATATTTTCCGATCCGCTTTCCGCAATGGCCCGCCAGGCGTCGGTGGTGGGCGCGGGACGCAAGCTTTCGCGCAACAGGTGAGCCCGCGCGGGGCGCGGCTCGCTGCCATCCCAATCGGCCACATCGGCGCGCGCCGTATTCATGCGCTCCAGCAATTGCTTCAAGCCGAACTGAGGATGGCCCGGATCAAGGTCGGTCCAGCTTTTCTCGTCGAGCTCCCGGTCCAGTCCGGGCAGCACCACAGCGCCATTCGGCAGCTTGGCGATGGCGGCGATCAGCCCGGCGGTGGCGGGAATGGAACCGGTCGAGCCTGCCGCGATCACCATGCCATCGCCGGTTTGCCGCGCCAGCCTGTCCGCCGTCAGCTTGATCGCCGCGTTCATTCGCGCCGACGGATTCATCCGCTTTTCTTCGGCCAGGATTTTCGGCCATTCCTTGTGGATGAGGGCAAGAAAGCCCGTCACATCTTGCCAATGTTCCGCCAGCGCCGCCGGCGCCATCGCTTCCAGCTTCTCGAGTGTCGCGTCCTGGCGTTCCAGTTCATCCATCACTCCGGCCAGGCTTTCGGCCAACGCCATGCTCTGGGCGGCATTCAGCGTGCCGCCGCGCGCGTGCCGGTCCCAGCGCCGCACCAGCGGCGCCAGCAGCAATTGCCGCCGGATGGGATCAATCGCCTGCGGCAGATCCAGGCCTTCGAGCATGGTGTCGAAGGCAAAATCATCATCCTCGGCATCGCCCAGGGCGCGGAATTGCGGCAGCAGCGCCGAGCCACCCAACAATTTCGCGAAGGCGTCGCCGAAGCTGCGCGCCGCTCTGCGCGTGGGCAGATAGATCACGCTGCGCGACAACGCCAAGGGATCGCCGCTGCTGCGTGCAATGACGCCTTTGGCCAGGCATTCGGCGAAATCCGCGCCTGCTGCGATGGTGAAAAGATGGGGGCCGCTCACGCGAGCGTAAGCCGGGCGAGATAGGCCTCGGCTTCAGCATGGGCCAGCGGATCACCGACATGAATCCACACGCCTTCCAGCCGGATGCCATGCAGCCGGTTTTTGGCGATGGCGCGGTCCCACATCACATTGGTGGAGAAAGCGCCGTCCGGCGCATCGGCGAACAGGCGGGGATGAACGATCTGCACGCCGGGATAGGCATAAGGCGAAGAAGTGCGTTCGGGCACCCGCGCGATATAGCCATTGGTGTCGAGCAGGAAATCGCCGCGGCCTTCATAGCCCATCGCCGTGGTCATGGAGGCCAGCAGCAGCAAGCCATCCATCGTGTTCGGGTCCCAGCGCGCCTGCATGGCGGCCAGCGGCGGGACATATCCTTCCACCCACACCGAATCCGAATTCAGCACGAAAAAGGGATTATCCCCGAAATGCGGCAGCGCCTTCACCACGCCGCCGCCGGTACCCAGGATTTCGTCTTCCATGGAATAGAGGATTTCGAGGTCCTTGCGCCCCGCCAGGTGATCCTTCACCTGCTGGGCGCGGTAATGCAGATTGATCACCACCATGCTGACACCGGCCGTCACCAGCCGGTTCAGGGCATGATCCAGCAGGGTGCGGCCGCGCAACACCACCAGCGGCTTGGGCCGGTCATTGGTCAGGGGCCGCATCCTGGTGCCGAACCCGGCAGCCATGATCATTGCGCGGCTTACTTTGCTCACCCGTTTTCCTTTTCCGGAACCGGCATACGGCGGTTTTTTGGAATCGCCTGATCATACCATGTCCGCAAAGCCGCCAAGGACGGATGGGCCAGGTCCCGCTCCAGATGGCCCCACACCCGGGGCAAAAGCGCCAGGTAACGAGGCTTGCCGTCGCGCTTACAAAGCCGGGCAAAAATGCCCACGATCTTGGCGTTGCGCTGGGCCGCCATCAGGGCCATTTCGGCACGGAAGCGGGCTTCGTCCAGTTTGGTGCCCTGCGCTCGGGCGGCGTCCAGGTAATGGGCGGTGGTCTTTTCCGCCAGGTCCGGGGAAACATCGCGGCGGGCATCTTCTGTCAGCGAAATCAGGTCATAGGCGCGTGATCCCGCCACCGCATCCTGAAAGTCGATCAGCCCGACACGCCCCAGCGCTTCGCGCTCCGGCATCCACATCAGGTTCTGGGCGTGAAAATCGCGATGCACCAATACGCGCTCCCCATCCGCCGCATTCTTCAGCACCGCCCGCCACAAGGCGCGGTGTTCTTCCTGCTCTTCTTTCGTCGCCGGACGCCCAAACGCCAGCGGCAGAAACCATTCGGTGAGAAGATCAGTCTCTGCCAGCAATGCGGTATCGTCATAAGCATAGAGCGGTGTGCCTGGCGCCAGCCGGGCGGGCGCTGCCTGGGCGTGCAGCCTGGTCAGCACTTCGGCTGCTGCTTGATAAAGCGTGTTTTCGGATGCGCCCTGGTTCAGCACATCGGCATAAAGCGTGTCGCCAAAATCCTCCAGGATCACATAACCCTTGGCGTGGTCGGCGGCATGAATCTCCGGCGCCGCCAAACCACGGCCGCGCAGATACTCCGCCACCGCGACAAAGCGATTTGTGTCGGCGCCGGCCAGCCGCGCCACGGCGTTGTAACCCAGCGCCCGACGCTCGGCGGCGCTGGCCTGTTCCGAGGCGGGCGGTGTTTCAGCATCCTGCGGCTGATCCATCAGCAAGGCGTGCCGTCCGGCCTCCGCCAGCCGCGCATAGCGGCGGGTTGAAGCATCACCGGGCAACGCCGTGACGCTGGCTTTGCCCCAACCGGCGCGGGCCAGAAATTCTTCGGGCGAACGATCAGTCATTCAACAACTCCCGCCAGCGCGCCGGTCCCGACAACGCCGCACGCCGCCCATCACCCTCAGCCGACAATTCCACCATCAGCCGGTCTTGCGGCAAGCGTGTCTCTGCCCGCTCCGGCCATTCGATCAGGGCCGCACCCGTATCCAGCGCTTCCTCCAGTCCCAACTCTTCCATCTCGCGTGCACTTTTCAGACGATAAAGATCGTAATGGCTGACACTCAGTTTGGACGTCTCGTAACTCTGCACCAGGGTGAAGGTGGGGCTGGGAACATTCTCCGCCACGCCCAGACTGGTCAGGATGGCGCGCGCCAGGGTTGTCTTGCCCGCGCCCAGATCGCCGCTCAGTGCCACCGTGTCGCCCGGCCGCAAATGGCTGGCGATCCGCGCGCCCAGGCGGGTCGTTGCGCCCATATCGGGCAGCGGAAAAACCGCTTGGAAAATGTGGCCATCGCTCATCGCCAGTCTCTTCTAGCCCGGGCGAAAGACCCTTGGAAGTACTTGATTGATTGCCTTTTCCAAGCATGTTAGCCCCTAAGCCATGTCGCAGAAGCTCATTATCGTCGGGGCCGGACAGGCAGCTGCGCAGGCGGTCCAGAGTTTGCGCGCCGACGGCTTTACCGGCCCTATCACCCTGATCGGCGACGAACCCTATGGCCCGTATCAGCGCCCGCCTTTATCCAAGGCCTATCTGCTGGGGACGCTGGAGCGCGAGCGCCTGTTCCTGAAATCCGATGCGTTTTATCAAGAGACAAATTGCGAGCTGGTGCTGAACGCAAGCGTCACCGCTATTCACCGGTCTGACAAGACCGTGCAACTGGGCGATGGCCGCAAGCTTTCCTACGACCTCCTGCTTCTGGCCACTGGCGCGCGGGTGCGGCGGCTGAAGTGCCCGGGTGCGGACCTGCCCGGGGTTTACTATCTGCGCGACATCGCCGATGCGAATGCGCTGCAGGCAGTGTTTTCTTCCGGCAAGCGCATCGCCATTGTCGGTGGCGGCTATATCGGGCTGGAAGTCGCGGCCGTTGCCGCCAAGCGCGGTCTGACCGTGACCCTGTTCGAGGCGATGGACCGCCTTCTGGCACGTTCGTCATCCGTGACGGTTTCAGATTTTTATGCCGCCGAGCATGAAAGAGCCGGCGTGACGCTCAAACTGCGCACTGGGCTGGAGGCCATCGAAGGCAATGGCAAGGTCGAGCGCATCCGCGCCGGCGGCCAGACCTATGATGCGGATATTGTATTGGTCGGTATCGGTGTGCTGCCCAATGATGAACTCGCCACCCATGCCGGTTTGGCGGCGCAGGACGGCATTGTGGTCGATCAGAATGGCATGACGGGCGATCCCTCTATTTTCGCTGCCGGGGACTGTACCCGCCATATCGGCCGCGACGGCACGGCCCTTCGGTTGGAATGTGTGCAGAACGCCATCGACCAGGCCAAGCACGTCGCGCTCGCCATCACCGGCAAACCCAAACCCTACAGCGAAGTCCCGTGGTTCTGGTCGGATCAGTATGATCTCAAGCTTCAGATTGCGGGCATGATCCGTCCCGGCGACCATGCGGTGCTGCGAGGCGATCCGGCGGCCCGCAAATTTTCCGTTTTCCATTTGCGCGACGGCGTGCTGGCAGCGGTGGAAGCGGTCAACGCCGCACCCGACTATATGCTGGGCAAGAAATGGATCGCGGACCGCTTGCGGGTTGATCCCGTCAGGTTGGCTGACACCACCATCCCCATCAAGGAAGCCGTGTGATGGCCAAGGTCACCTTCATTACCCATGACGGCCAGGAATTTGCCGTGGAGATCGCGCTGGGCTGGTCGCTGATGGAAGGCGCTGTGAAGAACCGGGTGCCGGGGATTGATGCGGATTGTGGCGGGGCATGCTCCTGCGCCACCTGCCATGTCTATGTCGATCCGGCCTGGCTCGCCATGCTGCCGCCCAAGAATGACATGGAAGAGGCGATGCTGGATTTCGCCGCCATGGCGGCGGCACCCAACAGCCGCCTGTCGTGCCAGATCCGTGTCACATCGGATATGGACGGATTGGTCGTGCGAATTCCCGTGACACAGCATTGAGCGTCGCGCTCAAGGCTACGGCCAAATCTGCTTCTCCAGCGCAGCTGCGATGGCTGTCATGCCCGCCAGCCTGGGATGATAGAAGGTCGGCTCCACCGGGACGCCGGGACTGGGATAGCCGTTGATCCAGGCGTCCTGGGCGCAAGCATCATGGCCCTCGGTGATTTTTGAGGCCGCAAGCAATTCGGTATTGGTTTCCTTGGCAACCCGCACGGTGATTTCGTTCAAGCGCCGGGCGATGGCGCGGCTGGAATCCGCCTGGGCCGGTGTCAGCGGCACCACGGTGCAAACGCCGCTGGGCGGCAGGATGGTTTCATAATCCACGATGATCAGCCGCGCCTTGGGCGCGCGGCGATGCACCTCGGCCACAATCTGGCGCATGCGCGCTTCGTCTCCGGCATAGGTTTCCTCCGTGGGCAAAGGCACCACATTGCAGGGACGTTCCGGCTTCACGCCGGTCTTGGCGGCAATATTGACGCAGGAATTGGCGCTGAGACCACCCAGATAACCCAGATCATTGCCGCCGGTCGTCATGGTCACCAGCATGGTATTGGCGTCCACCGCATCCAGTTGCGGCGGCAGCTCATTCCATGGCCCCAGAAGATGGGCGGTGGTGGAGCCGCCGCAACTGACATCCACCAGATTGAGACTGTGCTTCCTGGCTATCTGATGGGCGTAATTGTTCGCCGAGCGCCCGCAGCGCGTGGTGGAATTGTCGGCGGCGGGCAGAATGCTGGGCCCGGCCGCAAAGGAGCTTCCCATGTTCACGTATTTCGCGCCTGCGGGTGGCGGCGCGGGCTGGGCTTGCGCGATGGATGCCGCGCCGATGGCGCAAAGCAGTGTCACTATGATCTTGCGCATGCGGGCCTCACCTGTTTTCCCGCATCCTAGTTTGTGCCCAGCGTTTGTGCCAAGCTTGGGGTAACGCCTTCGCACGCGCGAAGAAAAAACAGCCGGGGGGCCGTGATGACCGTGCCGACAAAGCTGAACCGCCAGCAGATTTTGGGCTTTTGGGCCTCCTGGGCCGGCTGGACCTTGGACGGCATGGATTCGGTGATCTACGCCCTGGTCCTCACGCCCGCCTTGAGAGAATTGCTGCCGCAATCGGGCATGGCCAATAGCCCCGCCGACATCGCCTTTGCCGGTTCGATCCTGTTCGCGCTGTTTCTGATGGGCTGGGGGCTGTCCTTTGTGTGGGGCCTCATCGCCGACCGTTTCGGCCGCACCAAATGCCTGGCCGCATCCATCCTGATTTTTTCCGTGTTCACTGGCGCAGCCGCGCTGTCGCAGAATGTCTGGGAGCTGGGGCTGTTCCGTTTTCTTGCCGGTATCGGCATCGGCGGGGAATGGGCGATGGCGGGCACCTATGTTGCCGAGGCCTGGCCGGAAGACCGGCGCAAGCAAGGGGCAGGGTATCTGCAGACCGGTTATTACGCCGGCTTCTTCCTGGCGGCGGCGCTGAACTTCACCGTCGGCGCAACCTATGGCTGGCGCGCCATGTTCCTGTGCGGCGCCGCCCCGGTTGTGGTGGCGCTGTTCACGCTGATGCGCGTGAAAGAACCCAAGCGCTGGGAAAATGCGGCGCATGCCAAAAGTGCCACCGCGCCGCTGGCGATGATTTTCGCGCCGGAATATCTGCGCCGCACCATCGTCAATTCGCTGCTGGTCTCCATCGCCATTGTCGGGCTGTGGGCCGGCACGGTCTATGAGCCGACCGCGCTTCTGGGTTTGGCGAAGGCGGCAGGCTTCTCTCCCGCCGATGGCACCAAGCTGGTGTCGCTGGGCACTGCCATTCTTTCCATCGGCACCATCATCGGTTGCCTGCTGGCGCCGGTGCTGGCGGAACGCTTTGGCCGCAAGAAAACCCTGGCGCTGTATTTCACCGGCATGGCGATCAGCATCGCGCTGGCGTTCGGTTGGGCGCTGGCTTTGCCCAACGGGTTGAAACCATTCCTGATCGTTCTTTTCTTTCTGGGATTGTCGGGCGGCAATTTCGCCATCTACAGCCTGTGGCTGCCGGAGCAATACACCACCCAGATGCGCGCCACGGCGTTCGCCTTCTGCACCAGCTTTGGCCGTTTCCTGGGCGCGGCGGCGAATTTCGCCATCGCCGCTGCGATTGCCGCCACCGGAACGCTGGGGCCGGTGATCGCGCTCACCGCGATACCCTTCCTGCTGGGGCTTTTTGTTATTCCCTTTGCGCTGGAAACGCGCGGCCAGAAACTTCCGTCCTAGGAATAAAGCGCCTTATATTCGGTGCGCATCAGGCTTTTCTGCACCTTGCCCATGGTGTTGCGCGGTAACTCCTTGAGCACGATCACCCGCTTGGGCAATTTGAATTTCGCCAGTTGACCCGCCAGGGCCGCGACAATGCCGGCTTCGCTGACTGTTGCGCCCGGCTTCGCCACGACAAAAGCGGTGACGCCTTCGCCGAAATCCTTGTGCGGCAGGCCGACCACGGCGGATTCCCCCACCCCCGGCAGGGCGTCAATCAGGCCTTCAATTTCCTTGGGATAGATGTTGAAGCCGCCGCTGATGATCATGTCATTGCCGCGCCCGACAATGCTGACATAGCCCTCGCTGTCGGTGGTGCCCAGATCGCCGGTGATGAAAAAGCCATCAGGGCGAAAGGCGGCGGCGCTTTTGTCGGGCATGCGCCAGTAGCCGGAAAACACATTTGGCCCACGCACTTCGATCATGCCGATCTCGCCCTGCGCCACTTCTTTGCCCTCCGCATCCGCGATGCGCACTTCAACCCCCGGCAAGGCCAGGCCCACCGAACCGGGCTTGCGCGCGCCATCATAAGGATTGGAGGTGTTCATGTTGGTTTCGGTCATGCCATAGCGTTCGAGAATGGCGTGACCGGTACGCGCGTTCCATTCGCGGTGGGTTTCCGCCAATAGCGGCGCGGAGCCGGAAATGAACAGCCGGATATTGCGCGTCGTTTCCTTGTTCAGCCGCGCATCGACCAGCAGCCGGGTATAGAAAGTCGGCACCCCCATCATCACCGTCGCTTCGGGCAAGCCTGCGATCATGGCGTCCAGGTTGAATTTGGGCAGGAAGATCATTCGCGCCGATGACAACATGGTGCAGTTGCCGGCGACGAACAGGCCATGGGTGTGAAAAATCGGCAGCGCATGCAGCAGCACATCGCTGGCGGAGTAACGCCAGGTGTGGATCAGGCTTTGCGCATTGGAAAACAGATTGCCATGGCTGAGCATGGCGCCCTTGGAGCGACCAGTGGTGCCGGAGGTATAAAGAATGGCGGCTAGGTCCTTCATGCCCAGCTTCGCATCATCGAATTGCACGGGCTGCTCCCGCGCTTCCTCGACTAGTGTGCCGGACTGGCCATCATCGCCCAGCGTCACAATGCGTTCGGCGGGAAAGAAACCGGCGATCTTCTCCCGCGATTTGGGCGAACAGACAAACACCGCCGGCTCAGCATCGCCGGCGAAATAGCTCAGCTCATGGGGCGTATAGTCGGTGTTCAGCGGCAGGTAGATCGCGCCCAGCCGCAGACAGGCCAGATACAGCACCAGCGCCTCAGGCGATTTTTCCGCCTGCACCGCCACCCGGTCGCCCGGCTTCACGTCATGGCGCGCCAGAATATGGGCATAACGGGCCGACGCGGCGAAGGCATCGCCATAGGACAGCGGCGCCCGTCCCGGCGACACAAGAAAAACACGATCTGGATCGGAATTGGCTTGAAGGATGCGGGTGAAGAGATTGTCCGTCATGCCTTAAAGATACGCGACTCTTTGCCCGCCTTCATCCCGTTCGTCGGGGCGCGGCGCATCATGGATGCGGCGGGGAACATGGCAGCGCACCAGGGTGCCGCCCTTGTCGTTGCTTTCGATTTCCACCCAGCCGTCATGCAATTCCATGAAGCGATTGACCAGCGCCAGCCCCAGGCCTGCGCCGGCCCGCTTGCCGCCCTGGCCCCGGGCGGAGAAGCGCTCGAACACATTCGCCTTGACGTCGGAGGGCAGGCCCGGGCCGTTGTCGCGCACCGATATCTGCACGTCTTCGCCGACGATCCGGCCCGACAAGGTGATATGGCCGCCGCGCGGCGTATACTTGAAGGCGTTGGACAGAAGATTGAAGGCGATCTGGCGCATGCGGCGCTGATCGGCCAGGAACACGCCGGCGCCCGGCTTGCAGTCCAGCTCCAGGGTCAGTTCCATCTTGTTGGCCCATTCCCCGGCATGGGCGGCGACATCGGCCAGCAGGCCATAAAGATCAATCCGTTCCAGCTCCAGCCTGAGCGCGCCGGATTCCACCAGCGCCAGGTCCAGAATGTCGTTGACCAGATCCTTCAGCGTGCTGGCGCCGGAAACGATGGCTTCGACATATTCCCCCTGGCGGGTGTTCAATTCGCCCGGCACGCCGCTGTGCAGATGTTCGGCAAAGCCCAGGATGGTGTTGAGCGGCGTGCGCAGCTCATACGAAACATGCTTGATGAAATCGGATTTCAGCTTGTCCGCCGCTTCCAGGGCATCGCCGCGGTCGCGCAAGGCGCTTTCGATGCGGAAACGGTCGCTGACATCGATGAAGGTCACCAGCGTCGCGCCATCGGGCAGCGGCGATAGCGCCAGGGACAGGATGGTGCGATCGCTGCGCTCGAAATCGCCCATGTCGCGCTGCTGGGCGCTGCCAGACACGATCTGTTGAATCAGCCGCTCCCACATCGCGGCGTCGCCGAATTTGCGGGTGGCGTTCTCGGCGATGCTGCGGATATGCGGCTCCCTCGTGAGTTCGCTTTCATTCATGTCCCAGATGCGGGCGAAAGCGGCATTGTGCAGCTTCATGCGGCCGTCAGGCCCGAACACCGCCACGCCTTCCATCAGCGTATCGAGCGTGGCGGACTGCACCTTGGCCAGGATGTTGTAATTGGATTCCAGCGCCAGCTTTTCGGTGACGTCTTCGTAGAGGAAGCTCAAACCGCCCAGCGGATGCGGCTGCGCCACCACCCGAATGGTCTGGCCGCCGGGGATATGCCACAGCTCTTCCTGCGAAGCGCCGTCGTTGTAGATCGCCAGCCGCTGGCGCTTCCAGGCCTGGTAGTCGCGCTGCTCCGGCAAGCGGCGCGCTTCGCGTAAGCGATCCAGGATTTCGCCGTCGCTGGGGTGACGATCCAGCCATGCTTCGGGAAAGCCCCACAGCTTCACAAAGGCGCGGTTGTAGAAGGTGAGCTTCTGGTCCTTGCCGAAGATCGCCACCGCCGTGTGAAGCTTGTCGAGCGTATCGGCATGAGCATCGGCATGCTGCTGCAGCCGGGCTTCGGCCGCCACCACATCGGTAGCGTCGGTGGCGGTGCCGATGATGCCGGCATCGCCCAAGGGAATTTGGGTGAAGGTCAGCGAGCGGCGCTGCCCCGCGACCACCGCGAAACGCTTGGCTTCCAGCATCACATTCTGGCTGCGGGCGCTGGCGGCCAGATCGCGCTCGCCCTTTTCCAGCGCCACTTGCTCGCGGCGGGCCTGATCCAGGTCGGCGGCGCCGGTGGCTTTCAGGAAGGCGTGATTGGCCCAGGTCAATGCCAGCGCCTTGTCGCGCAGCCACACGGGCACGGGCAGGGCGTCCAGCATGGCGCGGAAATCGGTGGTGGCTTCGGCGATGGCAGGTTCTTCCAGCCACACCGCCGCCATCGAGCCGACGGCGCGGCCCCGCGCCACCAGCTTGCGGCCGTGGCGGTCCTGCACATTCAACTGAAAGGTGATGCCCTTGTCGGACAGATCGTCGAGCGCCTGGGACAGAACCAGCGCATCCGGTCCCTTGAGGCAGGATTCCAGCGTCGCGTCGGCGCCGCCATACGAGAATGGCCCGCTGCCGTCACGGCCCCACACCACCAGCGCTTCGCGGCCTGCGCCCAGCAGCGCATCACGTTCGCCCACGGCTGCCTTGGCGCGGGCGCCAGCGCCTCGGAGGGCGCGGCGCAGGCGCTGGGCGTTGCGCTGCTCCGCCAGGGCCCAGAGTGAAGACGCCACCGCCAGCGCCACCGCGCCGGCTGCCAGCGCGGAAAGGACCAGCATGCGGCCCTGGTCAAAATTGGTTGTGCTGAGGGGCGCGGCCAGGGCGGGAAGCGGAACCGTCGCACCAAAAGCGACAGATCCAAGAAGGCGCCGGAATCCGGCACCCCTCCCATACTGGTGTTTGTCCCCCGTGGGACCCATCCCAAGCCAGCCCCTGTTAACCCCCGCCCGAACGGCGAATCACTGTTGAATCAACAAGATAGCTTCAGGACTCGAGTCCGCATAGCTATTGTGGTTAAGAAATTATGAAAATCTAAATGCGGCCCACAACCCCAGATTTAGCGGCCTGTGGATAATTAACGAGTCAAATCAGCGCGTTAATAATTCCGCGTACGGACAAGGACTTGGCTTGGGCCCCCTTAACGAAAAACGCCCGGCAGGAGGTTTTCCGGCCGGGCGTTTCGAAATGAAGACGGGGGTGACCCCGGGAAGGCTTAGTAACGATAGGTGTCCGGCTTGTAGGGACCGGCCCCCCGGCGGCGGAGCCGCCCATCAAATGCCGAAGGCCGGTCTGCTCCCCTCAATAGCGATAGGTGTCCGGCTTGTAGGGACCGGCCTGCGGGATGGTGATGTAGTCCGACTGGCTCTTGGACAATTCGGTCAGCTGGGCGCCGACCTTGGCCAGGTGGAGGCGGGCGACCTTCTCGTCCAGCACCTTGGGAAGGACATAGACCTTCTTCTCGTACTTGCCGGTGTTCTGCCACAGCTCGATCTGCGCCAGGGTCTGGTTGGTGAAGGAGGCGCTCATCACGAAGCTGGGGTGGCCCATGGCGTTGCCCAGATTCACCAGGCGGCCTTCCGACAGCATGATGATGCGCTTGCCGTCAGCGAATTCAATCTCGTCCACCTGCGGCTTGATGTTGTGCCATTTGAGATTGCGGGTGGCGGCGATCTGGATCTCGCTGTCAAAGTGGCCGATGTTGCAGACGATGGCGCGGTCCTTCATGGCCCGCATATGCTCGATGGTGATAACGTCCACGTTGCCGGTGGCGGTGACGAAGATGTCGGCCTTGGGCGCGGCGGTTTCCATCGTGACCACTTCGTAGCCTTCCATGGCGGCCTGCAGGGCGCAGATGGGATCGATTTCCGACACCATCACGCGGCAGCCGGCATTGCGCAGCGAAGCGGCCGAGCCTTTGCCCACATCGCCGAAGCCGGCAACCATGGCGACCTTGCCGGCCATCATCACGTCGGTACCGCGGCGGATGCCATCCACCAGCGATTCCTTGCAGCCATACAGATTGTCGAATTTCGACTTGGTGACGCTGTCGTTGACGTTGATAGCGGGGAACAGCAGCTTGCCGGCCTTTTCCATCAGATACAGGCGATGCACGCCGGTGGTGGTTTCTTCCGACACGCCCTTGATGCTGGCGGCGATCTCGGCGAACCAGCCCTTGGGCTTTTCCTTCAGCAGCCGCTTGATCAGGGCATAGAAGACTTTTTCTTCTTCATTTTCCGGCTTTTCCAGGAAGGCGACATCGCCCTTTTCGGCGCGCAGGCCGTGATGGACCAGCATGGTCGCGTCGCCGCCGTCATCCAGGATCATGTTGGGATAGCCGCCGCCATGCCATTCAAACAGCTTGGCGGTGTAGTCCCAGTAATCCTTCAGGCTTTCGCCCTTCACCGCAAAGACCGGGATGCCGGCGGCCGCGATGGCGGCGGCGGCATGATCCTGGGTCGAATAGATGTTGCACGACACCCAGCGGATATCGGCGCCCAGCGCCTTCAGGGTTTCGATCAGCACGGCCGTCTGGATGGTCATGTGCAGCGAACCGGCGATGCGCGCGCCCTTCAGGGGCTGGCTCTTGCCGTATTCGGCGCGGGTCGCCATCAGGCCGGGCATTTCGATCTCGGCGATATTGAGTTCCTTGCGGCCCCATTCGGCCAGGCTGATGTCCTTGACGATGTAGTCGCTGAAGGCGGCCATGTGCGGATTCCCGAAAAATTGCGGGCTGGCTATAGCAGCCGCCTATGAGACCCGCAATAAGGATATAAAGATTTCTGCATATGTTCTATGGAGTTTGATTTTCCACTGAACCCACAATGGCTTGGGTGCTGCGGCGCTTTGGATCGCTGCCGCGCGCGAACGCTACGCTGACGCTAGTTCGCGCTTGGCGCCGAACCGCCGGCTAGCGCCGCCGGTTACGGCCCTTCGACCTCAATGCCCTCTTTGCGCAGCATCGCCACCACGCCATCCGGTCCGATCAAGTGCGCGGCGCCCACCACGACGAAGAAATTGCGCCATTCGCCGCTCATCTTTTTGATTTTTTCCGCCCATTCCACATTGCGGTCGATCAGCAGCCTTTTCCTGGCGGCGGGGCGGTCCGCGAAATCCTTGACGATGATGCTGTCCAGGGTGGCGACGTCGCCATCGCTCCAGGCCTCGAACAGCGGATCGAGATCTTTTTCTGTCCGGCCGACATTCTTCAGGGCGGTCTGGAAGCGGCGCAGTTGATCAACCTGTTCGCTGGCATCGGGCATCAGCATCGCCAACTGGCTGTCCACGCTTTCCAGATAACGGACCTGGAGGTTGCGTCGGTTGGCCCAATTCATCAGCACATAATCGATGCCGGCATCGGGATAAAATTGGCGATTGATGGTGTCCGCGAGCGTCAGATGCAGCGAGGCCAGCCACGGCTGCTGATGATCCGTGATGCTGGCCGTCATTTTTTCCGCCGCCATGGCGGCGTCGAAATCCGCCTGGGATTCGGGCGGCAGCATCGCGCGCAGCGACTGACCGGCGGGCAACGCGCCGCGGGCATCCACAAGGCGGGTAAGCGTGTTGCGGGAGTTATCGTCGGTGGGCACTTCGAATACGAAGACGTCCGAGGTTCTCACCGCATGCCAGATGTCCGGCGTCAGCCAGCCTGTGTTGGCGGGCAGCATATGCATGGAACCGAACAGGGTAATCTCGCTATGCCCGGTTCGAATGCGCCAGGTCGCAGGATGCGCTTGAATAACCCGTTCCTTGACGCCTGGAACAATAACCAGCTCCTTCACCCCTTCGACAGCCTGTGTCGGAACGGCGAAAACAACGGCGATGAAACAGAGGGCGAGGGCGGTTTTTTTCATTCTGTCGTCCTAGGGACAAATATAGCCGAATTCACGGCGCTGAAAACCGGGGGATTTTTTCCTGCCGCGCCGGGCCAAAGACGCTGGCGCGTGGCCCGGCTTGTCGTGATTGGCTGCGGCCCTGGAGCCGCCACCAATCACTCTTCCCCGAATTTCGCCTCGACCAGGGCCAGCATGGCGGTCATGGCCGCCTCGGCCTCGGCGCCTTCGGCTTCTATTCCAATTTCGGAACCCAGGCTGGCGGCCAGCATCATCAGTCCCATGATGGATCGTGCGCTCACCCGCTGGCCATCTTTCGTGATGGTGATCTCGGCATTAAACCGGGCGGCGGCTTCCACGATCTTGGCGCTGGCCCGGGCATGCAGGCCGCGCTTGTTGATGATTTGGGCGGTCGCGCGCAGCGGGTTCATTTCGTATCAGCCCAGATCCGCAGATCCGGCGCGCATATATTTGCGCCCCGCTTCGATCGCTTCCTTGACGGCTTGATCCAGAGGAACCTTGTTGCGGATGTCGATCAGCTTGATCAGGCTGGGCAGGTTCGCGCCGGCCAGCACTTCAATCTTGCCGCGCTCCAGCAGCGTCAGGGCCAGGTTGCAGGGCGTGCCGCCGAACATATCGGTGGCGATCACGACGCCATTGCCCATGTCCACCGATTTGGCGGCGGCGGCGATTTCGCGCTGACGGCGTTCAATGTCGTCTTCCGGTCCAATGCAAACGGCGCGCAGATGTGTCTGCGGTCCCACCATATGCTCCATCGCCGAGATGAACTCCTGGGCGAGGCGGCCATGCGTAACGAGTACCAAACCGATCATGGCCAACCTAAAAAAAATAACACGCCCGCGTGAAGGCGCGGAAAGTAGTGGGGTCCGCGTCCCGGCGAAAGGGTCATGGGCGGCTTTTTGGATTAAAAGTGTCGCGGAAACGGCCTTGCGAAAAAGCCGCCAAAGCCGCCCGAATCCGTGCCGGTGCAGAGGCTCCCTCGGCTTTCACCCGGATCAGCGGCACAGGCGCCTTGGGCTTCAGGCCCGCAGGCGGGGTATAGAAAGCCCGCTCCGGCAGGCGTGCAGCGCTTGCCTCCAGTTCGACCACAAGGCTTACACAAGCGTTTTTGACATGGGGCAGGGCGACGATGCCCAATCCTCGTATCTCGATCATACCGGCGATAGAGGCCGGTGCACGGGCGTATAATTTTCCACCGCGCAGAAAAAGCTCGCAAGCATCATCGGCCACCAGCTTGCCGCCGTCATCTATCAAGCGCAGCGCCAGGTCCGATTTTCCGGCGCCACTTTTGCCCAGCAGCAGAACAGCCTTGCCGCCGACGGCAACACAACTGGCATGGATGGTGGTGCTCATGAGATCAGCGGCAGTTCAACGATGAAGCGCGCACCCAGGGGTTTGCCGGTTCCGGGCTCAAAACGATTTTCTGCCCAGATACGGCCATTGGCGTTCTGGGTGATCTGCCGGGCGATGGAGAGGCCCAATCCGGAATTGTTGCCGAAATGCTGGGCCGGCCGTTCCGTGTAGAAGCGCTCAAAAATCGATTCCAGATTTTCCGGGGAAATGCCCGGGCCGCTGTCTTCCACCACGACGCGGGCCATCAAATGGTTTTTCACCGCCGTCATGGTGATCACACCATTTTCCGGACTGAAGGAAATGGCATTGTCGATCAGGTTGCGGAACACCTGGCCCAGTCTTTCATCATTGCCCAAAACTTTCGCGCCCGGCGGCAACTCGTCTACCAGCTTGACCATCTGGCCTTTGGAAATCTCGGTGACGTCGTAAATGTCCACAATGGTATTCAACAGACGCGACAATTCGATGGGCACGCGCGCCTCGCGACCCAACTCCGCATCCAGCCGCGAAGCATCCGAAATATCGGTGATCAGCCGGTCGATCCGTTTGACGTCGGCCCGCACCAGGGTCATCAACTTCTGGCGACTGTCTTCGTTGGGTGCGCGCACCAGCATTTCCATCGCCGACGCCAGTGAGGTGAGGGGGTTCTTCAATTCATGCGCCACATCGGCGGCGAACCGCTCAATCGCTCCGATACGGTCATGCAGGCTGGCGGTCATGGCCTTCAGTGAATCCGCCAGATCGCCGATTTCGTCGTCACGTTCCGGCAGGCGAGGCATGGCGTCACGACCGGCGCCCTGACGCACCCGGTCGGCGGCGGCGGCCAGCCGCCGCACCGGCACCGCGATGGTCCCCGCCAGATATAGCGAGGACAGCAGCATCACCGCGAAGGCGACAAGGCAGACGCCGATCAGGGTAAAGCGTTCCTGGCGCAGAATGTCGTCAATGTCGCCGCTTTCGGTGGAGACAAGCAGCACGCCATAGACCGTGCGGTAGCGGCTTTCGATCGGCGTCGCCACCGAGAGCACCAGCTTGTTCTGATCATCCACCCGCTGGGCGCTGGCGGTAGCGCCGGACAAGGCCTCATTCACTTCCTGATAGACGCGGCCATTCTCTCCGCCTTCGGAATAAGGCGCCAGCTGCGTGAAAGGCCGCACGCCCATCACCCCGTCATAGATGCGTTGCCACCATTGTTCCACACGGCTGGCGCGATCCAGCGCCGGCAGGGACTCCACCTGCACCGAATTGCGTTCCAGCAGCAGCCGGGTGTCCACCGCCAGTTTTCCGTCCGGCAGATACAGCCGCGCCCGCAGCCGTGTCGGTATGATCAATTCCCGCAGCAGCGGTTCGGCCAGCTGGGTGCGCAAGGTGTGGGTATCGGCATCGGTGGTGTATTGCGCCAGTGCGCCCGCAATGATGGCGGCTTGCTCCTGCACGCCGGTCAGCCGCTCTTCCACCAGGCCGCGGCTGGAGGTTTGCACCACCACCATGCCTGCCATCAGCACAAGCAGGGCAATCGCGTTGAACGCGACAATGCGCCATGTGAGCGTCGAAAAGTGCGGCATTATTCCTTGTAACGGTATCCGACGCCGTACAGCGTTTCGATCGCGTCGAAATCGTCGGCCACCACTTTGAATTTTTTGCGAAGCCGCTTGATGTGGCTGTCGATGGTACGATCATCGACATAGACCTGATCGTCATAGGCCGCATCCATCAGGCTGTCGCGGCTTTTGACAAAGCCGGGCCGCTGCGCCAGCGCCTGGAGAATGAGAAACTCGGTGACGGTGAGGCGGACGGGCTTGCCGTCCCAGGTGCACTCATGGCGCAAAGGGTCCAGCGCCAGCTTGCCGCGCACCAGGGCTTCTTTTTTCTGCTCGCCGGGAACAGGCGGCGCGCCTTTGCCTTCCGCCCGGCGCAGCACGGCGCGCACGCGTTCCAGCAGAAGGCGCTGGGAAAAGGGCTTGCGGATGTAATCGTCGGCCCCGGCATTCAGGCCCATCAGTTCGTCAATCTCCTCATCCTTGGAGGTGAGGAAAATAACCGGCAGATCGGGTGTCACCTGCTTCAGGCGGCGCAGAAGTTCCAGCCCGTCCATCCGCGGCATCTTGATGTCCAGCACGGCAAGATCCGGCGGGGCGGTGGTCAGTGCGGTCAGCGCCGCCGCAGGATCGGAAAAGATTTTGACCTGATAGCCCTCTTGCTCCAGCAGCATCGTGACTGAAGCGAGAATGTTTTTATCGTCGTCAACTAGGGCGATCGTGGCCATAAATAATCCCGCTCGACGTTTCGCTTTTTGGTCCTTGGGCCAGTATAAGCGCCTGCAGAATAAAGCAAAGCCCGCGCCCCGTGACAGTGTCCGAACCCCTGGTCCGAGCCTATGAGCCGCACCGTTTCAAAAGCGCGGTGCCCTTCTACGAAGGCTACAGGCTGGGTTATCCCGAACGCTTGGTCCAGAGGGTGATTGCACTGGCGGGCCTCAGGCCCGGTGATTCCGTCTTGGATCTGGGGACAGGGCCCGGGTTCCTGGCTGTGCCTTTCGCGCAGGCCGGCATGACGGTAACGGCCGCCGACCCGGAACCCGCCATGCTGGATGCTGCCGCCGTTGCGGCTGACGCTGCGGGGGTTCCGCTGACACTCTGGCAGGGCGGTTCCTATGAACTGACGCCTGCCATGGGCCCTTTCAAGCTGGTGACCATCGGGCGGGC
Source organism: Alphaproteobacteria bacterium (assembly GCA_947474565.1). Taxonomy (GTDB): domain Bacteria; phylum Pseudomonadota; class Alphaproteobacteria; order Micropepsales; family Micropepsaceae; genus Rhizomicrobium. The sequence goes on from CANJIS010000004.1 coordinate 70,146, forward strand.
TTTTCATTGGATGGACCGCGAAGCCACGCTCGCGATGCTGGATAAAATCGTGGCGCCGGATGGCGGCGTGGCGTTTTTCCATGACGCCCATCCCGATGTGCCGGAGAATCGCTGGTTCAAGGCCCTGTGCGAGGTCACCGATCGCTACAACAAAGAGGCCGCTCACGCCGCCGAACGAAAGCGCGGCGGCCATCGCCGCTATGAACCTTATCTGTTTGCATCAGCCTTTGTCCGGTTGGACGGCCTTTCGGTCACCAGCCGCGCGGAGATCAGCCTGGATGCACTGGTGGGCCGTGCCTTTTCCATGTCTGCCTGCGCGCCGGACCAGTTGAATGAGCGGGGGCCGCAATTCGAGGCGGAGTTGCGCGCCGCGCTTGCGCCTTTCGCCACACATGACAAAGTCGTCGAAGTCGCGGAAATGGTGGCGGTGCTGGCGCGGCGTATGGAGCAAGGGGCAGTATGACTTTTAAAACGGGCCAGTGGGGCGGATGGGAAAAATTCCGTCAGGGCAAAGCCTATGACTTCATCATGGGTCTGCCGCTGATCGCATGGTTCATCTATGTGATGATCCAGTTCCGGCCGGTGCTGGGAAACTATGCGCTCGCCATGCTCCAGCAGCCCAGCAATGTTTTCATCGCGCTGCGCTTCTACAGCTATTTCGCCGCCGCCGCCTTCGCCTTTCTGAATATTGTCATGATCGTGATCCGCACCAGTCCGATCCGGCGGTCCAAAGGGCTTTCTCCCCGCGCTTTTGCAATTGCCGGTACGTTTGTGGGGGTGGGTATCAACCGCCTGCCGCCCGCAAGCCTTACGCTCTTCGAGCAAAGCCTGGCGTTGATGTTGATCCTGGTGGGCAGCATTGGCTCGGTGATCGCGATTTCCAAGTTGGGGAAGTCTTTTTCCATCATGCCGGAGGCGCGCACGCTGCGGACAACCGGGCCGTATGCCCTGGCGCGCCATCCGCTCTATGTCGCCGAAATGTTCTCCATCGCTGGCACAGCGATGCTATATCAGCAGCCTTGGGGCGTCTTATTGGCTTTGAGCGTGGGTATTCTGCAAGTCATCCGCAGTCTTTTCGAGGAAAAGGTGCTGACCGAGCAGTATCCGGAATACGCCGACTACAAAAAGCGCGTGAAACGCTTCGGGTTCGTCTAGCGCCGATCTTTTGCGTCGTGCGTTCGCCGCGCGTGCCAGGCAACCCTGCTCACGCCGTAAAATCTCTGGCACCTGAAAATCGTCTCAGACGAATTCGACTTTGAGAATCTCGTAAGAGCGGGCGCCACCCGGCGCAGCAACTTCTACCGTGTCGCCCTTGGTCTTGCCGATCAGGGCGCGTGCGATGGGCGAGGAGATAGAAATTTTGCCCCTTTGGGCATCGGATTCCACATCGCCCACGATCTGGTATTTCCGCTTTGCATCCGTGTCTTCATCGACCAGGGTTACGGTGGCGCCAAACTTGATGCTGGTGCCCGACAATTTGGAAATGTCGATCACTTCGGCGCGGCCGATCTGATCTTCCAGTTCCATCACCCGGCCTTCGATGAAGCTCTGCTTTTCCTTGGCAGCGTGATACTCGGCATTTTCCGACAGGTCGCCATGGGCGCGCGCTTCCGCAATCGCCTTGATGATGTCGTGGCGATCCTGGCCTTTCAGCCGCTCCAGCTCGTCTTCCAGCGACTTGAAGCCCGCCGCCGTCATCGGAATTTTTTCCATTACACGCATCCCGCAAAGGTCAAAAAAGCTTCGTCCGGCCAGTCGGTCCGGATGTCCGCTCAGAAGCAAAAGATAAACACTTGATATCGCTAAGCTTTTAAAAAAGGCTCAGCCAACCAGCCCTCAAGAGTAAGACTGGAGAGGGGCGACTTCAAGGGACCCTTCCTTCAATGCCGCGATGGCTTCCGTGGCCGCCTTGGCCCCGGCCATGGTGGTGTAATAGGGCACTTTGAGGGTCAGCGCCGCCCGCCGGATGGATGACGAATCCGTAAGGGCCTGGGCGCCATCGGTGGTGTTGAACACCAGGTGGATTTCGCCGTTCTTCAGCGCATCCACCACATGGGGGCGGCCTTCCAGCACCTTGTTGATGACGGACACCTTCAGCCCTGCAGCCTCCAGCATGCGTGCCGTGCCGCGTGTCGCGATCAGGGAAAAGCCCTGCGCCACCAATTGCCGCGCCGGTTCGGCCACCAGATCCTTGTCGCCATCCTTGACCGAGAAGAACACCGCGCCGGATGTGGGCAGCCGCGTGCCGGCGCCGATCTGGCTCTTGGCGAAGGCGCGGGCGAAGTTGTTGTCCACGCCCATCACTTCGCCGGTGGAGCGCATTTCCGGCCCCAGCACCGTGTCCACGCCCGGGAAACGCGCAAAGGGCAGCACCGCTTCTTTCACCGAAATATGATCGGGACGCGGCTTCTTGAGATTAAAGCTCTTCAGTTTTTCGCCCGCCATGACCCGCGAGGCGATGGCCGCCACGGGCAGGCCAATCGCCTTGGCGACAAACGGCACGGTGCGGCTGGCGCGGGGATTGACCTCCAGCACATAAATCTCATTGCCCTGAATGGCGTATTGCACATTCATCAGGCCGCGCACGTTCAGCGCCACGGCCATGGCTTTGGTCTGGCGCTCGATTTCGGCGATGACTTCGGGCTTCAAAGTGTGCGGCGGCAGGGAGCACGCGCTGTCGCCGGAATGCACACCGGCTTCTTCGATATGTTCCATGATGCCAGCGATGAAAACGTCATTGTCGCTGTCGCAGATCGCGTCCACATCCACTTCGGTGGCGCGGTTCAGGAAGCCGTCAATCAGCACGGGATTGTCACCAGAGATGCGAAACAGCTCGCCGGAACTGACTTCCTGCTTCAAGCTCTCTTCGTCCTGCACCACCACCATGCCGCGCCCGCCCAGAACATAGGAGGGGCGCAGGATCACCGGATAACCAACCTGGCGTGCAGCGACGACCGCTTCTTCCGGCGTCATCACGGTCGCATTGGGCGGCTGCTTCAGGTTCAGTTCGTTCAGCAGTTTCTGGAAGCGCTTGCGGTCTTCCGCCAGATCGATGGCGTCGGCGCTGGTGCCCAGAATGGGGACGCCGGCATCGCGCAATCCGTTCGCCAGCTTCAGCGGCGTCTGGCCGCCGAACTGCACGATCACGCCTTCCAGCGAGCCTTTTTCCTGTTCTTTGTGAATGATCTCCAGCACGTCTTCCAGGGTGAGCGGCTCGAAATACAGGCGGTCGGAGGTGTCATAGTCGGTGGAAACCGTTTCGGGATTGCAATTGACCATGATGGTTTCATAGCCGCGCTCAGACAGCGCGAAGCAGGCATGGCAGCAGCAATAGTCGAACTCGATGCCCTGGCCGATTCGGTTGGGGCCGCCGCCAAGAATGATGATCTTCTTTTTATCGCTGGGATCGGCCTCGCAGACCGGCTCGCCGCCCGTCGCGGATTCATACGTGGAATACATATAGGGCGTCAGGGCCGCGAACTCGGCGGCGCAGCTATCAATACGCTTGAAGCAGGGATGCACGTTCAGCGCATAGCGCGCCTCGCGAACGGCTTGTTCTTTTTGACCGGTGAGTTTGGCCAGCCGGGCATCGGAAAAGCCCATCGACTTCAGCCGCCGCATGCCTCTGGCGTCTTTCGGCAGGCCGTCCTTGCGGATCGCAGTCTCGGTTTCGACGATCACCCGCACTTCGCCCATGAACCAGGGGTCATAACCGGTGATCTTGCAAATCTCTTCCAGCGGGAAACCGTGCCGCATCGCCTGGGCGGCGTTCAGCAACCGGTCGGGTGTGGCGCGGCCCAGCGCGGCCCGGATCGCGGTCTTGTCGGCGGGAAGGGCGGTTTCGTCAAAACCGGTCAAGCCGGTTTCCAGAGAGCGCAACGCTTTCTGCATCGACTCGCCGAACGTCCGGCCAATCGCCATGGCTTCGCCCACCGATTTCATGGCGGTGGTGAGCAGCGGCTCGGCGCCGGGGAATTTCTCGAACGCGAAGCGCGGGATTTTGGTGACGACATAGTCGATGGTCGGCTCGAAGCTGGCCGGCGTCACCTTGGTGATGTCGTTCTTCAGTTCATCCAGCGTGTAGCCCACGGCCAGCTTGGCGGCGATCTTGGCGATGGGAAAGCCGGTGGCTTTCGACGCCAGCGCCGAAGAGCGCGAGACGCGGGGATTCATCTCAATCACCACCATGCGCCCATCCACCGGATTGACCGCGAATTGCACATTCGATCCGCCGGTCTCCACGCCGATCTCGCGCAGCACCGCGATGGATGCGGAGCGCATGCGCTGATATTCCTTGTCGGTCAGGGTCAGGATCGGGGCGATGGTGATGCTGTCGCCGGTGTGCACGCCCATGGCGTCCACATTCTCGATGGAGCAGATGATGATGGCGTTGTCCGCCTTGTCGCGCACCACCTCCATCTCGAATTCTTTCCAGCCCAGCACCGATTCCTCGATCAGCACTTCGCGGGTGGGGGACGCTTCCAGGCCGCCTTCGACGATGGCGAAGAATTCCTCGCGGTTATAGGCGATGCCGCCGCCGGTGCCTCCCATGGTGAAGCTGGGCCGGATCACGGCGGGCAGACCCACCTGGTCCAGCGCCGCCAGCGCCTTGGAGAAGGATTCCGGCGCCAACTCGGTCACGGCGCTGCCGCTGCCGTCATAAATGACATTGCCGGCCTGATCGCGCTTTTCGCGCAACTGGCCCTTGAGCGTGATGCCTTTGGGCACATCCAGGCCGATGGCCAGCATCGCCTGCTTGAAACGCTCGCGGTCTTCGGCCTTGTCGATGGCGTCGGCGGTGGCGCCGATCAGTTCGACATTGTGCCGCTCCAGCGCGCCGATCTTGCGCAAAGACAGCGCGGTGTTGAGCGCGGTCTGTCCGCCCATGGTGGGCAAGAGGGCAAAGACCTTGCCGGGCGGCACATTGGGCCGCTCGCGGGCGATGATTTTCTCGACGAATTCCGGGGTGATGGGTTCGATATAGGTGGCGTCCGCCATGCCGGGATCGGTCATGATGGTGGCCGGGTTGGAATTGACCAGCACCACCCGATAGCCCTCGGCCTTCAGCGCCTTGCAGGCCTGGACACCGGAATAGTCGAATTCGCAGGCCTGGCCGATAACAATGGGCCCCGCGCCGATGATCAGGACAGTATGGATATCGGTGCGTTTGGGCATGAGTGCTCACGTAGATTCGGGCGCGCGAATGGGCGCTCCCGGGGCCGGCCAAGTTGTAGGTTAAGTGGACCGTCTAGAGAGTCCGGGCGAGAGGCGCAACCCCGGAATCGCCGGGGTCCACTGATTATTGGTCGCGCGGCCTACGGAAGTCGCCTAGCGGCAGCGTAGGCGACGCGGGGCCGCGCCCGTACGCTGTCGCTATGGGCTCCGGGCCGACGCTCGTCAGCTTTTCCAGCGCAGCACGCGTTCTTGCACAGGATTGGCGAATTCCGTCCCGTTTTCGACCGATTCTGCCCAGGCTTTCTTGACCCGGTGGTACCAGATGGCCGGCTGGTCGCCGTCCTGAATCAGCATCAGGTTGGGGCTGAACTTCAGGCCCTCCCGCTGCAGTTCCACCATCTTGCGGTCATCGGCCATGAAAGTGGGCCCCAGCAGCATAAAGATCGGCCGCAGCAGCGGCGTCAGCCAGGCGGGCCAGTACATCACATGAATGGTGTCGGTATGGTCTTCGTCGCGCGGCGTGCAGACGGTCAGGCCGATCACCTTGAAGGATTTGCCGAACAGGCGGCCTTCGACAATTTCAAAGCGGGTGGACGGAAGCTCAAACGTGATCTCGGTGGTGACATCGCCCAGCAGGCTGTAGGCCGGCTTGGACGGTTTATGCTTGCTCATGGTGAAGCCGGTGGGCAGCGGCGCGTAATGTTTCTCTTTCACGCGCGGGGTGCGTTTCCACCACCAATGGTCGTGCACGAATGCGGCATGCACCGGATCCATCAAACCGATCACGGCATGATCAATGCTGCAGCCGAAGGTCTGGATTTCGGTCCAGCGTGGTTTGGGATTTGCTTTTTTAATGGTCGCGTGGCCGGACGCCTTCGCCTGGCCGTCGCTCATCGGAATGCGCGGCGGCTCGCCTTTGGGAGCGGTGCCCGGTTTTTCCGCGACATAGACCCAGATCAGGCCGTCCTGTTCCTTGACGGGATAAGACCGCACCCGGATTTTCTCCGGATCCATGTCCTGGCCTTCCACCAGCGAGGGAATGGCGCTGCAAACGCCGTCGCGGCGGAAACGCCAGCCATGATAGGGGCACTGCACGGTATTCTCGGGCAGGATTTTTCCCGCCGACAACGGCACGCCGCGATGGGGGCAGATATCGCGGATGGCGAAAGCCTTGCCGTCATGCATCCGGCCCAGCAGCACCGGTTCGCCCAGTAGCATTTCCCGGCGCATGGCGCCAGGTTTAAGCGATGCGGATAAAGCAGGCATGTACCAGAGGTCGCGAAGCGGCGCCTCTGGGTTCATGGCGCGCCCATGCCGGGCGGCATCATCATGCCCGGCGGCATACCGGGCGGCATGCCCGGCATTCCGCCAGCCGGGGCTTGCCCGGGCGGAGGCGTCATCACGGTGTCCAGGTCGGCGATCAGCGCCTTGCCCTTCTCATCGGTCAATTTGTAAGCCCAGCCGGCGACCTTCTTGTTGATTTCGCCGGCATCTTTCAGCGCTTCAGGACCGGCGCCAGGGGCTGCGGACGCGGTGATCCTGGACCAGAGCGCGCGATCCTTCGGCACGATGTCCACGGTGATCAGAAGCCCGTCAAAGCCCTTCGCCACCGCATGTGCGGCGTTGGTGAAATCCAGGGTAGAGGCGGGCTGTACATCGGCCAGGGTAAAGCTGGCGATGGCATAAGGGATCGCATCCAGAATCTGCTGGTTGGGATTTCCAGTCTTGGGCGGATTGAGCAGCTTGAATTTCAGATCGCCTTCCTTGTCGCGGGTGACGGTAATGCCCTTGCCGCGAGGCGGGGTGGTGGTGACTTGCTGGACGCGTGCGGCGCCCAGATTGAGCACACTGCTGTCCACCCAGGACAGGAAACCACCGGCCGGGGTGAAGACGCTGCGCGCCAGATAGGTCTGGTTCTCACCGGGACGGCGTACGAACAGGCCGATCGTGCCGTTGGGATCGCCCAGCTGCTCGGTGGTGCCGGTAATCAGTTCCGCCAATGTCTTGCCCGAAGCGTCCTTGACGATGAACTCGGTGCCATTGCCCTTGGGCGGCGTATCGAGATTGATGTAGTGCAGCCAGTCGGGACGGTTGGTCTTGGGCGACAGGCTTTGCAGCGCCGCCAGACCGATCAAAGTCTGACGCACCTGGTCGAACTCGGCGGGATAATCGCCATGGCCGGACAACACCCATTTGCCGCCCTTGAAGGCGACATCGAACTCTGTGTCTTTGGATGCGACGTGGATGCTGGCTGAATTCTTCACATTAACGGCGAATCCGGGAAGAAATTCGGCAGGCTGGAAATGTGAACGGCCCTGTTCAGCCCGCAGCACCAGCGCCGTTGTGGCCAGCACCACGCTGACCAGGGCAGCCCCGCCCAGATAAAGAAGTTTGCGGCGCTCGGTGATCATGCGGCCTCCGCTTTGGCTGTCTTGGGGCGTGCGCGTTGCGCGCGGCGGCGGCGCATCAGGCCAAAGGCAATGGCGAAGGCGGCCACAAAGGCGGGTATCAAAAGGATATTGGCGAAGGCCAGCTCCGTGCCCAGCCGGTCGATATCGGTGCGCAACCGGCTCTGCATGTCACGCAATTGCAGGCGGGTGCCGGCGATATCGCGGCGAACGCGTTCGATCTGGCCATTCTGTTCCGCCGTCAACTGCGTGTTGCTGCCGGCGTTGAGGCCGCGGCCCTGCTGCAGTTGGGACATCTGGTTTTGCGAGGCCGCCAGCTTGGCTTGCAGCACGTTGAGCGTCTCGCGGAAGCGCAGTTCAGCAGCGATCTGCATCTGCTGCACCACCGTGAAGGGGCGTTCGGTATTGCCGCGGGTGCGCAGGGAAATCAGATCGCCGGAGCCCGTCAGGTTTTCCACCGCGCCCAGCACAAAGGCGGCGTTGTCGGCGAAGGGCTGCTGCTGATCGTCGCCCAGGCGGACCCAGAAACGGTCGTCAAACACGTCTGTGTCGGCCACCACGATCAGGTTCACATCGCCTTCGCCCAGGCCATTGACCTTGGCATGGCCCGTGATGCGGGCGGCGAGGGTGTAGATTTTGGCGTTTTTCGGATCGGTCTGGTCGAGCAGGGCGGCGGGATCGTTCATGCCTTGCAGAACATTCTGGGCGTTGCTGATCGAGGCCTGGTTGCTGGAGGTGAGCAGCGGTTCGAATTTGGTGGTGGCGCCCTTGGCCGGGGCCAGGAAGCCGGTGCTGGCCAGGTTCATGGCGGTCAGCGATGCGGTGACCGGATCGCGCGGACCGAAATCCCCGGTCCTCAGATGCAGCCACACAGGATAGACGATGGGCTGCTGCTGGTCACCGGCGCGGATGCGCTGCGCCAGCTGACGGTCCAGCACGACATCATCCGGATTATAGTCCACGCCCATGCCCTTCAGCAGTTCGGGGATGTTCGAGGATTGATCGGCGCGCTGGCCGGTGGCGTTCATCTGCTCGCGCACCAGTTCCGAAAGCGGGTCCACAAAGATCAGGGCCTTGCCGCCCTTCATCAGATAGGAGGCGATGGCGCGCTGTTGATTGAGCGTCATCTGGCCGGGATGCGCCACCAGCAAAAGATTGGCCTGCGCCGGAACCGATGTGAAGCCCGACGGCATGGTGGTGACGTCATAGCTGCGGCGCAGCTCGCTATAGATCGTGACCGGGTGGCCCGCGTTGAGCGGATTGTCGGTCAGGGGCAGGTTGCCAAGGATCGCGATCTTGGGCTTGTCCGGATGGGCAAGCTGATAGAGCAGCGAGGTCAGGTCATATTCCAGATACGGCTCACGCTCGATGGCGAGATTGGGAATGACGCTGCGGCCGTCGATGCTGTTGACTCCTTCCAGGCCGAAATAAAAGATTTCACCGTTGCTGATCGGCGCGGAACGGATACCGGCGGCTTCCGCCTGATCCTGTTCGGGGGTGAAGGATTCCGGGTCCACGTCTTCCAGCAGGATTTTGCCCTTGCTGAGCGAGGCATATTGAATGAGCAGGTCGCGCACGCGCTTGGCATAGGCGGCCGTGACCGGATAGTTGGCGGAATTCTTCTTGGTGAAATAAAGCCGCAGCGTCACCGGCTCGGGCAGTTGGGCGATGATGTTCCGCGTGCCTTGCGACAGCGTGTATTGGCTGCTTTGGGTCAGGTCGAGGCGGGCATCGGTGAAGAAGTAGCCGACAAAGATGTTCAGCCCGACGAACAGAACCGTCGCGCACGCCAAAGCCGACCAGACATATTTGCGGTGTGTCATCAGCCGCCGCTCTTGGTCAGGTCGATGATCAGGATGTTGGCATAGAGGAACAACCCGATCAGCGAGAGGAAAAACACCATATCGCGCAGATCAATCACGCCAGCGGAAACGGCGTTGAAGTGGCTGATGAAGCTGAAGGAGGAAATCGCGTCCACCAGCTGCACCGGAGCCCAGCCCTGGAAGGCGTCGGTCACCGCGGTGGCGCCCGCCACCGTGAACAGGAAGCAGACCACCACGCTGATCACGAAGGCGATAACCTGATTGCTGGTGGCCGATGAGATCGCCGTGCCGATGGCCAGATAAGCACCCGCCATCAGAAAGCTGCCGAGGTAAGAGGCGAAGATCACGCCGTTATCGGGATTGCCCAGATAATTGACGGTGATCCAGATCGGGAAGGTGAGCGCCAGCGCCAGTCCGGCAAAGGCCCAGGCGGCGAGATATTTTCCAAACACCGTGGCCCAGAGCGGCATCGGCAACGTGAGCAGCAGCTCCATGGTGCCGCTCCGGCGTTCTTCCGCCCACAGCCGCATCGCCAGGGCCGGCATCAGGAACAGATAAAGCCAGGAGTGGAAGCCGAAGAAGGTCTGCAGGTCGGCGACGCCGTTGTTATAGAAATTGCCTATATAGAAAGTGAACACGCCCATCGCGAACAGGAAGATGATCAGAAAGACAAAGGCGATGGGGGTCGCGAAATAGGACTTAAATTCGCGCTGGAAAACGGAAAGCATCGCGTTCATGCCACGGACTCCTCGCGGCTGGTGAGCGAGCGGAAGACATCGTCCAGCTTGCCGCTGGCGGCTTTGGCGGACAGTTCCGCCGGGGTGCCGTCTGCCACCAGGCGGCCGCGGTCGATGATCACGGCGCGGGTGCAGATGGCTTCGACTTCTTCCAGCAGGTGGGTGGAGATCACGATGGTCTTTTCAGCGGCGATGGTGCGGATCAGGTCGCGCACCGCATGTTTCTGATTGGGATCCAGGCCGTCGGTGGGTTCGTCCATCACCAGCACTTCGGGATCGTGCAGGATCGCCTGGGCCAGGCCGACGCGGCGGCGGAAACCCTTGGACAGATTTTCGATCGGCCGCTCCAGCAGGGGCTCAAGGCCGGTACGCGCAATCGCCAGATCCTCGGCGGCGCGGGCAGCGTCGCCGGTCAGTCCGCGCACACTGGAAATAAAAGCCAAAAATTCCCGAGGCGTCATCTCGCCATAACCGGGCGCGCCTTCCGGCAGATATCCCAGCCTGGTCTGCGCCGCGATGGTGTCGGTCAGAATGTCATGGCCGCAGATGCGGGCAGTGCCGCCATCGGGGGTCAGAAAACCCGTCACCATTTTCATGGTGGTGGTCTTGCCGGCGCCATTGGGCCCCAGAAAGCCCAAAACTTCGCCTTTGCGTACGGTGAGGCTCAAGCCCTCCACCGCAGTGAAGGCGCCAAAGCGCTTGGTCAGGTTTTCAATTTCGAGCATAGTCCCAGCCAAAAAATGGCGATGTTCCGTTTAAAGGATAGAGGCCCGACCCTGCAAGCCGGGCCCGTGGAAGGAGTGTTTTTTTGGTTGACTTGAAAATCCTGCGCCGGGCCATCCTGGTGGGGGTGCTTTTGGAGCTCGGGCTGGTGGCAATGGGCCATTACCGGCCTGCCTTTCGGCCCACTTTCGAGCTTTTCGGTTGCATGCTGATTTCGGGGGTCGCCGGCCTGCTTTATGCCCGTGATTTGGCGCGCGGTTATGGCGCGGGTGCGCTGGGCGGCGTGGTGGTCGGAGCGGTCTGCGGCCTGGTGGCGGTGGCAACTGCCGACTGGCTGGGGGATCACCCCGACCGCTATATCCCCTATGGCGTGATGGTGTCGGCGCTGTGCGGCGCCGTTGGCGGATTGTTCGGCCAGCTTGACGCGCAACTGCGCGCCATCATCAAGGCCATGCAATCGGAACTCAAATAAAAAGAAGAGGGAGGAAATTGTCGGCTGGTGTGCTGGCCGCCCGGAAAGGGCTGGGGGGCTTGAAGTTCCGGGCGAACGCACAACCAACCGACCTGCAGATCATCGGTTTTGAAAACGGCCCTCACATGGTCCAATCGTGACCATTGTGGGGCAAGGATAAAAAATGGGTCATATGATCGATCCTAGCCCGCGCGTGCTGGGATATCTGGCGAAAATCGGTGGACGGGAAACATCCCAGCAACATGCTTGCCGGATTGAGACACAAAAACGCGCCGACGCGGTGATGCAGATCGCGCCGGAACAGGCCGCGTTTCTTTCTTTGCTCGTTAAAATGTTAGGCGCGCGCCGAATCATCGAAGTCGGCAGCTTCACCGGTTACAGCGCGCTGGCCATGGCGCTGGCGCTGCCCAGGAGCGGGCGCATCGTCGCGCTGGATATCAGCGAGGATTTCACCGCCATCGCGCAGCATCATTGGAAGAAGGCTGGCGTCGCGGGCAAGATTGATCTGCGGATCGGCCCGGCGCTGGCGTCTCTGAAAAAAATGGTGATCAAACGCGAAGGGCTGTTCGACCTGGCCTTCATTGATGCCGACAAGAGCGGCTATGACGGCTATTACGAAGCCTGCCTCAAACTGATCCGGCCCGGCGGCGTGATCGCTTTGGACAATATGCTTTATTCCGGGGAGGTGGCTGCCGCGAAGCCGAAGGGCAACGCCGCTGCCCTGGCCAGGCTGAACGCCAAGATTCACGCTGACAAGCGTGTGGACATGGCTCTCGCCTCGATAGGGGATGGTCTGATGCTGGTCCGTAAAAATTATGTTGCAGACGGGTATTTCCCGTCTCATCATTCCCCCACATGGTGGAAGAACCGATAGCATTCCATCGCGCGCTGGCCGCTTCAGGCGCGCGGGCAGGATCCCCAGTGGCGCTGACGCGCTTTGATCGCCACGAGCTCAACCGCATATTGACCGTTTATGGCCGCATGGTCGCCGCCGGGGAGTGGCGCGATTACGCGCTCGATTTTCTGGACGAAGTGGCGGTCTTCTCCATCTTCCGCCGTGCCAGCGAAATGCCGCTGTTCCGGGTGGAAAAACGTCCGTGCCTGAAGTCCAAGCAGGGCCAGTATGTCGTGGTGGCGCCGGGCGGGCAGATCCTGCGCCGCGGCCATGAACTGGCGCAGGTGCTGAAAATATTCGACAAGAAATTGTTGAAGGCGCTGGCGGCGGAGTGAAAAAATGAAGATGCGCGTTTTGATTTTCGCAGCAGCCAGCCTGCTGCCGTTTTCGGCGGCGCAGGCGCAGGCGCCCATGGATTTGGCTATGGTGACCGGCGTCTGTCAGGCGGCAAGCGCCGTGACCGACGGTGCGGGCACAAAGCCTTACATCTGCGACAATGCTATTCTGGCATTCTTCGACAATGCGAACAGCCACGTCATGATTCAGTTCACCAAAAAGAATGACGAGAACGTTCCCCTGTTCGCGTTTGCCGGCACGATGGCGCAGGACGGCGTGACCTTGAACGTCGAACGTATCTCTCTGGTGCCGGGCAAGCCGCAGCCCGCACAGCAGGCCTCCTGCAACCTGTCTTTTGCGCCCCCTCCGGCTGGAAGTGATCGGCCCAGCATCAGCGGCATCGAATGCAAAGGAGAGGTGGTGCAGGACGCGCAAAAAACCACGCTCTCGATCCTGTTCAAGCCCGATCCGGGCCAATAGCTTGCGCCAATAAAAAGCCCGGTGTTGCCACCGGGCTTTTTCTTTTCGCTTTGCTGATGCTTAGCGGCGGTTGCCCATCAGATTGAGCAGCATCATGAACATGTTGATGAAGTCGAGATAGAGGCGCAGCGCACCGGTCACCGCCTTGCGGCCGGTAACCGTGCCGTCGTCTCCGACGTAATACATGTTCTTGATCGACTGGGTGTCGTAAGCGGTCATGCCCGCGAAGATGAACACGCCGGCAACAGACGCCACCCACATCAACATCGGTGATTTCAGCCAGATGTTGACGATGAAGGCGATGAACAGGCCCCAGACGCCCATGATCAGGAACGAGCCGAAGCCGCTCAGATCACGCTTGGTCGAGTAGCCGAACAGGCTGAGACCGCCAAAAGCCGCGGCGGTGATGAAGAATACCTGCGCGATGCTGCTGCCGGTGTAGACGATCAGGGAGATCGTGCCCATCGAAACGCCCACCAGACCGGCATAGGCCACGAAAGCAGCGAGCGCGGCGCCAACCGACATATGGGAAAGGCGGAACTGCAGCAGAAGAACCAGCGCGACAGGCGAGAACATAACCACCCAGCGCAACGGAGTGAGGAACAGGATCTGGCCGACAGAGGTCAGCATGACTCCGCTTTGCAGCGTGACGACGGCATCCGCCGGATTGGTGGTGACCGCAATGGCATAGAGCAGCCAGGAGGCGATGCCCGTGACCGCAAGACCGGCAAGCATGTAGTTGTAGACGTGCAGCATATAGGCGCGCAGACCGGCATCCTGCGCGTCAGCAGTGGCGACAGGCGCACTGGTATACCGGGGGTCGAAGTTGGCCATGGGGAAACTCCTTTGCGTCGCTAGTATATCGTGATTTGCGACAGCCGGTTCAAGGCCGGATTTCGGCTTTTATATCAAGGAATTAATCCCGGCTCCTTAACCACCGCTGCGCAGGCGGGCCGCCGGCCGGGCCCGCAAAGCCGCCAAGGCCCCGATAAGGCCGAACAATAAGGTTGCCGCCCCGCCGCCCGCCACGGTCAGGGCCGCCGCGCCGGCGTCAAAGGTAAAGCCGATCTTCAATATCTGCGTGGCGGTCAACATCGCCGCGGCGCTTCCGGCCAACAGGGCGATGATCCCGGTGGCGACGCCCAGAAAGCCATACTCGGCGATATAGACCAGAGCGATCTGTGCCCGGGTCGCGCCCACCACTTTCAGCACGGTGGCGTCATAGAGCCGGGTGCGGGCGCCCGCCGCGATGGTTCCCGCCAGCACCAGAAGTCCCGCCAGAATGGTGACCAGACTTGCGGCGCTGATGCCGGTGGCAAGCTGCTGCAACAGCTCGTTCACCTGGGCGATGGCGTCTTTCACCCGCACGGTCGAGACATTGGGAAACTTGTCGGTGATGGTGCTGTACATCTTGTCTCCGTCTTCCGGTCCGACGCGTACCGTGGCCAGGAAGGAATGCGGCGCCTTGTCGATTACGCCGGGCGACAGCACCAGCACGAAATTCTGGCCGCCGGTGGTGAAGTCCACCTTGCGCAGATTGTGGATGCGTCCGCTGATCTCGCGCCCCAGCACGTTCAACGTCATCATGTCGCCGATCTTCAGGCCGGTGCCGCGCGCGGCCTCTTCGTCCAGTGAGATCAAGGTCGGGCCGTTGTAATTCTCCGCCCACCATTCGCCTTTGGTGATGGTGGTGCCCGGCGGCGGCGTGGTGGCATAGGTGATGCCACGGTCGCCATTCAGCACCCATTTGCTGTCGCTGGAGACGTCGGCCTCCGCTGCCGGCACGCCGTTTAGAGAGGTAATGCGGCCCCGGATCATCGGGGTGGGCTGATAATCGGTGGCGCTTTTGAAGCTGGTGACGGTTTTGCCGAACGCCGCCATCTGATTGGGCTGAATGTCGACAAAGAAAAAGCTGGGCGCACGCGCGGGCAGGGCGTCATTCACTTCGGCGGTGATGGAGCTGCTCAACAGCGTAACGGTGGCCAGCAACGTCAAACCCAACCCCAAAGCCGTGATCACGCCGCCGGTGGCAGCACCCGGACGGGTGAGATCGCCCAGCGCCAGCCGCAGCAGCGGTGAGCGTGGATGCGGCACGCGGCGCAACGCCCGCGTCAATCCTTCTGCCACAAGGCGCAGCACGATCAGCACCGCCGCCGCGCCGGCAAGAAATTCCGCAGCAAAGATGGGGCGCGGTGCCAGCAACAACATCAGCGCCGCGATGATGAAAGCCGCAATGCTTGCCGCGAGCCAATAAATCCGCGCCGGCTTCGTATTGCTGGGCGCCACCGTCTCGCGCAGCAGGCTGGCGGGCGGTATGGCTTGCGCCCGGCCCAGCGGCGGCACCGCGAATATCACGGCAGACAACAAGCCGAAGCTCGCCGCCAGCAGCAGCGGTGCAGGATAGACGCCCAGTTGCGGCGGCATCGGCAGGGCGTCGGCATAGAAATAAGCCAGCGCGTAAGGTGCGGTGGCGCCGATCAATACGCCCAGCACAACGGCAGCCAGCGCAATCGCCATCACCTGCATAAAGAACACCAGGAACACCAACGGCCCGTCGGCGCCCAGAGATTTCAGGATGGCGATGTCGAAACGCTTGCGATCCAGAAAAGCAGTCACTGCTTCGCTGGCGCCAACGCCGCCCACGAACAGTGCCGTCAATCCCACCAGGGTCAGGAACATGCCCACCTGTTCGACAAAACGGCGAATGCCGGGCGCAGCATCGGTGCGATCGCGGATCTGCCAACCGGCCTCGGGAAATGCGGCTTCTGCTTCAGCCTTGAAGGCTTCGATGGCGGTGCCCCCACTTAAGGCATTCGGCGTAAACGCGATGCGATAGCGATAATCCTCCAGGCTTCCCGCCTGCACCAGATGGGTGGCGGCCAGCGCCTTGCCTGAAATCAAAACGCGCGGCCCCAGCGAAAAACCGGTGGAGATGCGGTCGGGTTCGCTTTTCAGCACCCCCATCATCCGAAAGGTGGCGTCGCCGATGCGGATCAGGTCGCCGCGCTGCACATACAGGCGGTCGAGCAAGGTCTGCTCCGCTGCCGCACCGCATATGTCATCGTCTTCGCAGGCGATGACGTCGGACAATTTCTGCTCGGGGGTGAAGCTGGGCTGGCCGAACAACGGCCAGGATCCGTCCACGGCCTTGAGTTCGATCAGGTTCCGCTCGGCGGTCCGGCCTTCTCGAAGGGCATAACCCATCGAGCGCATCGAAATGCTGGTGGAAATCCGGCCATAGCGCTCAAGGAATGCATATTCCTTGGTTGTGGCGGGACGATGCACCAGCCCCACCGAGACATCGCCGCCCAGGAATGTCTGGCCCTGATCGCGCAAGCCGGACAGAAACGCTTCGCTCAGAGATTCCACAGATGCGATGGCGGCGATGCCTAACAGCAGGCACAGGAAGAAGATGCGGAAGCCCTTCATGCCGCCCCGAAGCTCGCGCCGCGCAAACTCCCAGGCTTGTTTAAGCTTGGGTGTCATCGACAATCCTGCCGCCCGCCAGCCGCACCACACGCTGGCAGCGCTTGGCCAGGCTTTCTTCATGCGTCACCAGGAACAGGGTGGCGCCACGTTCGGCATTCAAACCAAACAACAAGTCCGCGATGGCCGAGCCGTTGGCCGAATCCAGATTGCCGGTGGGTTCGTCGGCGAACAGAACCTCGGGCCTGGGCGCCATGGCGCGGGCCAGCGCCACACGCTGTTGTTCACCGCCCGACAATTGTCCCGGATAATGATGTGTGCGCTCGCCCAAGCCGACTCCGGTCAATTCCTCGCGGGCGCGCTCCCAGGCATCCTTGTCGCCTGACAGTTCCATGGGCACTGCCACATTCTCCAGCGCCGTCATGGTGGGGATCAGGTGAAAAGCCTGAAACACAATTCCCACCCGCCCGCGCCGGAAACGCGCCGCCGCGTCTTCGCCCATGCCAGTAATGTCGGTGCCTGCCACCTGGACCCGGCCGCTGGTGGGCCGTTCCAGCCCCGCCGCCACCATCAAAAGCGAGGACTTGCCCGAGCCGGAAGGCCCGATCAGCGCCACAGTTTGGCCCTTTGGTACGGCCAAGCTGATGCCGTTCAAAATATTGACCGGCCCGGCGGCGCTCGCCAGTTCGAGATGGACTTCTGATAAGCTGATTGCTGGGCCGGGATTCTGCATGGGCTGTCTGGTTTAACCGAAGAATATCCAACTGGCGATGATGACCTTTCCTTACAAGGCTTTTTTCCTGGGTCTGGCCCTGTGTCTTCTGGCTCTGCCGGGGGAGACCCGCACTTTCAAGATTCTCGCTTTGGGCTCCAGCCTGACCCAAGGCTATGGCTTGCCGCCCGGGACAGAATTCACCGTTCAGCTCCAGGCCGCCCTCAAGTCCTCCGGCATTGACGCCCATGTGGATAATGCCGGCGTCTCCGGTGATACATCCTCCGGCGGGCTATCGCGGCTGGACTGGTCGCTGGCCGGCCATCCCGATGCGGCGATGATTGAACTCGGCTCCAACGACATGCTGCGCGGCATCTCCCCGGATGTGACCGAGAAAAATCTCCGCGCCATTCTTGTCCGGCTGCAGAAAGATCATATCGCGGTGCTGTTCACCGGCATGCAGGCGCAGCGCAATCTGGGCCCCGAATACGTCAAGGCGTTCGACAGCATCTATCCGCGCCTGGCCAAGGAATTTAAAGTCACATTCTATCCTTTCTGGCTGGATGGCGTGGCGCTCAATCCCAAGCTCAACCAGGCCGACGGCATGCATCCCAATCCGGCGGGGGTGAAGATCATTGTCGCGCGCATGCTTCCCTCGGTGAAAAAGATGCTCTCGGAAGTTAAGCCCTGATGTTCAAGCGCCTCGTTTCCGTCGGCGGCTTTACGCTTCTGTCGCGCATCACCGGTTTCATCCGTGACACGCTGCTGGCCTGGACTTTGGGCGCGGGCGTCCTGTCGGACGCGTTCTTCGTCGCTTTCCTGTTCCCCAATTACTTCCGCGCGATTTTTGGCGAAGGCACGATCAACCCAGCCTTCCTTCCGCGTTATGCCGCGCTCCATGCCAAGGGCGAACCGGAAGCCGCCGCCCGCTTTGCCGACAAGGTGTTCGCCTGGCAGTTGGCGGCACAGGTCGTGCTGCTGGGGCTGGCCACGGTCTTCATGCCCTGGATCATTCGCGTGCTGGCGCCAGGGTTTGCCGATAACCCGCAACAATTCGTGCTCACTGTCAGTCTGGCGCGCATCACGTTTCCCTATCTCATTATGACCCTGGTGGCGGTGCAACTCTCCGCCATGCTCAACGCCATTGATAAATTCTGGGCGGGTGCTTTCTGGTCCAATCTCCAGAACCTGGCGATGATCGGCACGCTTGTTCTCTGGCACTGGTTTCCCAATGCCGCCTATGCCGCTGCCTGGGGCGTGTTCATCGGCGGCGTGGCGCAGCTGATCTTCATTCTGTGGGCGGGCGCACGCGAAGGTCTGTGGCTGCGCATTACCTGGCCGCGCTGGACGCCCGAGATCAAAGAATTCTTTATCGCCTTTGGCGCGGTGACCTTCGGCGCTGCCAGCGTGGTGGTGGCGCCGCTTATCGACACTGTCCTCGCCAGCCTGTTGCCCATCGGCAGCCGAACCGCACTTTATTATGCCGACCGCATCAATCAGTTGCCGTTGGGCGTGTTGGGCATTGCGCTGGGCACGGTGCTGTTGCCGGAAATGTCGGCGCGCATTGCCAAAGGTGACGATGCCGGATCAAGCGCTGCCCAGAACCGTTCGGCAGCGATGAGTCTTCTGCTGATACTACCTTTTGCGGCGGTCTTCCTTGTTATTCCCGGCACCATCATGCGGGCGGTGTTCGCCCATGGCGCTTTCAACGCCGATGCCGCCGGGCTTTCTGCCCTGGCCTTGATGGCCTATGGCGTGGGGCTTCCCGCCATGGCGATGGTGCGGATTGTCGCCAGCACCTTCTATGCCCGTCACGATACGCTGACGCCGGCGCGCGCCACTGTGATTGCCATCATTTCCAATATTGCGCTGAAGGTGGTCTTCGTCTGGGGCCTGCATCTGGGTGTTGCAGGGCTCGCGCTGGGTACAGCGCTGGGCGCCTGGATCAATGTCGGCATTCTCACCTGGTTTGGCCGCAGCCGCGCCTTGCTCTCGATTGAAACCATATTTGTAAAGTCGCTGCCGCCCGCATTTCTTGCCGCTGTTGCCGCTGGGGTAGGGGCCTGGATCGGCGTGCGCCTCATTGCGCCCATGGCGGCTGGTCCCGCCAGCGATGTGGCCGGATTGATTGGCGCCATCGTGTTCGGCACCTGTGCCTATGTCGTGACGGTGCTGTTGTTCCGCCGCGCGCTGCCTTTGGGACGATTGGCGCGATGAGGTTGTTCGTGGCGCTGGCGATCCCCGACGCCGTCGCGCAAAGCCTGCTGTTGATCCAGGGTGGTGTTCCCGGCGCGCGCTGGCAGACACGCGACCAGCTGCATCTCACGCTGCGCTTTATCGGTGAAGTGGAGGGGCGCGACGCCGCCATGCTCGATGACGCGCTGGCCGCTATCCATCTGCCCGCTTTCGATCTGCAATTGCATGCCGTTGGCCAATTCGGCGGGCGGCAGATGCATTCGCTCTGGGCCGGGGTGCGCAAGAACGAAACGCTGGAACATCTTCAGCGCAAAGTGGACACCGCCATACGCCGTGTCGGCCAACCGCAAGACGCCCACAAATTCACGCCGCATGTCACCCTGGCGCGGCTGCGCCATCCCGAACAGGGCAAGGCGCTGGAATGGCTGACCCAGCATGCGCTTTATACCAGCGCTGAATTTACGGTTCGGACGTTTAGCCTTTATTCCAGCAAGCTGACCAGCGATGGCAGTATCTATCGCGTGGAGCAGGACTATCCTTTGGAGAGTTATGATGACGAAGCTGACGATTGAAGACTTGAAAGCCGCTCTGAAGCGCTTGCCGGACTGGCGGCTGGCCGATAGCCGCGAAGCCATCATCCGCAAATTCCAGTTTGTGGATTTTGACGCCGCTTTTTCCTTCATGACCCGCGCGGCGCTGAAGGCTGCGGCGATGGATCACCATCCCGAATGGTTCAATGTCTATAACCGGGTTGAGGTCGCGCTTGCGACCCATGATGCCGGCGGCGTTACCCAGAAGGACATTGATCTGGCCACGGCCATGGATGGCTATGCCGCCATGAGCGGCGGCAAATAGTCACCAGCCGTAACGGTCCATCACATAAAGTGTGAGGCTGGCCAGCAGCGGCGTGCAGATCACCGAAACGCCGAACCACAACGCGGGATTGCGCCGGTCCAGCTTGGCCCAATAGGCCACGCCCATCGCCGCCAACAAGTATAAGAACATCAGCACTATTGTTTGACCGCGTTCTTTACCAGATCATCCACCACGGACGGATCGGCCAGGGTCGAGATATCGCCCAGGCTCGAGGTGTCGCCTTCCGCGATCTTGCGCAGGATGCGCCGCATGATTTTGCCGGAGCGGGTCTTGGGCAGACCCGGTGCGAACTGAATGACATCCGGCTTGGCGATGGGCCCGATTTCATGCCCCACGAATTGTTTCAATTCGCCCGCCAGCGCCTCGCTGGCCGTCACGCCTGCCTTCAGCGTGACATAGGCATAGATGCCCTGGCCCTTGATGTCGTGCGGAAAGCCCACCACGGCGGCCTCCGCAACATCCTTGTGGCCCACCAGCGCGCTTTCCACTTCTGCTGTGCCCAGCCGGTGACCGGAGACATTGATCACATCATCCACCCGGCCGGTGATCCAGTAATAGCCGTCGGCATCGCGGCGGCAGCCATCTCCGGTGAAGTACTTGCCCTTATAAGTCTTGAAATACGTGTCGATGAAGCGCTGATGGTCGCCATAGACACTGCGCATCTGGCCCGGCCAACTTCTGGTCAGCACCAGATTGCCGGTGACCGCGCCCTCCAGCACTTTGCCGTCGGCATCCACAATCTCCGGCACCACGCTGGGCAGCGGTTTGGTGGCGGAGCCCGGCTTCAAGTCGGTTGCGCCGGGCAGGGGCGTGATCAGGTGTCCCCCGGTTTCGGTCTGCCACCAGGTATCCACGATGGGGCAGCGGCTGTCGCCCACCACGCGGTGATACCAAAGCCATGCTTCCGGATTGATCGGCTCGCCTACACTACCTAAAAGGCGCAAGCTGGCGCGGCTGGTCTTCTTCACCGGATCGTCGCCGTCCCGCATCAAGGCGCGGATGGCGGTGGGCGCGGTATAGAAGGTGTTGACCTTGTGCTTGTCGATCACCTCCCAGAAACGCGAGGTGGTGGGATAGTTGGGCACGCCTTCAAACATCAGCGTGGTGGCGCCGTTGGCAAGCGGCCCATAGAGAATATAGCTATGCCCGGTCACCCAACCGACATCGGCGGTGCACCAGTAGATGTCGCCATCGTGATAATCGAACACATAATGATGGGTCCAGGCGCACCACAGCAGATAACCACCGGTGGTGTGCAGCACGCCCTTGGGCTTTCCGGTGGAGCCAGAGGTATAAAGAATGAAAAGCGGGTCTTCGGCATTCATGGTTTCGGCGGGGCAATCCGCACCCACCTTCGCCGCTTCCTCGTGATACCAGCGGTCACGGCCATCCTTCATCGAAACAGCGCCGCCCGTGCGCCTGACCACGATCACATCGGTGACGATACCGGCTTTGGCCAGCGCATCATCGACATTCTTCTTCAGCGGAATGGATTTTCCGCCGCGCACGCCTTCGTCGGCGGTGATGACGATTTTGGAATCGCAATCCTGAATACGTCCGGCCAGGCTGTCCGGAGAAAAGCCGCCGAACACCACCGAATGCACCGCCCCGATCCGGGTGCAGGCCAGCATGGCATAAGCCGCTTCCGGTATCATGGGCATATAAATGGTGACGCGGTCGCCGCGTTTGACGCCGCGCGCCTTCAGCACATTGGCGAAGCGGCAGACCTCGCCATGCAACTCTTTATAAGTGATGTGCTTGCTGTCCTTGGGATCATCGCCTTCCCAGATGATCGCGGTCTGGCCGCCGCGTTTTTCCAGGTGCCGGTCAATGCAATTGGCCGAAACATTCAGCGCCCCGTCCTCGAACCATTTGATATGCAGGTCGGCGGCATCGAACGACCAGTTGCCCACCTTGGTGAAGGGCTTGATCCAGGCCAGCCGCGCCGCTTCCTTGCCCCAGAAGGCATCCGGATCCTTCAACGCATCCTGATAGGCCGCTTCATACTGCGTCTTGTTCATGAAAGCGCGCGCCGCCCATTCAGCCGTAACTGGGATCAAAGTCTCGGACATGGCGTGCTCTTTCGGGGCGGCGAGTGAATGGTGCTATAATCCAAGTTCCATAAGCAAGACTGGTTCGTATGCAGCTTCATCTTTCCACCTGGCCCGAGATCGAAGCCTATCTGGCGAAATCCAAAGCCATTATTATTCCGATTGGTTCGACCGAGCAGCATGGCCCCACGGGACTGCTCGGCACCGATGCGCTATGTCCGGAAATCATTTCCCGGCGCGCGGGAGACGAAGCGGGCTTTCTGGTCGGTCCCACCTTCAATGTCGGCCAGGCCCAGCATCATATGAGCTTCCCCGGCACCATCACCCTCAAGCCATCCACCATGATCGCAGCAATGAAGGATTGGACCGAGAGTTTGCAGCGCCATGGCTTCGAGCGCATCTATTGGTTGAACGGTCATGGCGGCAACATCACCACCATCACCGCCGCTTTCTCTGAAATCTATCACGCCGTCACGTTCGCAGGCCCCGGCAACAAACCTTCGCTGCGTTGTCATCTGCGCAATTGGTGGGATTTACCCGGGGTCATGGACCAGTGCCGCAGATTGTTCCCGGTGGGCGAGGGCAGCCACGCCACGCCGTCCGAAATCTCGGTCACCTGGTTCGGTTATCCGGAAATTGCCCGCCCGGGCGGCGAACTCAGCCCCAAAATCGCGCCGACGGGCCCCATTTTGGACGCCGAAGACTATCGCCGCCGTTTTCCGGATGGCCGCATCGGTTCCGATCCTTCCCAGGCGAGCATAGAAGCTGGGGAAAAAATCGTCGCCATGGCGGTTCAGGGCGTAATTCAGGAATTCCGCCAGTTCGCCGCGACCTGAGCCGTTGCGTGTGCGCCCCCACAGGCCTAAATTGACCGCTTCCCAGGGGTGCCCTAACCGGCTGAGACGGCAATCCCGCCGATCCCTTTGAACCTGATCCGGCCCCCCTTCATCTCGAAGAAGCCCGGCGTAGGGAGAGGTCAACGATGAACAAGCCCATTCTCAATTCGAAGAACGTCGAGATCACGCGCGGCCCGCTGCCGGGCTCCAAAAAGCTGATGCTGAACGGCGTGCCGTTCCGCGAAGTGGCGCTGTCTGGCGGCGAAGCGCCGGTGCTCCTCTATGACACCTCCGGTCCTTACACCGACGACACCGTCGCCATTGATATCGAGAAGGGCCTCGCGCCCAAGCGCCGGGAATGGATTCTCGCCCGTGGCGATGTCGAAGAATATGAAGGCCGCGCCCGCAAGCCGGAAGATGACGGCCTGCGCCGTGGCGAACTTTTGTCGGTGCCGCAATTCAATCGCGCCGGCGTCAAGCTGCTTCGCGCCAAGCCCGGCAAGAATGTCAGCCAGCTTCACTATGCCCGTCAGGGCCTCATCACCGAGGAAATGAAATATATCGCGGCCCGCGAAAATCTGGGCCGCAGCGCGCTCGTCGATGGCAACAGCTTCGGCGCGAGCATCCCGATGGAGATCACGCCGGAATTCGTGCGCGATGAAATCGCCCGTGGCCGCGCCATCATTCCCGTCAACATCAACCATCCCGAAACCGAGCCGATGATCATCGGCCGCAACTTCCTCACCAAGGTCAACGCCAATATCGGCAACAGCGCCGTGACTTCGGGTGTGGCCGAGGAAGTGGAAAAGCTTGTCTGGTCGATCCGCTGGGGCGGCGACACGGTGATGGACCTGTCCACCGGCCGCCACATCCACACCATCCGCGAATGGATCATCCGCAACTCGCCGGTTCCGATCGGCACCGTGCCGATCTATCAGGCGCTGGAAAAAGTCGGCGGCGTTGCCGAAGATCTGACCTGGGACATTTATCGCGATACCTTGATCGAGCAGTGCGAGCAGGGCGTGGACTATTTCACCGTCCATGCCGGCGTGCGCCTGGCGCATATCCCGCTCACCGCCGACCGCGTCACTGGCATTGTCTCACGCGGTGGCTCGATCCTGGCCAAATGGTGCCTGGCGCACCACAAGGAGAATTTCCTCTACACCCACTTCGAGGAAATCTGCGAACTCCTGAAACAGTATGACGTCGCCTTCTCGCTGGGCGACGGTCTGCGCCCCGGCTCGACGGCAGATGCCAATGACGCTGCGCAATTCGCTGAACTCGATACCCTGGGCGATCTCAACCGCATCGCCCAGAAGCATGACATCCAGGTGATGATCGAAGGCCCCGGCCATGTGCCGATGCACAAGATTAAGGAAAACATGGATCGTCAGCTGAAGGTCTGCGACGAGGCGCCATTCTATACCCTGGGCCCGCTCACCACCGATATCGCCCCCGGCTATGACCACATCACGTCCGCCATCGGAGCGGCGATGATCGGCTGGTTCGGCACCGCCATGCTTTGCTATGTCACGCCCAAGGAGCATCTGGGTCTGCCCGACCGCGATGACGTAAAAGCCGGTGTTATCGCCTATCGTATCGCCGCCCATGCCGCCGACCTGGCCAAAGGCCACCCGGCAGCGCGCATCTGGGACGACGCCATGTCCAAGGCGCGATTCGAATTCCGCTGGCGTGATCAATTCGCACTCGCGCTGGATCCGGAGACTGCCCAGCTCTATCACGATGAGACGTTGCCGGCCGACGGCGCCAAGGTGGCGCATTTCTGCTCCATGTGCGGACCGAAATTCTGCTCCATGAAAATCTCGCAGGAAGTGCGCGACGCCGCCAAAGGCAGGAATGATTCGAATTTTGGCGACACGCTCTCTACCGCCGAAATCCGTGCGGCCTTGGCCAAGAAGGCTGATGAATTCAAACAATCGGGCGGCGAGATTTATCTGCACACCCCCGCAGGTAAATAAAGTTAAAGCCGCATCTTGCGCTTTTTCCTGCAAAAGCCTGGTGTTTCACAACTCCGGCATTGGTTCCCATGACTTTTTGGGAACCTTGCTCCTCCGGAAGACGTTCTTCCCGGCAGTTGGATGGGTAAGCTGCATGAGGAGAACAGATATGCGTAATAAGGCAATTTTGGGTGTGTGTTTGGTCGCGACGCTGGCTCTTGCCGGTTGCGGCGGTCGTCCCGGTGAACGTGCCCTCAGCGGCGCGGCAATCGGTGCTGTCGGCGGTGCGATCATTGGCGCGGCTGCTGGTAACCCGGCTCTGGGTGCCGCTGCTGGCGCTGTGGCCGGCGGCGCCATTGGTGCCACCACCAGCCCCTGCGATGTCGACCTGAACGCGCGTAACGGCCGTCGCGACTGCCGTTAAGGTTCGTTGAAGTTGGAGATTGGGCGCGCCCGCGAAAGCGGCGCGCCCTTTTTCTTGCGTGCGTTACCGTCGCCCGGCGATAGCGTGATAGGCCAGCAACACCAACACCGCGCCGATCACGGACACGAACAGCGACAGAAGAAAGCCGTTCGCTTCATATTCAAAGCCTGTGAGCTGGCGAAAAATGAACCCGCCGGCCACTGCGCCCACCAGACCCAGGGCAGTGTTGACCATACAGCCTTCGCCGCGCCGGTTTACGACCTTGCTGGCGATCCAGCCTGTCAGCGCGCCAAAAATAATCCAGCCCAGAATGATCATGGTTTGAAATCGCAGTAATTATTTCAACATCACATATACCATGGTGACCGTCGCCGCCGCCATCACCAGGGTGGCAAGCCAGCCCAGCGGACCCAGCACATTTCCGGCGCGGAATTTCCCCATCTTCTTCTTGCTGTGCATTACCACCATCATCGCGGCCATTATCGGCACCGCGATCAGGCCATTCAGCACCGCGCTCCAATACAGCGCCTTGATGGGATCGAGCGGCGAATAGTCGATCCCCAGGCCCAGCAACACCGCCGCGCCGATCACGGTGTAAAAGCCACGCGCCTGCCAGGGCATGTTGTCCAGCCCGCTTTTCCAGCCCTGGGATTCGGCGATGGCATAGCCCGCCGATCCCGCCAGCACAGGAATGGCCAGCAAGCCCGTGCCGATAATACCCAGGCTGAACAGGGCAAAGGCGAAATGACCGGCCACCGGCTCGAGCGCCTTGGCGGCATCGGCGGCGGTTTCGATATTGGTGACGCCAGACTGATGAAGGGTCGCGGCGGTCGAGATCATGATCGCCACCGCAATGAAGTTGGAAACCAACATACCGGTGACGGTATCCATCTTGATGCGCGCGATCTGGGCCGGGGCTTCTTTCGGCGCTTCCATCAGGGGGTGCTCGTCAGGCTTCTGTTCGACCTCTTCCACTTCCTGGGAGCTTTGCCAGAAAAACAGATAAGGGCTGATGGTGGTGCCGAAGATCGCCACGATGGTTGTGGCGGCATCTTCAGTAAGCTGCGGATGCAGTCCGATCAGCCCCGCGCCGATCTGTGCCCAATCCAGCTTGATCATGAACAGCATCGCGACATAGGCGAACAGGCTGAAGGTCAGGATGGTGAGGAAGCGGGCATAGCGCCGATAGGGTATGAAAAGCTGCAGCCCCAGCGAGGCCAGCGCGAAGGCGATGGTGAAGGTGTGCTGACCAAAGCCGGTCACCAGCTTGGCGGCCGCGCCCATCGCCGCCAGATCGGCGCCGACATTGATGGTGTTGGCGATGAACAGCAGGGCGACCAGGCCGGTCACCAGTCCCCTGGGCATCACTTCGCGCATGTTCCTGGCCAGGCCATGGCCGGTGACCCGCCCGATCAGGGCGCTCACCATCTGGATCGACACCATCAGGGGAAAGGTGAGAACCAGCGTCCAAAGCAGGCCGAAGCCGAATTGCGCCCCCGCCTGGCTGTAGGTGGCGATGCCGCTGGGATCGTCATCCGCTGCGCCGGTGATCAGGCCCGGGCCCAGCTGATTGAGGACGGCGATTCCCTTGACGCGCGCCGGGAGGCTTTTGTTGTTTTGGACCATGTGTCTGCGGACAACGCCTGAAAGATGAAAACGGTTATGCGGACTTACCGCGTTTCAGGCAAATGAAGCCCCGCCCTCGCGGGGCGGGTTTGTGCTATTTAAGCATCGCATTCGCGATTCAGGGGCTGCAGGTGCGCGGTTATTTCGGCGTAGGCGTGGACGGCATTTCCAAGCCAATGAATCTGGGCAATCTGGTGCGGATTTCCCATGCCTTTGACGCCAGCTTTTTCTTTTCCATCGCGCCCCGGCTGAAGCTGTCCGACGCCCAGAGCGACACCAGCAATGCGCAAGGGGCTTTGCCCTTTTACTCCTTTGCCGAGCCGGGCGACTTCCGCCTGCCGCTGGGGTGCCGGCTGGTGGGGGTGGAAATCACGGATGATGCGGTGGAGTTGCCGCGTTTTCGCCATCCCCAGCGGGCGGCCTATGTTTTCGGGGCCGAGCGCTTTTCGCTGTCGCCCAAGGTGCTGAAAGCCTGCGAGTTTGTGGTCAAGATTCCCACCCGCTTTTCCATCAATGTCGGCATGGCGGGGGCCATCGTTTTGTACGACCGGATGCTTCAATTGGGGGGCTATCCGGCGCGGCCGGTAAAGGCAGGCGGGGCAGGGGCTGTGCCGCCCCTTCACAAATGGGGTGCGCCACTGGCCAGACCAAGGGCGGATTGAAAAAATTTCACTGCGCCGCGCCGCTAGCCAAATCAGTCCAGCGCATGTTACTTGACGCGCCCAATGACGGTTCCCGCCCTTCGCATTTCGCATCTGCGCAAAGTCTATCGCCGCGGTACCGTGGCGGTGGACGACATCTCCCTGACCGTTCCGGAAGGCGAGTTTTTCGGATTCCTGGGCCCGAACGGTGCGGGCAAATCCACCACCATTCACTGCACCACCGGTATCGCCGAGCCCACGGCCGGCAAGATCGAAGTGTTCGGCATCGATGTGGTGAAGAATTATCGCGAGGCGCGCCGCATGGTTGGCCTCTGCCCGCAGGAATTTAATGTCGATGTCTTCGCCACGCCGCGCCAGATCGTGGACTGGATGGGCGGCTATTTCGGCATGCGGGCGGCGGCGCGCAAAGAACGCACCGATTTCCTGATGGAGCGGTTCGAACTCATTCCGCACCAGAAAAAATCTTTTCGCGAATTATCGGGCGGCCTGAAGCGGCGCGTGGTTCTGGCCCGCGCCCTGGTCAATGATCCACCGCTCCTGATCCTGGACGAACCCACCGCCGGTGTGGACGTGGAATTGCGCCGGGTGCTGTGGCGTTATCTTCAGGAAATCAACAAGGATGGAAAAACCATCCTGCTCACGTCTCATTATCTGGAAGAAGTCGAGCGCCTCTGCCGCACCATCGCCATCGTTAACAAGGGCAAGGTTGTTCGCGAAGGCGCCAAAGAAGAGATCGCCGGAACCGACGGTCTTGAAGATGCCTATCTCAAGGCCACCGGCGCTGAGCCGGACCATGTGAAGGGCTGACGCGGATGAACTGGATCGGCCTTTTCACCATCGTGCGCCGCGAAATCTCGCGCATGATGCGCGTGCCCATTCAGGTGTTCGTGGCGCCCTGGATATCGGCGCTGCTCTTTATCTTTATTTTCGGCTTTGTCGTGGGCGGGCGCATCGCCTCTATCGGCGGTCACCGCTATCTGGAATTCGTGCTGCCCGGCGTCCTGTTGATGAACATCGTCAACGCCGCCTTCCTGCAATCGTCCTCGGCGATCTATTTCGCGCGCTTCCTGCATTTCATCGAAGAGACGCTGGTTTCGCCCTTGTCCTATGTCGAAATGATCCTGGGCAGCCTCAGCACGGTGGTGGTGCGCTCGGTCCTCACAGCTCTTGGCATCATGATCATCGGCCTGGTGTTCGACGCCACCCACATCGTCTCGATCCTGGGCTTCCTGTTCTGGGTGGTGGCGACGTCCTGCATCTTCGGTCTGCTCGGCATCATCATCGGATTATGGGCCAAAAGCTTTGAGCAGCTGAACGTGCTGACCGTGTTCTTCATCACCCCGCTTTCCATGGTGGGCGGTGTGTTCAACACGGTGGCGATGCTGCCGCCCTGGCTGCGCTTCCTGGATTACGCCAATCCGTTCTTCTATTTCACCAACGGTCTGCGCGGCGCGATGCTGGGGCTGGATGAAACACCCCAAGGACTGGGCGTCGGCCTGACCTTGGTCCTGCTGGCGGTGCTGGGCGGCACGGTTTGGCGGCTCTATTCCAAGGGCTATGGCCTGCGTGAGTGAGCCGCGACCCGCATTGCGGGTCAAATCGGTCCAGTGGACCGATTTGAGCGGCGAACGCCGCGAGCTTGGGCGAGCGGCCTCCCGCGTAGCGGGTTCCGCCGTTAATGTTTGCCGCCGGAGTCTCAAGCCGTTATTGTGTGGCGATCACACAAACGCCCGTATTTGCGGGCAAAAATGGTCTTCCATGATTCGCAATCTTCTCCTGGGTTCCCTTGCTGCCTGTATCCTGGCCACGCCCGCCTTGGCGGATTCGGCCACTTTGCTGGGTGTTTTCACCAACTGGCGCGCCTTCCAGACCAGCACCGGCGACAGCATGACCTGCTACGCCATGTCCGCGCCGCGCGCGATGCAGCCGCGGGCCGCCAAGCGCGGGGATATTTTCCTGATGGTGTCGGACTGGCCGGGCCGCAAAGTGAAGGCCGAGCCGCAAATTCTGCCGGGCTATCAATACAAGCTGACCACCCCGGTGACGCTGTGTATCGGCGGCGACTGTTTCAATTTCTTCCCTCGCAACACCCCCGGCACCACCGGCACTGGCACCGCCTGGCTTCAGAATTTGAATGACGGCCGCGCCTTGATGGGAGCGATGACCCAGGGCGTGTCCGCCGTGGCGATCGGCACGTCGGTGCGCGGTACCCGCACGGTTGATACCTATTCCCTGGCGGGCTTCTCCGACGCAATGGCGAAGATCCACTCTGCCTGCAATATGTGATGCCGTCCTCCGGACCTGATAAGAAATCCCTGATCGGCCTTGGCGCCGATGAGATGAGCGCAGCGCTGGCCGCTGCCGGCATACCGGACAAGAATGTCCGCATGCGCGTGCGTCAGTTGTGGAACTGGATTTATGTCCACGGCGCGCGCGACTTCGACGCCATGACCAATCTGGCGAAAGACTTCCGCGCCCAGATGGCGGAACATTTCACCCTGGGCCGGCCGGAAATCGTCACCGAGCAGATTTCCACAGACGGCACCCGCAAATGGCTGCTGCGCACCGGTCCCGGCATTGAATTCGAGACCGTCTATATCCCGGAAGAAGACCGGGGCACGCTTTGCGTGTCCAGCCAGGTCGGCTGTACCCTGACCTGCCGTTTCTGCCACACCGGCACCCAGAAGCTGGTGCGCAATCTGACGCCTGCCGAGATCCTGGGGCAGGTGCTGGTAGCGAAGGATGCGCTGGATGACTGGCCTTCCACCGCGCCCGGCCGCAGCGTCACCAATGTGGTGATGATGGGCATGGGTGAGCCCCTTTATAATTTCGACAATGTGAAAACCGCGCTCGTCATTCTCACCGATGGCGACGGGCTGGCGCTTTCCAAACGCCGGGTGACGCTATCCACCGCCGGCGTGGTGCCGATGATTGCCCGCGCAGGGGCCGAGATCGGCTCCGGCCTGGCCATTTCGCTGCACGCGGTGCGTGACGAATTGCGCGACGAGATTGTGCCGATCAACAAGAAATACCCGATCAAGGAATTGCTGGAGGCCTGCCGCACCTATCCCGGCGCGTCCAATTCCCGCCGCATCACTTTTGAATATGTGATGTTGAAGGACGTCAATGACAGCCTGGCCGATGCCCGCGCCCTGGTGAAGCTGTTGGCTGGCATTCCCGCCAAGATCAATCTCATTCCGTTCAATGCCTGGCCGGGCGCGCCCTATGAATGTTCCGACTGGGCCCAGATCGAAAAATTTGCCGAGATCGTCAACAAGGCCGGCTATGCCAGCCCGGTGCGCACCCCGCGCGGCCGGGACATCATGGCGGCCTGTGGCCAGCTCAAATCCGAAAGCGTCAAAGAACGCGCCTCAACGCGCCTGGCTGCCGAAAAATCGGCGCAACTGGCGCGGATGCCCCATTAGTGCAGAAACTGCTCGTCATCGGCGGATCATGCTGGTGATCGCCGGGGCCTGCTGGCCGCTCCTGTCCCGCCTCGGCTTGGGCCGTCTGCCGGGCGACATCGCCGTGACCGGCGAGCATGGCAGCTTCTACTTTCCCATCATGACCTGCATCCTGGTCAGCGCCGTTCTGAGCCTGGTTTTCTGGATTGCCGGGCGGTTCTGACAGGCTGGATTTTCGGGCCTAAATCCCTATAGTCCCCGCGATTTTGGGGTCCAGCGCTATGTCCAGGAAAGATATCAAAAAAGTCGTTCTCGCCTATTCCGGCGGGCTTGACACATCCGTGATCCTGAAATGGCTGCAGACCGAATATAATGCCGAGGTCGTTACCTTCACCGCCGATCTGGGGCAGGGCGAGGAAATCGAACCGGCGCGCAAGAAGGCCGAGACCCTTGGCATCAAGCCCGGCAACATCTTCATTGAAGATGTGCGCGAGGAATTCGTGCGGGACTATGTCTTCCCCATGTTCCGCGCCAATGCGGTCTATGAAGGCGTCTATCTGCTGGGCACCTCTATTGCCCGGCCGCTGATCGCCAAGAAGCAGATCGAAATCGCCGAAAAGGTCGGCGCCGACGCGGTATGCCATGGCGCCACCGGCAAGGGTAATGACCAGGTGCGGTTCGAGCTGGGCTATTACGCCCTCAAGCCTGACATCAAGGTGATCGCGCCCTGGCGCGAATGGGACCTGACCAGCCGCACCAAGCTGCTGGAATTTGCGGAAGCGAACCAGATTCCCATCGCCAAGGACAAGCGCGGCGAAGCGCCGTTCTCGGTCGATGCCAACCTTCTGCATTCCTCTTCGGAAGGCAAAGTCCTGGAAGATCCGGCGAAGGAAGCCGAAAGCATCGTCTATAGGCGGACCATCGCGCCCGAGGATGCGCCGGACAAAGCGACCTATGTCGAAGTCGGTTTTGAAAAGGGCGATGCCGTCAGCATCGATGGCGAAAAATTGTCGCCCGCCAGCCTGCTCACCAAACTGAACGCGCTGGGCAAGGCCAACGGCATCGGCCGCCTCGATCTGGTGGAAAACCGCTTTGTCGGCATGAAGTCCCGCGGCGTTTATGAAACACCCGGCGGCACCATTCTTCTGGCGGCGCATCGCGGCATCGAAAGCATCACGCTGGATCGCGGCGCGGCGCATCTGAAGGACGACATCATGCCCCGCTATGCGGCGCTGATTTACAACGGCTTCTGGTTCTCACCGGAGCGCGAGATGCTCCAGGCCCTGATCGACAAGAGCCAGGAATATATCGCCGGCACCGTGCGGTTGAAGCTCTACAAGGGCAATGTCGCGGTGGTGGGGCGCTCTTCGCCCTATTCGCTCTATAGCGAAAGCCTGGTCACCTTCGAGGATGACAAGGGCGCCTATGACCAGAAGGACGCAGCGGGCTTCATCAAGCTGAATGCCCTGCGCCTTCGCACCCTGGCGATGCGCAAGCGGAAGACCAAGTCGTGAGCTCGAACCAGGACCAGATCGATTACTGGAACGGCCCTACCGGCGAAAAGTGGGCCAAGTATCAGTCCGAGATGGACCGCAATCTGGCCGACGCCACGGCGGGCCTGCTCAAGCTGGCCGCGCCGAAGCCGTTGGCCCCAGCGGCAAGGTGCTGGGCGTGGATATCTCCCGCCCGCTGCTGAATCAGGCGCGCTGCCATGGCGATGCCAGGAATGTGCAATTTGAGGAAGCAGATGCGTCTGCGTATCCGTTCAAGCCGGAATACGACCTGATCATTTCCCGCTTCGGTGTGATGTTTTTCGAAGACCCCAAAGCCGCTTTTGCCATTATCCGCAAGGCTGCTGCCAAGGGCGGGCGCTTGGCCTTTATCTGCTGGCGCCCATCCAAAGACAATGAATGGACCACGCTGCCGATGAATGCGGC
Source organism: Alphaproteobacteria bacterium (assembly GCA_947474565.1). GTDB lineage: Bacteria > Pseudomonadota > Alphaproteobacteria > Micropepsales > Micropepsaceae > Rhizomicrobium. The sequence continues at coordinate 103,303 of CANJIS010000004.1, forward strand.
CAAGCCGCATCTGCCGGAACAGTCCGTGCCCGAGCCGCATGCGCCCGGCCCCTTCGCGTTCGCCGATGCCGCGCGGTTGAAAGACATTCTCACCGGTGCGGGCTTCGGCGACGTGAAAATCGAAAAACTGGACGGCGTGATGGATCTTGGGCCGTCCGCAACCCACGCCGGCTTTCAGATGACCAATCTGGGTCCGGTGTCACGCGCGCTGCGCGACGAAAGCGACGAGACCCGCGCCAAGGTTCTGAAAGCGGTCAGCGAAGCCTTCGCCCAGTTTCAGAAACCGGGCCAGAACGTCACCCCCGGAATCGCCTGCTGGCTGGTCAGCGCCAAGGCCTAGAACCGCTCGGAAATGCCGGCATAGATTTCAAAATCCGGTGTCTGGCGATCCAGCCCGAACGTGAAGCCGCAATCGATCTGGGTGTCGTTGTTCAGCAGATCGGCCAGTTCCAGTCCGGCGCTGTATTGGATGGATGTGCCTGCGGGATCGAAATTCTCATCGGTCCATAATTCCGCGCCAACCGTCAGGCTGTCCGTAATGCTTTTTCCCACGCCCAGCGCATCCGACATGTTGGCGTGCATGCCGGAACCGCTGGCATTGGCCAGGGCATCGGCCTGCAAGGTATCGCCCAGCAGCCAGCCGCTTCCCAGATCAACCTCCATCGGCATGGCCAAACCGCCTTCCAGCTTGCCGTTGCCGGCCGTGTCGTTGGCAACGGGAAGCTTCACATAGGGATCAAACGCCAGGCCAAACCGTCCGCTCTCCATCCCATACTTTACGTGCAGGAACAGGTCTCCAATGCCGGTTTGCGTGCGGGTCATGCTGGTTCCGTGCTCGCGCTCGGATTGAAACAGATTGACGCCGGCTTCCACATCCAGGTGATCTGTCAGCCCAACCTTGGCCAGCATGCCGCCGACATCGTTGATGCTGGTGGTGATGCCGCTGCGATGCTGGATGCTGAGATCGTCGAACCCGAACTCGATCTGAACATGGCCGGGCGCCACGGTGCAGGGCGCGTTGCTTTTGCCGGGCCGGTCGGCACAAATGGGCTCAAGGTCTTGGCCCCAGGCCGGGGCGGCCAGCCCCAGCAGCACGGCCAGCACGGACAGCCGGATCACGGCTTGTCCATTCCCAGCACGCTGGCGCGCATGTAGCCGGTGATAGTGCCATCGGTCACCGACGCCCAGCCGCCGGTATCAATCGCAGTCAAAGTTATCATCGCACCCTTCTTTTCTTTTTTGAGTGTCTTGCCGGATGTCTTTGGTTCGTCGCGTATAACAGAACCTTCCCGTTGCACATAGCGCGGACCCGGGATGGCGCCTTCTGTAGCCTTGCGTACGGCAGGTTGGTGCACCGCCTCATGTACGGGCGCGGCAGTCTGTTGCGCCGCTGGTGCAGCTTGCTGTGTCACGGCAGCGGGCTTCTGTATGCCCACGGCTTTTTCCAGCTTGGCGAAGTGGGTGTAGCCCCAGTAACCCAGTGCGGCGATCAGCAGCAGGATGCCGAGCCCCGCGCCCTTGCGGCCCAGCTTGGAGCGATAGGAAAGTCCGGTGCCGGGAATGCCGGCATTGGTGGTGATGCCGTTCTTGCCGATATTGATACCGGCGCCGCGCGGCCCGGCCGAGGCGGAAATCCCGCCTTTGGACATGTTGATCCGCACGCCCGGAAAAATGGAAAAACGCTTTTGAAAGCGAAATCCCATATCAATCGGCCTTCTGTACCGGCGGGATAGCGCGGTGGCTGATATTGCCGCTGCGCTCGTTATATAGCCACAACGCCATGCCCAGCGCGAAGGCCAGCATGCAGACGCCGATCAGGCGTATCAGCGTGCGTTCCTGGCGGCGAAACTCGGCGTCGTCCATCAGATATCTACCGAAGCCGACAAGGCGTTGTCCTGGATGAATTCACGGCGCGGCTCGACCACATCGCCCATCAGCTTGGCGAACAATTCGCCAGCTTCATCGGCATGCTGCACCTTCACCACCAGCAACGAGCGGGCATTCTCGTCCAGGGTGGTTTCCCACAACTGTTCGGGATTCATCTCGCCCAGCCCTTTGTAGCGCTGCAGACCAAGGCCCTTGCGGCCCCATTCAAAGATCGAATCCAGCAACGCGGTGGGGGAATGAATTTCCCGCACCTCGTCCTTACGCTTCAGGCTGCCGGATTTGAGGTAGGTCTGCTGCAGCAGGCCCGCCATGCGGTCCAGCCTGCGGGCATCGGCAGAGGCAATCAGGGCCCCGTCAATCGTCACGGCTTCGCGCACGCCGCGCACATCGCGCCAGAATTTTAGGCCGCCATCGGACGTGGGCTCGCCATGCCAGCCGCGTTCATATCCTTCGCTCAGGCTGTCGAGGCGCTGGGCGATCGTGCGCGCCGCTTCGGCCGCCTTGCCGGCGTCGGACAACACATCGGGATTCATCGCGCCAGCAATCGCCGCCTGTTCCAGCACAAAGCGGGGATAATGGCGCGGAAAGCCATTCAAGGCCGAAACGGCGTTGCGGGCGCTGTCCAGCAATTGCGCCAGGTCGGCGCCGGTCAATGTCTCACTGGTGTGCAGGGTCAGGGAAGCGCCGGACAGGCCTTCCTCGACGAGGTAGTTTTGCAGGCTTTCTTCGTCTTTCAGATAACGTTCCGACTTGCCGCGCGCGGCTTTGTAGAGCGGCGGCTGGGCGATGTAGATGTGGCCGCGGTCGATCAATTCTCCCATCTGCCGATAGAAGAAGGTCAGCAGCAGGGTGCGAATATGCGCCCCGTCCACGTCGGCGTCGGTCATGATGATGATCTTGTGGTAACGCAGCTTGTCGGCATTAAACTCTTCTTTTCCGATGCCCGTACCCAGCGCGGTGATCAACGAAACGATACTGTCGCTGGACAGCATCTTGTCGAAACGGGCGCGTTCAACATTCAGAATTTTCCCGCGCAACGGCAGCACCGCCTGGTTGGCGCGGTTGCGCGCCTGCTTGGCACTTCCGCCTGCCGAATCGCCCTCGACGATGAAGATTTCGCATTTGGACGGATCGCGCTCCTGGCAATCGGCCAACTTGCCGGGCAGGGATGCCCCGTCCAGTACGCCCTTGCGGCGCGTGAGCTCGCGCGCCTTGCGCGCGGCTTCGCGGGCGGCGGCGGCTTCCACCACTTTGCCCACTACCATTTTGGCTTCGGCAGGATGGGTTTCGAACCAGGCGCCCAACTGGTCGATCACCGCACCCTCCACGACAGGGCGCACTTCCGACGACACCAGCTTGTCCTTGGTCTGGGACGAGAATTTGGGATCCGGCACCTTGACCGACAAGACGCAGGTAAGACCTTCGCGACAATCATCGCCGGTCAGCGCCGTCTTGTCCTTTTTGGCGCTCGCCATGTCATCGGCATATTTGGTGACAATACGGGTGAGGCCGGCGCGGAAACCCGCCAGATGGGTGCCGCCGTCGCGCTGGGGGATGTTGTTGGTGAAGGCCAGCGTGCTCTCGTGATAGCTGTCGTTCCAGGTCAGCGCGATCTCCACAGTCATGCCGTCTTTTTCGGACAGGATCATCACCGGCGCAGGGATCAACTGGTTCTTGGCGCGGTCGAGATACTCGACAAACGCCTTCAGCCCGCCTTCATAATGCAGCAGCACCTCATGCGGCTCGACCCCGCGCTTGTCCATCAGGATGATGGTGACGCCGGAATTGAGAAAGGCGAGTTCGCGCAACCGGTGTTCCAGTGTGGCGAAATCGAATTCGGTCTTGGTGAAGGTGGCCGGCGAGGGCAGGAAGGTGACCGAGGTGCCTTTTTTGCCCGGCACGTCGCCCACCACTTTCAGCGGCGCCACGGCATCGCCATGGCGGAACTGCATGTAATGCTCCTTGCCGTCGCGCCAGATGCGAAGGTCAAGGAATTCCGACAGCGCGTTGACGACAGACACGCCCACGCCGTGCAAGCCGCCTGAGACCTTGTAGGCGTTCTGCTCGAACTTACCGCCGGCATGCAGCTGGGTCATGATGACCTCGGCGGCGGAGACACCTTCTTCCTTGTGAATGTCGGTGGGGATGCCGCGGCCATTGTCGTACACGGTGCAGGAGCCGTCGGGATTGAGCGCAACTTCAATGCTGTTGGCGTGGCCGGCCAAGGCCTCGTCTACGGCATTGTCCACCACTTCATAGACCATGTGGTGCAGGCCCGAGCCGTCATCGGTGTCGCCGATATACATGCCGGGGCGCTTGCGCACGGCATCCAGGCCCTTCAGGACCTTGATGCTCTCTGCGCCATATTCATTCATGTTGGGTTCTGACATATTTTTATCCTTGGGCCGTGAACTGGCCATTCTCCACCAGGAATATCTGGGCGCCCGCGCCGTCGAAAAGCGACAGATCGGTGCCGGTCATCCAGGCCTGAGCATTCAACGCGGTAATTTCTTCGAACAAGGCGGTGCGGCGGGTGAAGTCCAGATGCGCTGCAATTTCATCCAGCAACAGCAGCGGCGCCAGGTGGCCGGCGCTGCGGGACAGTTCGCGCGCTTCCGCAAGCATGATCGAAATCAGCAGCGCCTTCTGTTCGCCGGTGGAACAGTCCCGCGCATCGGCGCGTTTGGCGGTATGACGGGCATTCAGATCGGTGACATGCGGTCCCACCAGGGTGCGGCCAGCTTCGGCGTCGCGAATGCGGCTCTTGCCCAAAGCATCGCGCAACGCATCGGCGCTTTCGAACACATCGCCGTCCAGCGTCAGATGGGCGGCAGGGAAAACACCAGCGGCTTCGCGTTCCGCCAGGGCGCGGTTGAGACGCTCCACCGTGGCGGCGCGGCTTTGCGCAAGCATCACGCCGGCCTCTGCCATTTCATTCTCAAGCCCATCCAGCCAGGACGGATCGCGCGGGCCGCATTTCAAAAGCCGGGCGCGCTCGCGCATCGCGGTTTCATAGCGTGTGGCGGCGCGTGCGTGGCTGGGTTCGAACGCCAGCACCAGCCGGTCCAGGAAACGCCGCCGTCCGCCGGCGCTTTCGATGAACAGCCGGTCCATCGCCGGCGTCAGCCACAGAATTTGAACAATCTCACCCAGATCGGCGGAGCCTTTGGCTTCGACGCCGTTCAGCCGCACATGACGGCGTTCACCGCCACCCGGCCCTACCGTCAGTCCGGTGCCGATGTCATAGGAGGTCGTCCCGCGTGTCACCGAAGCCGCCACCGCCCACAAGGCGCCATCCTGCACCACCGGGCCCTTGCGGATATGGTCGCCCAGCTTGGCGCCGCGCAAACCCCGTCCCGGCGACAGCAGCGAGATGGCGTCCAGGATATTGGTCTTGCCCGCGCCATTGGTGCCCGCCAGCACAACCGGGCTGCCCACGGTGTTGAGTTCGGCCACGGCATAGGAACGGAAATTGGTCAGCTGAAGCCGCGTCACCGCAAGGCTAGGCCGGCTTTCCAAAGCCTGAGCCGCCCCGCGCGTTTGCGGCGCGCCAATTTCAGGAAGGGTCAAAATCAGACCCTGAGCGGCATGAGGACGTAAAGGGTGCGCGGATCCTCTGCGTCTTCGATGATGGCGGGCGAACCCGCGTCCGATAACAGGAAGCGGACTTCCTTGCCTTCGATCTGGCCGGTGATGTCCAGCAGATAGCGGGCATTAAAGCCGATCTCCATCGCCGTGGCGCGATAGGTTGCGCCCACATCTTCGGTGGCGGTGCCGGATTCCGGATTGACCACCGAAAGGGTCACCTTGTCCTTGGCGATGTTCAGTTTCACAGCGCGGGTCTTGTCGGCGCTGATGGTGGAAACGCGGTCCACCGACTGGGAGAATTCCTTGGCATCAAGCCCCAGCGACTTGTCGTTGCCGGACGGGATCACCCGTTCATAGGGCGGGAAATTGCCGTCAATCAGCTTGGACGTCAGTTCCACGCCGTTAAAGCCGAACTGAATCTTGGTGTCGGAGAGCGAGATATCTATCGCGCCTTCGGCATCGTCCAGCAGCTTGCGCAGCTCGGCCACGGTCTTGCGCGGCACAATCACGCCGGGGATCTGTTCGGCGCCCGCCGGCAGTTCCAATTCATAACGGGCGAGACGATGGCCGTCAGTGGCCACGGCGCGCATCGTCGCCGGTTTGGCGTCCTTGGCGGCGTGAATATAGATGCCGTTCAGGTAATAGCGGGTCTCTTCGGTGGAAATGGCGAAGCGGGTCTTGTCGATGATCCGCTTCAGGTCATCGGACGCCAGCCGGAAACGGTGGGGCAGGGCGCCCGCCGCCATCTGGGGGAAATCGTCTTTCGGCAGGCAGGCCAGTTCGAAATGCGAGGAGCCGGCAGAGACCGCCAGGCGGCCGCCTTCACTGGTCAGCAACTCAACCTGAACCTGGGCGCCGTCCGGCAGCTTGCGGACGATGTCGTAGAGCATATGGGCCGGCGCGGTGGCGAAGCCATTGCGCAGGATGTCGGCCGGCAGCGCTTCCACAATCTCGATATCCAGATCGGTCGCGGTCAGCTTCAGGCTGCCCTTGGCGGCTTCCAGCATCACGTTCGACAGGATGGGAATGGTGTTGCGGCGCTCAACAACGCTTTGCACATGGCTCAGCGCTTTGAGGAAGGCGCCCCGTTCGACATTGATTTTCATCGTTTCAACCGTTGTTCCGCTTTGCCAAAACCCCGATTTCAGGCCGTAAATTCAAGGCCCGAAATGTCCCGATTTCTTGTGTTTTGGAACGGCCGCAGACAGCGAAAAAGCGGCCCCAAGACTCAAGGGAAAAACCATACCAAAAGGGGGCTGAAAGCGCAAAAAAATCGCCCGCCGGAAGGCCTTTTTTTGCCCGGAAACGCAAGATTTTGTGGGCTATTCCCGGGACAGGTCCTGCCGCTGGAAAAAGACCGTCGCCAAGACCCCCAGAACCGCAACCCAAAGAACCAGAATGAGGCTTGTGACAAGCACCGTGGCGGGGTGGGCAAAGACGCCAGGGCCGATTTGCTGGCCTGCCGCCCAGGTCCGGAACAGATAAGCCGACATGACGGGAAGGGTGAGGAAATCGCGCAGCGGCGCTTCCCAAGGGTGGGCAATGCCCATGCCGATGGCCTGGACGATGACAAGAAAAATTCCCGCCAGGGCGGCAGCCATCTGGGTGCGGGTGATGGTGACGATCAGGGCGACGAAGGCGCCCAGCAACATCAATTCCGCCAATGACCCCACAAACACGCCCGTCGCGCCCGGGACTGCGATGGCCAGGCTGGGGGAAAATCCGTTCAGCAGGACGCTGTAAACAGCGTTGGCCGCTCCGAAAATGCCAAAGGCCAGAATGAAGCCGGCCGCAGCCAGGGTGAATATGGCGAATTTTGCCAGCAACAGATTGGTGCGGCTGTTGCGCGGCACCACAAGCCGCCAGCTTTCCCAGCGATATTCGCCGGAAAACAGGGCGGCGGCTCCGGCAATGATGAAAATCTCGAAGAAGAAAGATGTGGAAGAGAACAGTCCCTGCAGGAACTGCTGACCCGCATCGATGCGTGCGCCCCCGCCGGCGGCCAGATGCAGCCCCGTGCCGGAATAGCGAAGGAAGAGGTAGGTTTCCGAGGCAAGGTTGAACAGAAAACTGCCCAGAGGCGCGGCGCAGAAACCCCAGAACAGAAGGCCGCGATTGCGCAGCAGCTTATAGCCTTCGGCAGCGATGGCATCAGCGAGCATCCGTCGTCCCCGTCTGTTCCATGTAATATTGTTCCAGCCCGCCGCCGACCCAGCGCGCCTCCACGATATCGATGCCGTTGCCGATCAAGCTGCGCAGCAATTGGGGCGCTTCGGCTCTGGCGATGGCGACGAAGACGCCGTCGCCATCGGCGGATCCGCGCGTTCCAAGCGTCGCCAGCAGCGCGTCCCGGGATGTGGCGGTGAGGCGCAGCCTTTCGCGGCCGGCCACCAGCTTGTCCACGCTTTCTTCGGCCACCAGTTTACCCTTGGAAAAGATGGCGACGCGGTCGCAAACCCGCTGCACCTCGTCCAGCAGGTGGCTTGAGAGCAGAATGGTGACGCCATCGCGCTGGGCGAGATCGCGCATCAGGGTCCGCATTTCCTGGATGCCGACCGGGTCCATTCCGCTGGTGGGCTCGTCCAGGATCAAAAGCTGGGGGCGTGTGACCAGCGCGGCGGCGATGCCCAGGCGTTGCTTCATGCCGACCGAGAAGTGATGCACTCGGCGCTCTGCCGCATCCTTCAGCCCCACGCGCGCAAGCCAATAGCCGGTATCCGGCGTTTTGATCCCGCTGGTGCGCGCCAGCATCGTCAACAATTGTGCGGCGGTGAGGAATGGCGGGTAGCGCGGGGTTTCAATCATCGCGCCGATGTGACGGCGGATAACAGCGTCGGCGGGATTGCCGCCCATGAGCGACAGGCTGCCGCCGCCCGGCTTCAGCAGATCGAGGCAAAGCCGGAAGAAGGTGCTCTTGCCCGCCCCATTGGCGCCCAGGATGCCGTAGATGCCGCCCTGCGGAATGGAAAGCGACAAGCGGTCCAGCGCCGTTACCGCGCCGAACCGCTTGGTCAAGTCACGCGCCTCGATGAGCGCTGTCAGAGTTCTCCCCGCCGTTGCAGCATCTGGCTGAGGAAGTCGACTTCCTGGCGGAACATGGGATCCTCGTCGATCAGGGCTTCGATGCGGCGGCAGGCATGCAGCACCGTGGTGTGATCGCGGCCGCCGAAGCGCCGTCCGATTTCCGGCAGTGAGCGGCTGGTGAGCTTGCGGGCCAGATACATCGCCACCTGGCGGGGGCGGGCGACCCGGCGGGCGCGCTGCGGCGAATGAAAGTCTTTCACTTCCAGTTTGTAGAACTCCGCCGTCTTGCGCTGGATATCTTCAATCGAGGTCTTGGCGCCGGGGCTGGTGCGCAGGCCCACCGCTTCCTCGGCGGTTTCCATGGTCACCGGCTTCTTGGTCAGGTCGGCATAGGTCGCCAGCTTGGTGAAGACGCCGATCAGTTCACGCGGGGACGCATCATCCAGTTCGGCAAGGCGTTCCAGCACGGCTTCCGGCAGCACCACGTCAGGCTTGTGGCGGGTAAACTCCGCCGCCCGCGCCTTGACGATGGCCAGGCGCGTGTCGCGATCCGGCTTGTCCAAGCCCAGGCAAAGCCCGCCAGCCAACCGCGATTTGACGTCGGCGCCCAGGCCTTCCAGCGCTTGCGGGGCGCGGTCGGCCGCGATCACCACCCGGCGGCGCAGATCGGCGAAAGCATTGACGGTGTAAAGGAACTCCGACGCCGTGGCGGTGGAGCGGCAGATATGCTGCAGATCGTCGATCAGCAGCACTTCGGCGGTGCGCAGCTCTTCCTTGAAGGCCAGCGTGTCCTTGCGATAGAGCGCGCCCAGGAAGTGGCGCATGAAATCTTCGGCGCGCAGGAACAGCGTACGCTTGCCGCGCTTGCGGAATTCCAGGGCAGCAGCGTTCAGCAGATGGGTTTTGCCGAAGCCGAAGCCGCCATGAATGTAGAGAAGCGGAATATCGCTGTGCTGGCCTTCCGCGAAGGCCTTGGCGGCGCCATGGCCGAACGCGTTGGCGGCGCCGGGAATGAAGCTTTCAAAGGTCTGCTGGGGATGCAGCATCCGCGTCCACAGGCCCTTGGCGCTGTCTTCTTCGCGGCCACCTGCCGGCGGCGGAAGATAGGAGATATTGCTGGCGGGCATGTCCGCAGGCTCGCGGGCGATGAAGGCATTGCCCCCGATGCTGGGCGCGGCCATCACAATGGCCAGCGAAACCGGTTCAGCGCCTTCGGCGCGGAAAGCGCGCTCAATGCGGGCGACATAATGGTTGGCGACCCAGTTGCGCACGAAAGGCTTGCTGGCGCCGATCTTCAATTCGTCGCTGTCGCAGGATTCCAGGCTCAGCGGTCCGATCCAGGCTTCGAACACCGGATCGCCCAACTCGCGCCGCAGCCGGTCACGCACTGCACTCCAAGCTGCTGGCCAGTCCGGTCGCATCGGCTTTCCCGTCAAATGTCCCATCGTCGTCTACCCAATTTTTAAGGCCCGTCACGCGGCGCCTTTTGTTTTTGCAAAGCGCTTTTTGCGCCCTTTACTCAGTACGGTACCGGCTGTGTTGCCCTATGATTGCTTCCAGGGAAGCCACTCCGCCTTCCAGCCGCTGCTTGTGCCGCGGTGACGCTCGGCATCGAGATTGCCTTCGAAGCCGTCACCGATGTTGAACGCTTTCTGATAACCAGCCCGGGTCATGGCCATGGCGGCGCCACGCGAGCGCGCCCCCGAGCGGCACAGGAACAGCACAGGTGTGTCCTTGTCCGCGCCTGACGCCGTCAGCGCATTGGAGACTTCGGACACGAAATCGGGATTGGGCGCGCCGGACGGAAAATCCTGCCATTGAATGCAATGCACCCGCCGGCCCAGGCTTTCGACATCGGGCAGGCCGACAAAGTTCCATTCTGCCTGGGTGCGCACGTCCACCAACTGCACCTTGGGATCCTGGGCAAGCATCTCCCAGGCTTCGGCGGACCCAACATCGCCGGCGTAATCAGGAGTGGAGGAGGAAGGAGACATGCAGCGCTCTGAAGACAATTCATAGATGCCGGGCTTTCGCCCAACATAAAAACATCAAAATAGAAGTATTTAGGATTCTATTGACTTGGAAAAATAGCTTTAAAGCAGAAATTACCCGCCGAATATTATTGTTTTACTACAACTTTGCTTCGGAATTTCTTCAAGCCCCGCCCGTCGTTGGTTAAGATACGATCAAGCCACGGCGTCAGACAAGAGAACAAATGCTGATTCGGGATATTTTTTCATTTTTGTTACCGCGGCTAAGCGATTGTGACGTATACGGAAAATAACATTTTTCCGGCTCTTTTCGCCGAATCAGTCACTTAGCGTACATATTCGCTCTGCGTGCAGTGCGGAAACGTCATAAACAAATAAAATCTGCACACGGACAATAAAAAAGGCCCGAATTTAAGGCTTCGGGCCCTTCTAGACTTGAATCCGCAAGGGGATTCAGCGGCTTCGGTTATTTCGGCAGTTTTGCGACCCGCTTGGTCAGGCGCGAAACCTTCCGCGAGGCGGTGTTCTTGTGCAGGATTCCCTTGGAAACCCCGCGCATGATCTCAGGCTCAGCGGCCTTCAGAGCGGCCAGGGCGGCCTTGGGGTCACCCTTCAGGATCGCTTCTTCCACCTTGCGGATGAAGCCGCGAACGCGGGTTTTGCGCGAGGCATTGATCGCACTGCGCTTGGCCGTGGTGCGGACGCGCTTGCGGGAGGAGGCGATATTGGGCATCGGAAACCTTGTATTTTTGGCCGGAAAGAGGCGGGCATATACCCCTCAGAAGGCCCGAGGTCAATAAATCTGCCCGCTTTTGACAGGTCTTGGCCGCGGGGACATCCTTAGCCACCAAACCACGGCAAATGGGGGAAAATCATGAAAAGGCATCTGGCAGCTTTACTGATGATGACGGCGGGTCTGGGTCTGGTCGGCGCGGATGCGGCGCCCAACGATGTCGATAGTCATATCGCGGCGGCCCAAAAGGCGGCAGGAACCGATTTTGCCGGCACCATGAGCCGCCTCTGCATTCAACCCGCCAATGGCGCCGATGCGGAAGCCTCTGCGCGCAATGCGCGCGGCGCGGCCCCGCGCCCCCGGGTCATTCCCCCGCGCGCCGAGTGGTATGCCGAGCCCGCGCAGGTGTTCGACAATCTCTATTGGGTCGGCACCAAGGTTCACTCCGCCTGGGCGATCAAGACGTCAGCCGGCCTCATCATCGTCGACACGCTCTATAATTATGCGGTCGAGCCGGAGATCGTGGACGGTCTCAAAAAACTGAATCTGGATCCCGCCAGCATCAAATACGTGATCATCACCCACGGCCATGGCGATCATGACGAAGGCGCCAAGTTGCTGCAGGACCGTTATGGCGCGAAGGTCGTCATGGGCGCTCCCGACTGGGATCTGGTCGCCAAAGCCACGACCATGGCCGGCGGCATTCCCAAAAAGGATATCTCGGTGGCCGCAGACCAGAAGCTCACTTTGGGCGACGAGACGGTCAGCATCATCACCACGCCGGGACATACGCCGGGCACGCTGTCGGTGATTTTCCCGGTCAAGGATCACGGCAAGACGCTGACCGTGGCCTATAACGGCGGCACCGCGTTCAACTTCCCCCGCGAACCGGCGCGGTTCGATATCTACATCAACTCCCAGAAGAAGTTTCAGAAGGCGGTGGCCGCGGCCGGCGCCACCATACTGATGACCAACCATTCGGAATTCGATCAGGCCTATGTGAGAGGCCGCTTTGCCCGCAAACCGGGCGAAGACAGTCCCTTTGTGATCGGCGCCGCCAAAGTACAGAACTATTTCACCGTCGCCAGTGAATGCGCCGAAGCCTTGAAGCTGAAGATCAAGGGATCGTAATCACTTTTGGCAGGCGGGGCAGTAGAAGGTCGAACGTCCCGCCTGCACGATCCTTTTGATCGTGCCACGGCCATTCTTGCCTTTGCACGGTTTGCCTTCACGGCCATAGACCAGAAAGTGATGCTGGAAATTGCCCGGATCGCCCGTGGCCTGGGCGTGATCGCGCAAGGTGGAGCCGCCTGCCGCGATGGCATCCTTCAGAACTTTCTTGATCGCTGTCACCAGCGGCTTGATGCGATCCAGGGTAACGCTGCCTGCCAGGCGTTTGGGCGAAATGCCGGCGCGGAATAACGCTTCGCACACATAGATATTTCCCAACCCCGCGACCACGCGTTGATCGAGCAGGGCGGATTTGATCGGCGTCTTCTTGCCCGACAACGCTTCCGCCAGATAGCGGGCGTTGAAGCCCTCCGACAGCGGCTCGGTCCCCATGCCGGCAAACATCTTGTCTTTTTCCAGGGCGTCGGTGGCGATCAGGGTCATGAGCCCGAAGCGGCGATGATCGTTGAAAATGATGCGGGCCGGGGCATCGGTCTCGAACACCACATGATCATGCTTGCCTTCCCCGGCACTGGCGGGGGCCACGTCATAGACATAGTTACCCAGCTTGCGCGGCTTGCCTTCAGAATAAACGCTCATGCGGCCGGACATGCCCAGATGGATCACCAGCGTCTCGCCGCTATCGAGTGCCGCCAGCAGATATTTGGCCCGGCGGGTGAGCGCCTTAACCGTGCGGCCGGTCAGCCGTTCGGCGAAGTGCGGCGGGAAGGGCACACGCAGGTCGCCCCGACGGGTGCGGGCCTGGGTGATGACACGGCCCTCCAGCACGGGCTCCAGTCCCAGGCGGACGGTTTCGACTTCGGGCAGTTCGGGCATAACGGATTGGTAGCCCATGGCTGCCCCAGCCGCTATGCTGCGGTGCATGAGCGAACAGAAAACCGCCAGTTTCGGTTTCCGCGAAGTACCGGAGGCCGACAAGGAAGGACTTGTGCGCGAGGTCTTTTCCTCGGTGGCGGCACGCTATGACCTGATGAACGACCTGATGAGCGCAGGCGTCCACCGCATCTGGAAGGATGCCATGGTGGAATGGCTCAATCCCCAGCCTGGCTGGCGCACCCTGGATGTGGCCGGCGGCACTGGCGACATCGCCTTCCGCATCGCCGACATGGCGCGAGCGAGTGGCGGGGAAGCGGACATCACAGTCTGCGATATCAACGCCGCCATGCTGGGCGAGGGCAAGCGCCGCGCCGAAGAGAAAAACGAGCGCGCCATCAGCTGGGTCTGCGGCGATGCCGAGAAGCTGCCGGTGCCCGACGCCTATTTCGACGCCTATACCATCGCCTTCGGCATCCGCAACGTTACCCATATCGAGGCGGCGCTGCGTGAAGCGCGCCGGGTGTTGAAACCGGGTGGGCGCTTTCTTTGCCTGGAATTTTCCAAGGTCACTGTGCCGGGTATGGACACGATCTACGATGCTTATTCCTTCAAGCTGTTGCCCAAGATCGGCGGCATGGTGGCAGGCGATGAGCAATCCTATCGCTATCTCGCCGAAAGTATCCGCCGCTTCCCGGCGCAGGAGGCTTTCGCCGCCATGATTGCCGAGGCTGGTCTGTCACAGGTGAAGGTCCGCAATCTCTCCGGCGGCATCGCCGCCATGCATTCGGCTTGGCGGATTTAAGATGAGCCTGTTGTCCAGCCTGGGCCGTTTGTGGCCGGCCGCACGCGTGGTGACGACGGGCCTGAAAGTTCGCCGGGGCCTGGCGCCGCCATCACGTCTGGCGCAAATGCTGGAACAGGGGGGGGCTGCTTACATCAAGCTGGGTCAGATGCTGGCAACCCGTCCTGATATTGCCGGCGAAGATGTCGCCACGGCGCTGGAACATCTGCAGGACCGGCTGGCGCCATTTCCGGATGCCGCGGCGCGCAAAGTGATCGAACGGGAATTCGGCAAATCCGTTGAAAGCCTGTTCCCGGTTTTCGGCGCGCCGGTTGCCGCCGCTTCTATCGCCCAGGTGCATCGCGCCACCACCGGCGAGGGTGTTGATGTTGCCGTAAAGGTTCTGCGTCCCGGCATCGAAGGTGAATTTTCCCGCGACTTGAAGGCACTGGCGCTGTTCGCCCGCGCGGCTGAGAATTTTTCCGCGGAAGCGCGCCGTTTGCGCATGGTGGCGCTGGTGCAGACTTTGGCCGCTTCGGTGGCGCTGGAGCTGGATCTGCGGATGGAAGCGGCAGCGGCGTCAGAACTTTACGACCGCACCCGTTCCGACACCGAATTTCGGGTGCCGCATGTCGATTGGCGCCGCACCTCGGCCCGGGTTCTGACCAGCGAATGGATTGACGGCACGCCGATCCGCGATGCGGCTGCCTTGCGCGCTGCCGGGCATGATCCGAAAAAAGTGGCGGTGACCCTTGTCCGCTCTTTCCTCACCCAGGCGCTGCGCGATGGATTTTTCCATGCCGACATGCATCCGGGAAATCTGTTTGTGGATGGTCAGGGCCGTCTGGTGGCGGTGGATTTCGGCATTATGGGCCGCCTGGAACAGCCGATGCGCCGCTTCATGGCGGAAACGCTGATGGGTTTCCTGGCGCGCGATTACCGCCGGGTGGCGCAAATTCACTACGACGTGGCGTTCGTGCCGCCGCATCATGACGTGGAAACCTTCGCCCAGGCGCTGCGCGCCATCGGCGAGCCGATCTTCGGCAAAAGCGCCCGCGATGTTTCCATGGCGCGGCTGTTGGGCCAGCTCTTCGAAACCACCCGCCGCTTCGACATGCAGGCCCAGCCGCAATTGGTTCTGCTGCAAAAGACCATGGTGGTGGTGGAAGGCGTGGCGCGCGGCCTCGATCCCGACTTCGACATCTGGGAAGCCTCGCGTCCGGTGGCCGAACGCTGGGTCGCCGACCATCTGGGGCCCGAAGCGCGGCTGGCGCGCGCCGCCGAAGGCTTCTCGGCCTTGGGCAAGCTGGCGCAGGATCTGCCGCAGCTGGTGCGGAACGCGGAAGAACTATCCCAGATGGTGGCGGAAGGCGGCGTGCGTCTGCATCCCGATACCGCGCGTGAGATTGCCCGTGAACAGGATCGCCGCAATCGTCCGCTTTGGATTGCCGTCATCGCCTTATTGGCGATGATCGCGGTCGGCTTACTGCTCCACCGCAATGGGGCGTTTTGACAGCAGAACAAAGCGGGTGGTGAGGGTAATCGCCGCCACCAGCAGGCCAAACGCCAAGCCCAGCCAGATGCCGAAGCCCTGCATGCCGAAGCCAAAGCCCAGCAACGCACACATCGGCGCGCCCGCCAGCCAATAGGAAGCGCCCGCCAGCCACATCGGCCAATGCGCATCCTTCAATCCGCGCAGCGACAGCGACGCGGCTACCTGCAAACCATCGAAAAGCTGGAATGCGGCGGCGACGTAGAGAAACCGCACCGCCAGCGCCAACACCTCGCTATTGTCCGCCACATCCGGCAGCCACACCGAGGCGATGGTGCGGGGAAATGCCCACAGCACAACCGCACTCATGCTCATGAAGATCGCGCCCAACCCGATGGCGGTGAAGCCGGCGCGGCGTGCCCCCACCGCATCACCCGCACCCGCTGCCATGCCCACCCGCACCGTGGCGGCCAGCCCGATCCCCAGCGGCACCATGAAGGTGAGCGAAGGAATGGTGATGGCGATCTGGTGCGCGGCGATAGAGGCCCTGCCGAACGCGCCCATCGCCAGCGTCGCGCCGTTGAACAGCGCCACTTCGAACACCATGGTGATGCCGATGGGAAGGCCCAGCCGGAACAGTTCGGCCAGGGTTGCCCGATGCCACCGCCCCAGCCGGTGCAGGATGCGGTAATCCTTCAGACCCTTGGCGGACAGAATGATCGCCAGCATCACAACAAAGCTGAAAATGTTGGAACTGGCGCTGGCAATTCCCGCGCCGACAATGCCCATTTCCGGCAAACCGAAATGACCGAAGATCAGGGCGTAATCGCCCAGCGCATTAAACAGGATCGCCAGCGCCATCACCGCCAGTGAGGGCAGGGGCCGCGACAAGGCGGCGGAAAAGCTCCGCAGCACCTGAAAGCCCAGCGCGAAAGGCAGGCCGGACATGATGCCGTACACAAACACCGCCGCATCCGCCGCCAGGAGCGGATCTTCCCCCAACCCTTGCAGCATGACGCGGGTGAAAAGCAGAAACAGCCACAGCGGCGGCGTCGCGATCACCACCGACCACAAGCCCATGCGCGCCGCCGCCCGCACCGGCCAGCGGTCGAACGGCTTGGTGCTTTGTGCGTGTTCGCCTTGGATATGGGCGATCACAGGCGACACGGCGAACGGCAACCCGCTGCCCAGCAGCCAGGCCAGAAAATAGATGGTGTTGCCCAGCGCCGCTGCCGCCAAAGCGTCCTTGGTATAATGGCCCAGCATGGCGGTATCGGTGGCCAGGATAATCATCTGCGCCAGCTGCGTGGCGGCCAGCGGAATGCCCAGGCGCAGCAATTCGCGCGCCTCCTTCAGGAAGGCGTTGCGGCCCGAAATCAGCGGGCCATGCCGGGGTAGATCAAACGTCTCCATGCCGGATGGCGCTAAGCCCGCCAGGGACTTAAGTCAATCGCGGAACCGTTATGTAGCCTAAGCGACTCTCCTTATTGTGGCGTGGTGGGGAAAACACTGAACATCGCCCATCGCGGCGGAGCGGGCTTGCGGCCAGAAAACACACTGGCGGCGTTCAACAATGCTATCGCCAGGGGCTATGACGGCGCCGAACTCGATGTGCAGCTTTCCGCCGATGGCGTGGTGGTGGTGCATCACGATCTGCGCCTCAACACAGAACTCACGCGCCATGCCGGCGGCTGGATCAGCGGCGAGACACCTGCGATCAAAGACATGAGTTACGCGGCGCTCCAGGCTTTCGATATCGGTCGTCCCGATCCTGCCAGCGCCTATGTCCGCAGCCATCCCAAACTGATGGCGGTGGAAGGCGAGCGCATTCCCACATTGGAAGCGGTGGTGGCGCGGGCAAAAGAAGCGCGCGCGCCGTTCTGGCTGTTCGTGGAATTGAAAACCTCCGCCCAAGCCGACTCCGGCGATCCCATTGCCCTGGCCGAGGAAGCGCTGGCGGTGATGGATTCCTATCTCGACCGCACCATCTTCGTTGGCTTCGATTGGCGCGGTCTGGCGCGGGTCAAGGAGTTGGCGCCGGGCGCACCATGCTGGTTCACCACCGACAAGCTGCAGGGTGATCTCAAACCCATTCTGGATGGCATCGCCAACGCAAAAGCCAATGGCTGGTTCGCGGAAAAGACCAACGCCACGCCGGAGAACGTCGCTTATGCCCGCGACATCGGGTTGAAGGTGGGCGCCTGGACAGTGAACGAACCGGCGGAAATGAAAAAGCTGAAGGCGCTGGAACTGAGCGCTCTCTGCACCGACAGGCCTGACCTTTTACATTCCCTCGAATAGCGCCGTTGAAAGATAGCGCTCCGCGAAAGAAGGAATGATGGCGACAATGGTCTTGCCTTCATTCTCGGGCCGCGCGCCCACTTCCAGTGCTGCGGCGATGGCCGCGCCCGAGGAGATGCCCACCGGGATGCCTTCCAGTTTGGCGGCTCTGCGCGCGGTTTCCAGCGCCGTCTCATTGGAAATGGTGATCACTTCGTCGATCACCTTGCGGTCCAGGATGGTGGGCACAAAGCCCGCGCCGATGCCTTGAATCTTGTGCGGTCCCGGCTGGCCGCCGGACAGAACCGGGCTGTCTTCCGGCTCCAGGGCGATCATCTTCACGCCCGGCTTTTTCGCTTTCAGCACCTGGCCGACGCCGGTGATGGTGCCGCCGGTGCCGATGCCCGAAATCACGATATCCACCTTGCCGGCTGTGTCATTCCAGATTTCCTCAGCCGTGGTGGTGCGATGGACCTCGGCATTGGCGGGATTGTCGAATTGCTGCGGGATCACCGCATCGGGAATGGATGCGACCAGCTCATGGGCACGGGTGATGGCGCCCTTCATGCCCTTGGCCGCGTCGGTCAACTCGATCTGCGCGCCCAAAATCAAAAGCATCTTGCGCCGCTCCAGCGACATGGATTCCGGCATCACCAGGATCAGGCGATATCCCTTGGCGGCGGCGACGAAGGCCAGCGCGATGCCTGTATTGCCGCTGGTGGCTTCCACCAGCGTACTCTTGCCCGGGGTGATGATGCCGTCACGTTCCATGGTTTCGATCATCGCCACGCCAATACGGTCCTTGACCGAGGCGAGGGGATTGAAGAATTCCAGCTTCAAAAGGATATCGGCTTTGACGCCTGCTTCCTTGGGCATGCGATGCATCCGCACCAGCGGCGTATCGCCGATGGTCTCGGTGATGCTGTTATATACGCGGCCGCGACCGGGCTTTTCTTTGGACATGTATATCCCTCAGATGGTGAAATCGGCGCTGACGCCCTGGCCGACATCGACGCCCTGGGTACGGGCGCGCTGGCACAAATCTTCGATGCTGACCGAGTCCAGCCGCACCATCACATTGTCCTGCAACGTTTGTATTAAGGGCGCGACAATGCGCAGGCCCAGATCGGAACGGGGACGGATCTTTTCCTCTTCCGCATCCTCAATGCTTTCGGCTACCCGCACCACATCGCCCACCGAAATGCGGCGGCGTTCGCGGGCCAGGCGGTAACCGCCGCGCGGACCGCGCACGCCTTTCAAAATTCCAGCCCGCACCAATTGCTGCATCACCTGTTCCAGGTAACGCTGCGGCACGCCCTGGCGGGCGGTGATTTCCTTGGCTTGCACCGGTTCGGGCCTTGCGTTGAAGGCGATGTCGATCACCGCCTCCAGCGCCAAAAGGGTTTTGCGGGAAAGGCGCAGCATCATGGCTTTGCACCCATGCCGGTGGAGCCAAAGCCGCCCGCGCCGCGCGCGCTGTCGGACAGTTCGCTGGTTTCCACCAGCTCCGCCTGTTCATGGCGGGCAATTACCATCTGGGCGATCTTGGTGCCGCGGCTGATCTTGAACGGCTTGTCGCCGTGATTGATCAGGATGGCTTTGATTTCGCCGCGATAGTCGCTGTCGATGGTGCCCGGTGCATTCAGACAGGTAATCCCGTGGTTGAGCGCCAGCCCCGAACGCGGCCGCACTTGCGCTTCCACACCCGGCGGCAATTCAATGGCGATGCCGCACGGCACCGCCATGCGCGCGCCCGGCTGAAGTTCGATATCGGCATCCACCGCCGCCAGCAGATCAAGCCCCGCCGAACCGGCGGTGGCATAGAAAGGCAGGCCCAGATCCATGGCATGCGCCAGCTTCTTGATCCCCACCTTCATGCCGCACCCTTCAAGGTTTCTGCGATGCGGGCCGCCAGCTGCGCGCCCACTTCGGTTTTTGTCATTTCGGGCCAGTCTTCCACGCCCTTGGCGCTGATGAGATGAACTCGGTTGCGTTCGCCGCCCATCACATTGCCGGACACGTCATTGGCGATAATCCAGTCCGCGCCCTTGCGCGCCCGCTTGGCGACGGCGTTTTCCACCACGTCGTCGGTTTCTGCGGCAAAGCCGATCACCAGCCGCGGCCGGTTGGAGGAGGCCGCCAGCGTCGCCAGAATGTCCGGATTTTCCACCAGCTTGATCAACGGCACCACGCGGTCGGTGCTTTTCTTGAGCTTGCTGTTGGCGGCGAAATCGGGCCGCCAGTCGGCCACGGCTGCCGCCATCACCAGCACATCGGCGGGAAGGGCGGCTTCACACGCCGCCAGCATTTCGCGCGCCGTGGTAACGCGCGTGAGTTTGACACCGCCCGGCGCAGGCAGTGACACCGGGCCTGAAATCAAAGTTGTCTCGGCGCCCGCCCGCATCAAAGCTTCGGCGATGGCATAGCCTTGCTTGCCTGAGGAGTGATTGCCGAGAAACCGCACCGGGTCCACCGGCTCGCGCGTGGGGCCCGCTGTTACCAGGGCGCGCATGCCGGTTAATGGAGCATTGTCTTTTATGTGGGCCGCGCCCAATGCCTGTTCAATCGCGGCCAGAATTTCCAGCGGCTCGGCCATGCGGCCAGGCCCGAATTCACCGCAGGCCATTTCGCCGTCATTGGGGCCAACAAACAGCACGCCGTCTTTCTTCAGGGTCTGCGCGCTGCGGCGCACCGAAGGGCTCTGCCACATCCGCACATTCATGGCGGGGGCCAGCAATATTTTCTTGTCGGTGGCGAGCAGGGTGGTGGAGGCAAGATCATTCGCCAATCCACCCGCCAGCTTGCCCATCAGATCGGCAGTGGCCGGGGCGACCACCACCAGATCGGCGGCGCGCGACAATTCGATGTGACCCATTTCGGATTCGTCGGTCAGATTGAAGAGATCCTGGAAGGTCTTTTCGCCGCTGACAGACGACACCGCCAACGGCGTGATGAATTCGCCGCCCGCCTTGGTGAGGATGGCGCGGGTTTTCACGCCGCGCTCGGCCAGACGCCGGATCAGTTCCAGCGATTTGTAGGCTGCGATGCCGCCGCCGATAATCAGAAGAATACTTTTGCCGCGCATGGATGAGGTCCGGCCCGGCGGAAAATAGCGTCCGGGGCGGGGGAACATAGCAAACTACGCCGCTGGCGTGTAGTTCTGGTTAGGGTATTGAATTTACCATTGAAATCAATGATTTGCATGGTTAATAGTTCGCTAATCTTATTCTGGTGCAATAGGCCGTCGAAAAAGGCGGGGCCCATGGCGGCGACCAGAACCCATTTCAGCACCGGGGACATGTACCGGCTGGCCTCCGATTTTGCCGACGAGTTCGGCGACAACGCCAGCGACTATGCCTATCGCGCTGTGGTTTCTTTTGAAGCGGAAGGCGAAGGCGACCGGGCCTATTTCTGGTTCCTGCTTCTGGTGATGCTAGGCGACATCGCCGAACACCGCATCGATCCCACCGCAAACATCACAATTCATTAGCCGCGCTTTCGCGAAAATAGGCTAGCCTTGGGAGACCTGCACAAGGACTTCCATGCCGCTCGATCCTTTGGTGAAAGCCTTTCTTGATCAAGCTTCGATGCTGCCGCGCCCCAAGGCGTGGGAAATACCGCTCTCCATGACCCGCCAGGGCTTCGCGCACATGATGAGCCTGCTCGGGCCCAAGGATGTGCCGGTGGGCAAGGTGCGCAACATCGTCATTCCCGGCCCGGCCGGCGATATCCGCGCTCGCGTCTATGAGCCAATCGCGGCAGGCGGTGAAGCATTGCCCGCTCTGGTCTATTTCCATGGTGGCGGCTTTGTGATGGGTGATCTTGATACCCATGATGGGCTTTGCCGTCTGATCGCGCATGAGGGCGGTTTCATTGTGGTGGCGGTGGATTATCGCCGCGCGCCCGAAAACAAATGGCCCGCACCGCTGGAAGATGCCATTGCTGCCACGCGCTGGATTTTTGACAACGCTTCCACGCTGGCGATCGACGCGGGGCGCATCGCCATCGGCGGCGATTCCGCCGGCGGCCATCTTGCTGCCTGCGTTACCCAGGCGGTTAAGGGACATGGCGGTTTCAAGATCGCGTTTCAGCTTCTGATGTTTCCCGGCACCGAATTCACCACCGACACGCCATCCATGAGCCGCTATGCCGTGGGCTATTTCATGGAGAAGCAGGTGATCGAATGGTGCTATGCCCAGGTGCTGCCGCCGGATGCTGATCGCACCTCGCCAAATGTCTCGCCGCTCAACGCCAAAGACTTTAAAGGTCTGCCACCGGCTTACATTCTGCTGGGTGGCTATGACCCGCTGCATGATGAAGGCCAGTCTTATGCCGACAAGCTGAAAGCGGCGGGCGTGCAGGTCCATGTCGCCGACTATGGCGAGATGGTGCATTGCTTTATCTATCTGCAGAGCGTGCTGCCCCAGGCGCATGATGCGCTGGCAGATGCGGCCCGGGCTGTGGCGAAGGCGCTGGAAGGTGCCTAGCAGCGCAAATTAAGTGCGCCGGGCAAAATCTGAAACGTTGCGGGCAGAACCCCGACGCTTTCGCCGTCGGTTTCCACTTCCACCACGTCCTTTGTCTCGACGGTGGGTGCCGCCACCAGCCGGGCGGCACGGACAGCACGCAGCGCCGGATCGGTCTTCCCACCACGCAAATGCCGCAAGGATTCGATCAGACGCCGCGGTTTTGCGCCGCCCATCACCACAATGTCGAACAGCCCGTCGCCGGGTTCGGCATTCGGCGCAACCTTGAGCCCGCCGGAAAACCAGCGGCCATTTGCGATGGCGACCTCGGTGATGCCGGCAATCTCGTCATAATTGGCGTCGGTGATCAGCCGCACGCGCTGTGGGCGCCAGCCCAGCAGCGCCAGCCCGGCATGAATAACGAAAGCCAGCCGCGGCCCCAGCAGGTTGGTGGCGCGGGCGCGGTTCAGCCGTGTTGCCACCCGCCCGGAGAGCCCGAAGGAAGCGACGTTGACGAAAAAGCGGCCCACCGGCTCGCCCCATGGCGACAGACAGGCGACATGACCCACATCCAGCCGATGGATGCGCGATTGCTTCAACCGGGCGATACCGGCCTCATAGCCGGGCTTGATGCCGAAAGTCCGGCGGAAATCGCTGTCATGGCCGGTTGAGACAAAACCCAACACCGCATCCGGCGATACCGGCGCGCCGTTTTCGAAAAACCCGTTGACTGCTTCATTGATGGTGCCGTCGCCGCCCACCGCAATGACATCCAGATGGCCGTCTTTCAGTGCGGCACGCACCAGTTGGGCGATCTCGCCCCGGGCTTGGCTTTGCGCCACCTGCATACCGGGAAAAAGCTTTTCCAGCTGGGGTTTGATCTTTGGCCAGTCGGCACGCGTCTGCCCGCTCGCGGATTTTGGATTCACAACGACGAAGGCGGTCATGTCGAGTCACGTGTGCGATACAGCGCCGTGATGCTTTCCATCTCCCGCCAGCGGCGGTTCTCGTCCCAATCCAGCATTGCGCCCATCGTGTCGGCGATCTTGGCCAGATTGCGGGGCGGCCCGAACTGTCCCAGGGATGTCCGCCGCATCACCACATCTTCCAGGGTCAACGCCATTTCATCGCGCACGGCATGGATCACCTGGACCATGGTGTCGCCGCTTGTCCCCAATTCGGCCAGGTCGGCCGCCTTTGCCTTGGTCAGCAATTCCGGCAAGCGCGCGCCATACATGTGCGTGAGATGCCGGATGCTGGCGATGCCGGGGAATTGCTTTGTGTGAGCGCGCACCATTGCTTTCCAGCTCTCGAAACGTCCGCCGGGCAGGGGGGTGATGGCGGTAGCGCAAGGCTTGGCCCTGATGCCCAGCTTCTTTACCACCTGATCGGTGATGATCTCGGCAAGATGGCGGGAGGTGGTCCATTTTCCGCCCAGCGCCGACAGCAAGCCTTGCACACCGTCATCGCGCGCGTGGTCCACCAATTCGGAACGGCGGCTGGCGTTGTAGGTCTGGCCCGAGCCGTCATCCACCAGCGGCCGCAAGCCGGCATAAAAGAATTCCACCTGTTCGCGCTTCAACTGCGCCGATGGCAGATAGCGGTTCACCAGGCCCAAGAAATCCTCCATATCCGGCTCGCTCACCGCCACGGTTTCCGGGTCACCGCGAAACTCCGTATCGGTGGTGCCCAGAAGCGTGTGGCCGCGCCAGGGCAAAACGAAATAGTGCCCTTTGCCCGCTTCCACCGTCAGCGCCGCTTTGCTGATCTCCGGCAAAAGCAGGTGAATGCCCTTGGAGCGCAGCAATTTGTGTTGCGTTGGTTTGCCGGTGGCATGTTCCAGAAAAATGTCGGCCCAGGGGCCCGCCGCCACCAACGTCACTTTGGCGCGGATGTCGAAGGTGTCGCCGCCCAGCGCATCGCGGACGCTGGCCCCTTCCACATTGTTGTCCCGGACCAGCAGGCGCTCGGCGGACAGATGGTTGGCGATGGCTGCGCCCTTAGCATCAATCAGGCATTCCAGCGCGATACGCTCGGGCGCATACATCTGGGCATCGTGATATTCGAAGGCGCCCTTGAAGCCGCGGCCCAGCAAAACCGGCTCGCGCGCCAGCGCCGCGTTGCGCGACAGCCAGCGATGCCCCGGCATTTTCTGCGCCGGGTCTTTCAGATTGTTGCGGTCATAGGAAAGAAGATCATACAGCGTCAGCCCAGCTTTCAGCGCCAGCCAGCCATTGGCGTCGCCTTCATACAGCGGCAGCAGAAAGGGCAGGGGCCGGACCAGATGCGGCGCCATCGCCTGCAGGTTGCGCCGCTCGCGCAAACTTTCCCGCACCAGCGAAAATTCCAGATTGCGCATGTAGCGCAGCCCGCCATGCGCCAGCTTGGAATTATGCGCCGAGGTAGCAGAGGCGAAATCCCGCGCTTCGACCAGCGCCACTTTCAGGCCGCGCATCGTCGCATCGCGGGCGGTGAAACAGCCGGTAACGCCGCCGCCGATGATCAGCAGATCGAATTGTTCTGATGAAAGGCGAGAAAGGGCGCGCTCCATGCGCGCAAAGGCTAAGGCGATAAAATCAAGAAAGCGAGACTATTGCTCGGTTTACTTGATCTTGCCTTCCTTGAAGACGACGTGCTTGCGCAGGATCGGGTCGTACTTCTTGATCGAGAATTTCTCGGTCATGGTGCGGGTGTTCTTCTTGGTGACGTAGAAAAAACCGCTTTCGCTTTCGCTGTTGAGGCGAATTTTGGCAGTGGTCGGTTTGGCCATGGCGGTGCTCCAGAAGAACCTTGAGAGGGCGGGGTAATGAAGCAGGCCGCTCCGGCTGTCAAGCGTTCCAGCCCAAGAGGCTGAAATTTATCGCTTTTTTGGCTTAAATCGCGCCGGTTTGCGCTGGTCTGACCGGCCCGGCCGGCGCTGGCCGGGCGTGCCCCCCGCCGCCAGCTCGAAGCGCAGGCCCCCGGTTACCGGGGCTGCTTCCACAAGTTTCACGCTCACGTTGTCGCCCAACCCATAGCTGGTGCCGGTGCGCTCGCCGATCATGGCCTGGCGGCGCTCGTCGAAACGGAAATATTCCAGGCCCAGGTTTCGCGCCGGCAGCAGGCCTTCCGCGCCGGACTCGCGCAAACGCACAAATAGGCCGAATTTGGTGACGCCGGTGATGCGGGCCTCGAAGGTCGCCCCGACATGCGCTTCCATAAAGGCGGCGACATAGCGGTCGGTGGAATCGCGTTCCGCCGCCATGGCGCGGCGTTCGGTCATGGAAATCGCTTCGGCGATTTCCGGCAATTTCTTGATCTCGCCTTCCGTCAATCCATCGCCGCCCGGCAAATTCAAACCCCGGATCAGGGCGCGATGCACGATCAGGTCGGCATAACGGCGGATGGGCGAGGTGAAATGGGCATACTTCGCCAAATTCAATCCGAAATGGCCAATATTTCGCGCATCATAGATGGCCTGGGCCTGGCTGCGCAGCACCACGTCATTCATCACCGCCTCATGCGGCGTGCCTTTGGCGGATGAAAGAACGCGATTGAAGGCGCCGGGCTGCACCACCTGGCCCTTGGCGAAAGTGATATTCAGCGTCCGCAGGAAATCGGAAAATGCGAACAGCTTCTCTTTGGAGGGGGTATCGTGGATGCGATAGATCAGCGGCGTCCTGGCCTGTTCCAGCGCTTCGGCGGCCGCGATATTGGCCAGCACCATGCACTCTTCGATCAGCTTCATGCTTTCCAGCCGTTCGCGGTAAGCAATGGAAGCAACTTTGCCGTCCGCCCCCAGCACAATGCGCCGTTCCGGCAAATCAAGATCGAGCGGGCTGCGCTTTTCCCGGGCAATGGTCAGGGTTTTGTAAGCCGCCCACAGATCGGCCAGAGTCTGGCGCACCGTGGCGCTCATCTCGGCCTCGGGATTTCCGTCAAAGGCTTTCTGTGCCCGGGCATAGGTCAGCCGCGCTGCCGATCGCATCACGCCGCGGATAAAGGTGTGGCTCTGTTTGTGGCCGTGCGAGTCGAAAATCATCCGCACCGCCAGGCAGGGCCGGTCCACGCCTTCTTTCAGGGAGCAAAGATCGGCGGACAATTCCTCCGGCAGCATGGGCACCACGCGGTCCGGGAAATAGGCGCTGTTGCCGCGCTTCAGGGCTTCCTTGTCCAGCGCTGACCCCGGCGTGACATAATGAGCAACGTCCGCAATCGCGACCAGGACCTCATAGCCGCCCCCCTCGCGCGGTCCCGCCCACACCGCATCGTCATGGTCGCGGGCGTCTTCGGGATCGATGGTGACAAGGGGGGTGGCGCGCAGATCGGTGCGGCTTTTGATCGAGTCCGCGTCCATCGGCTGGGCCGCCTTGGCCTGATCGATGGCGGTCTGCGGAAACACGGTGTGAATGCCGTGCGCATGAATGGCGATCAGGCTGATAGTGCGGGGCGAATCCATGCTGCCCACGCGCTCAACCACTTTCACGCGGGGAAACCCGGCCGACTTTCCGCCCAGTAGTTCGCACGCCACCAGTTCATGGTGTTTCGCGCCGTTGGCGTCGCGCTTGTCCAGGGCATATTCGCCGCGCGCCTTGCGCTCCACCGGCATGACGCGGAAGCCAAACTCGGTTTCCCGCAGCACGCCCAAAACGCGCTCGGGCCCAACGGATTCTTCTTCCAGCCGGCGAACGACTTTGGCTTCATAACTTTCGCCGCGCTTTTCCAGCCGCGCCAGCACGCGGTTGCCCGCCGCCAGGGCGCGCCCTTCCTTGGGCGGCATCACGTAGATGGCAGGGGGAGCTTCGTCGGATTCCCAGTTCAACGGCTTGGCGAGCAATTCACCGTCTTCATCGGGGCCGGTGACTTCGATCACCATCATTTCCGGCAATTCGCCGTGGCGGGTGAAGCCGCGCTTGGCGCGGCCCGCAATGGCGCCTTCGCCTTCCAGCTCCTTCAGCAGCTTCTTGAGATAGATTCGGTCCGAACCCTTTAGCCCCGCCAGCCGCGCCAGATCACGCTTGGTGGCGCCGGGATTCTCGGCGAGCAGGGCAAGCAGGCGGGCTTTGTCGAGTTTCGGCGCGTTGGTATGCCGTTTGGCCAATTATTCGCCCGCCACCGGTTCCGGTTTTTTCTCCGCTGCGGGCTTCTTTTTGGCCGCGGGTTTCTTGGTGGCGGCTTTGACCGGTTTTTCGGCTTTGGCTTTTGCTTCAGCCTTGCGCTTCGGCGCGGCTTTCTTCTTTTTCTTCTTGCCGCCGCCCTTGGCCCCCCGCTCGGCGATCAACGCCTCTGCCTGCTCCAGCGTCACCTGTTCCGGATCGCTGGCTTCGGGAATGGTGGCATTGGTTTCGCCGTCGCTGACATAGGGTCCGTAACGGCCCTTCAGTACCTTGATCGCCAACCCGTCCTTGCCCGCGCCCAACTCCTTGATCACTTGCGGGCCACGGCGTCCGCCCTTGGCTTTCTTTTCCGCCAGAATGGTCACGGCATGGTTGAGGCCGATGTTGAAAACATCGTCGGGAGATTCCAGCGAGGCATACTTGCCGTCATGGGCGACATAAGGCCCAAAGCGGCCGAAATTGGACGTGATCATCTTGCCGTCTTCGGGATGGCTGCCTACTTCGCGCGGCAGCGACAACAGCTTCACCGCCATGGCGAGATCGACTTCGGCGGGATCGGTGCCCTTGGGCAAGCCGCTGCGCTTGGGCTTCTTGTCTTCGCCCAACTGAACATACGGCCCGAACCGGCCGTTGCGCAGGGTCACTTGTGTTTCGGTGCCGGGGAACAGGCCCAACTCACGCGGGCCTGCATCGCCTTCGCCCGGCTTGGCGCCAAGCTGGCGGGTGAATTTGCATTCCGGGTAATTGGTGCAGCCGACAAAAGCGCCGAACCGGCCCAGCTTCAGATTGAGCGTTCCGCTTTCGCAATTCGGGCACTTGCGCGGATCCTTGCCATCATCCCCAACCGGGAAGATGTGGGTGCTCATCTTGGCGTCCAGCTCGTCGATCACCTGACGGATCTTGAGATCCTTGGTGCCGGCGACAGCGGCAGAGAAATCCGTCCAGAAATCGCGCAGCAGGGCCTTCCAGTCGGCGTTGCCTGCGGAAACCTCGTCCAGTTTCTCCTCCAGGTCGGCGGTAAAATCATACTCCACATAGCGCTTGAAGAAGCTCTGCAGGAAGGTGGTGACCAACCGGCCCTTGTCTTCGGGGAAGAAGCGTCCGCGATCCTGCCGCACATAGGCGCGGTCGCGCAGCGTGGAAAGAATGGTGGCATAGGTGGAAGGCCGGCCGATGCCAAGCTCTTCCAGCTTTTTGACCAGGCTGGCTTCGGAATAGCGCGGCGGCGGCTCGGTGAAATGCTGAGCGGATTTTACATTCTCCGCTTTGGCTTTTTCTCCGGCGGTGACTTTCGGCAGGCGCGAGCCTTCCTCGTCAACCGTGTCGTCTTCGCCTTCCAGGTACAGCGTGAGAAAGCCGTCAAACAAAGTGACGGTGCCGGTGGCGCGCAAGGTGATCTTCTTGTCACCGGAAATCACATCCACCGTGGTGCGTTCCTGCTCGGCGCTTTCCATTTGGCTGGCGATGGCGCGCTTCCAGATCAGTTCGTAAAGCTTGGCCGCATCGCCTTCCAGGTAACGCGACACTTCTTCCGGCGTGCGCGCGAAGCTGGTGGGGCGAATGGCTTCATGCGCTTCCTGGGCGTTGGCGGCGCGGCTGGTATAGGTGCGCGGCGCGCCCGGCACATAGCGGGCGCCATATTTGTCGCCGATCACGGCGCGGGCTTCCGTTACGGCTTCACCCACCATGGTGACGCCATCGGTTCGCATATAGGTGATCAGGCCGGTGGTTTCGCCGCCGATTTCCACGCCTTCATAAAGACCTTGCGCCACCTGCATGGTGCGCTTGGCATTGAAGCCCAGCTTGCGCGAGGCTTCCTGCTGCAAGGTGGAGGTAATAAAGGGCGGCGAGGGATTGCGCTTGACCGGCTTGGCTTCGACGCTGCCGATGGAGAAGCTCTGTGCCTTGATCGCGTCCAGCGCGCGCGTTGCCTGGGCTTCGTTGCCCAGCGACAGCTTTTCCAGCTTCTTGCCATCCAGCTGAATCAGCCGCGCGGCAAAATTTCCTGCGCCGGATTCGATATCAGCGTCGATGCTCCAATATTCCTGGGCCCGGAAGGCTTCGATTTCGGTTTCGCGCTCCACCACCAGGCGCAGCGCCACGCTTTGCACCCGGCCAGCCGAACGCGCGCCGGGCAATTTGCGCCATAGCACCGGCGACAGGGTGAAGCCGACCAGATAGTCCAGCGCGCGGCGGGCGAGATACGCGTCCACCAGTTCCTGGTTGATCTGGCGGGGATTGGCGATCGCTTCCAGGATCGCCGACTTGGTGACGGCGTTGAACACAACCCGTTCCACCGGCATCTTGCCCAGGGCATGCTTCTGGCGAAGCACTTCTAATATGTGCCAGCTGATGGCTTCGCCTTCCCGATCCGGGTCGGTGGCCAGGATCAGCTTGTCAGCGCCTTTCACGGCGCTGGCGATGTCCTTCATTTTGGACTGCGCCCGGGCGTCCACTTCCCAGACCATGGAGAAATCGTCATCCGGATTCACCGACCCATCCTTGGACGGCAGGTCGCGGATATGGCCGAAGCTGGCCAGGACTTTGTAGCCGGGGCCGAGATACTTATTGATGGTCTTGGCTTTGGCGGGGGATTCTACGACGAGGACGTTCATGCCGGGCTTTGATTTACCTAGGGTTTTTCGGGGGACTTATCTGGGGAGAGGGTGGTCCTGCGACAAGGCCGGGCTGGGGCAGGCGCGGCGGGGGCGGACACTGATAGAAGCCCAACCGGCCTGTCAACGTGACCCCTGGTGTAGATACATAACCACAGGTTGAAAAACCGGCATTTACGGCCAAAACATCAACCTGGAATTGCTCTTATAGGCCCCTGATAATTTAACAAAATCCGAGGCTTCAGTTCCAGGCCACAAAATTTCCTGTCGAACGGCGACAGCGTACGGCCAGTTCCAGCTCCAAAAGCACGGTCAGGACCACCGAAGCGGGAGCGCCGGTCGGTCGAATCAACTCGTCGACATGAACCGGGGCGGGGCTCAGCGCTTCTTCGACGGCGCGGCGAATCCGGTCGGCTTCCTGTTCCAGCGCACCGGTATCTGGCGTGGCTTTCACCTCCGAACCGTCAGGTTCGGCGAAGCCGCTGCCTAACATCGGGCGCAGCACCGCCAACACATCTTCGGCGCTTTCAGTCAGGGTGGCGCCATTGCGGATCAGCCGGTTCGGTCCTTTGGCGCGGGGATCAAGCGGCGATCCCGGCACTGCAAAAATCTCGCGCCCCTGTTCCAGGGCATAATTGGCGCTGATCAACGAGCCGGAACGTTCGGCAGCTTCCACCACCACCAGGCCGCGCGACAGACCAGAGATGAGCCGGTTGCGGCGGGGAAAGTGGCGCGCTTGCGGCGCCTCGCCAAAGCGCATTTCGGAAATGATCGCGCCCTCGGCAAGAATGGCGTCATAGAGTTTCTGGTTTTCCGGCGGATAGACCACGTCTACGCCGCCCGCTACCACCGCGACGGTGCCGCTTTGCAAGGCGCCCTCATGCGCGGCGGAATCGATCCCGCGCGCCAGGCCCGATGCGATGACAAGATTGGCGTTTCCAAGATCCTGCGCCAAAGTGAAAGCCAATTTTCGCCCAAGGGCGGATGCGTTGCGCGCGCCGACAATCGCCACCATGTCGCGCTGCAACAGCGATGTGTGGCCCAGTACGCAAATGAGGGGCGGCGGCGGATCAAGCGCGGCCAGGCCGGATGGAAAATCCGGCTCGCAGGATGCGATCAAGCGCCAGCCCAGCCGCGACAGATCTTCGATCTCGCGTGCAACATCATTTTCCGGCGGCAATACGAATTTTTTGGCGCCGCCGCCGCGCGCCGCCAGGCAGGGCAGTTCACTCAGCGCCGCGCCGGCGCTGCTGAAACGCGCCATCAAGCCGGCAAAGGTAACGGGGCCGACATTCTCGGTGCGCGCCAGCCTCAGCCAGTCGCGCCGCTCTTTGTCATCAAGCTTGCGCGCCATTTTCTTTTTTGGCGCCGATGCGCGGTTCTTCGCCGCGCAGCAGGCGGCTTATGTTTTCGCGATGCATAAAGATAATCATTGCCGCCAGCACCGCCGCCAAAGGCGCGTAATCGCGCTGGCCGAAAGCGAAGAAATAAACCGGCGAGAGCGCGATGGCGATAAGGGCGGAAAGGGACGAGATGCGCCATACCAGCGCCATCACCAGCCATGTGGCGCAGACCAGCAATCCCACCGGCCAATAAAGCGCCAGACACACGCCCAGAAAGGTGGCGACACCTTTGCCGCCCTTGAAGCGCAGCCACAAGGGAAACAAATGCCCCAGCACCGCTGCCAGGGCCGCGAATATTTCCGCGCCATGCGGCAGGTAATATCTGGTGATCAACACTGCCGCCGCGCCCTTGGCGCCATCGCATAGCAATGTCGCCACGGCCGCCCATTTCTTGCCGGTGCGCAGCACATTGGTGGCGCCGATATTGCCCGAGCCGATCTTGCGTACATCGCCCGCGCCGGAAAGCCAGGCGAAGAAAAGCCCAAACGGAATGGACCCCAGGAAGTAGCCCAGGGCGATAACGACTGCAGCAGCGGCATGAATTAGCAACGTCATGGCGGCGGACGATGACAGGCTTTTTTAGCGAAATCCATATTCGCTGCGCTTGCTAAGAAAAGCTAAGCCTATCCAGCCGTATAGACGCATTCGCCGCCGACAAAGGTCATGCGGGCCCGGCCCTGGAATTTGCGGCCTTCAAAGGCGGTATTGTGCGCGCGCGAATGCAGCTTGCGCTCATTCACGACAAAGGGTTCGCCATCGTCCAGCAGCACCAGATCGGCCGGCGCACCCTTGGTCAGCGTGCCCGCATTCAGTCCCAGCACGCGGGCAGGGGTTGATGTCAGCGCCTTCAGCACATGGCTCAGGCTGGCATGGCCGTTGTGATGCACGCTCAGTGCAACCGGCAACAGCGTCTCAAGACCAACCGTGCCGAAAGCGGCGGCGCCGAAAGGCTGGCGCTTGGTATCCGCGCCCTGCGGTTCATGGCTGGAAACGATGACATCGATCACGCCGCTGGCGACGCCTTCCACCATCGCGGCGCGATCATCTTCCGAGCGCAACGGAGGCTTGACCTTGCGGAAGGTGTAATAAAGCCCGACATCCAGCTCGTTCAGCGCCAGATGATGGGCAGAGACGCCGCACGTGATCGGCAGCCCGCGCGCCTTGGCGGCAGCAATGACCTCCAGGCTGGCGCGGGTGGAAATCTGGCCGAAGTGATATCGCGCGCCGGTCAACTCCACCAGTCGTATGTCACGTTCCGCGATGATCGCCTCCGCCAGTGCGGGCCCTGCCGGCAATCCCATGCGGGTGGCGAACTCGCCTTCGGTCATCGCCGCGCCCTGCGTCAGGTCGGGGTCTTCGGCATGACCGACCACCAGCGTGTCGAAGGTGGCGGCATAGCTTAAGGCGCGGCGCATCACGCGCGCATTTGCGACTGTGCGGTCGCCGTCGGTGAAGGCCACCGCGCCGGCTTCTTTCAAAAGGCCGATTTCGGTCATGACTTCGCCGGCCAGCTTGCGGGTCAGCGCCGCCATCGGGGCGACGCGAACCTTTGCGGTTGCGGCGGCGCGGCGCTTGAGGAAATCCACCAGCGACGGCTCGTCAATCACTGGATCGGTATTGGGCATTGTGACCATGGTGGTGACGCCGCCCGCCGCCGCTGCTTCGCTGGCCGATTGCAGGCTTTCGCGATGCTCCGCGCCCGGCTCGCCAGTAAAGACGCGGCAGTCGATCAAGCCCGGGGCCAGCACAAGCCCGCGGCAGTCAATAATCTCGGGATCATTCTTGTCGGCATCGTTGAACAGGCGCGGGCCGATATCGGCGATGCGGCCATTTTCAACCAGCAAGCCGCCCTTGGCATCCAGGCCAGAGGCCGGATCGATCAGGCGCGCGTTGCGGAATGCGATGCGCCGCCCGTTCATTTCATACCTCTTGAGAGTGCGTCGAGAACCGCCATGCGGATGGCGACACCCATTTCCACCTGTTCGGCAATCAGGCTCACTTCCATATCGTCGGCGATATCGGACGCGATCTCCACGCCCCGGTTCATCGGGCCGGGATGCATCACCAGCGCACCTGGCTTGGCGAAGGAGAGCTTCTCGCGATCCAAACCATAGAAGCGGAAATATTCGCGGGTAGACGGCACAAAGGCGCCGGTCATCCGCTCCAGCTGCAAGCGCAGCATCATCACAATGTCCACCCCGGCCAGCCCGGCGCGCATGTCGGTGAAAACTTCCACACCAAAGCGGTCGGCCTGGGCGGGCAGCAACGTACCCGGTGCGATCAAGCGGACCCGCGCGCCCATCAGGGACAGAAGGCGAATATTGGAGCGCGCCACGCGGGAATGCAGGATGTCGCCGCAGATTGCCACGGTCAGACCATTGAAGCTCCCGCGCCGCCGCCGGATGGTCAAAGCATCGAGCAATGCCTGGGTGGGATGTTCATGCTGGCCGTCCCCGGCATTGACCACGCTGCAATCCAGCTTGCGGGACAGAAGTTCGGCCGCGCCGCTGTCGTGATGACGCACCACCAGAATGTCGGGGCGCATGGCGTTCAGGGTGGCGGCGGTATCGATCAGCGTTTCGCCCTTCGAGACCGAAGAGGTTTTGACGCTCATATTCAGAACGTCCGCGCCCATGCGCTTGCCCGCCAGCTCGAAACTGCTTTGGGTGCGGGTGGAAGCCTCGAAGAACAGATTGACCAGGGTGCGGCCCTTGAGCAGCGCAACCTTTTTGTTGGCGCCGCGGTTCAGCGCGGCATACGTCTCGGCCAGATCCAGGAGGGCGGTGACTTCCGGCGCAGAAATTCCTTCGATCCCGAGCAAGTGGCTCGATTTAAGGATCGGGGAAGCGGACGCGGATGTCATTAAAGCGGGCCTTATAGAGGGGGAATCAGCACCCCGCAAGCGAAGCTTACAGGATCGGTTAAGCGGATATGTCCTCCAGCTTTTTTCCCGCCGGTTCGGGCAGGAAAAGCATGGCCAGCATGGCGATAGGCATGGAGCAGAGCAGCAGCTGCACGGCCGGGCCATGGGCGTGGAAATGGTCGTACAAACGGCCTTCCAGCAACAGGCTGAACGCCCCCGCGCCAATATTCACCAGATAGCGCAAGCCCGAAACGGTGGCGCGGTAACGGGTGGGCATGATCTCGATGGCATAGCCCGACACCAGGGCATCGCCGCAAAGAAATCCAAAAAAGGCCAGCGCCCAGACCGGCGGCACCAGCCAGCCGCCAATGCCGCTGTAAAAAACACCAAAGGCAGCGCCGCCCAGTCCCACAACCCCGATGGTGAGAGCCTTGCGTCCCAGCCGGTCCGAGAGATGACCGGCGCGCACGGTTAGTGCCAATCCGATCAGCCCACCGGGAATGAAAACCAGATTCACATCCAACGGTGAGTAGTGCAGCACATTTTGCAGATAGGCGGCGGACAAAACCGAAGCCGGCGCAATGCCGAAGCCGAAGGCTGCGGCCATGATGAAGATGGTGGCCAAAAGTCTGGGGTGCTCGCGCAGCATTTCGGACAGAAGAGACAGTGTCTCCGTCCATTTGGAACGGGTGCTCTCTACTTTTTCCTGGGCGGCGAAGTGGCTGGTTTCTGGCAGATTGCGCCGTAGCCACGCCACCAGGAACAACGGCAACGCGCCGATCACATACAGGGCCCGCCAGCCGAACGGGATGACATTGATGCTGAGAAAGGCCAGCGAAGCGAACCCCGCGCCCAGATAACTCAGCGCGCCCAGGGTGCCGTTGGCCCAGCCGCGCGCGCCCGCCGCCATTTCCTCGGCGATCACCACAAAACAAAGCATCTCTTCGGAATAGCCGAAGATGCGGGTCGCCAATTGCGCGGCGACGAATTGCTCATAGTTGGCGGCGAAGGCGGTGGCGAAGGTGAACAGCGCCTGGCCGAAGATGGTGAACAGCAGAAGCTTGCGCCGCCCCACCAGATCAGCGGAAGCGGCAATGAACAGCGCCACAAAGGCGGCCATGCGGAAAATCGAGACGGTGGGTGCGATCTGGTTTTCGGGAATATGCAGCCCGGCCTGAATCTGCGGCACCGCCAATCCATAAATGTTCATGTCAAAGCCGGCGAACAGCGCGGCAACGCCAACCAGCAGGAAAATCTTTTCTTGCCGCCAGATCATCACGTCATTGTTTGGACCGGGCGGTGGCCGCAATCCGGGCGGCAGCCAGCGGAAGCGGGCAGGCCGCTCTTCACGAGATAACGTGTCACTCACCGCTGCAACCTCAGCCGGTCCAGCGCCAGTTGCAGGATGTAGCCAGCCGCCATCTTGTCCACCACTTCGCCGCGCCGTTTGCGCGAGGTATCGGCTTCCAACAGGGTGCGGGTGACGGCGGCGGTGGAAAGCCGCTCATCCTGGAACATCAGGGGCAGGGGGGAATGGGTCGCCCAGTTGCGGCCAAAAGCCCGGGCCGATTGTGCCGACGGTCCGTCGGAACCATCCATATTCAGGGGCAGGCCCACCACCAGCCCGCCCACGCCCTGCTCACTTATTATAATGTCCAGCCGGGCGGCATCCTGGCCGAATTTGCCCCGTTTCAGGGTGTCGAAAGGGGTGGCCACCGTCAGCAACCGGTCGGTCAGGGCCAGTCCAATGGTCTTTTCCCCAAGGTCCAGGCCCAAAAGCCTTTGGCCCGAAGGCAAGCTCAGGGCGGCTATGTCTACAACCGCCATGAAGTCCGTCCCTTTTCCCTGCCAGTCCTCTTTATCTTGCCTGTTTGGGCGGTCATTGCTAGCAAAGCCCTGCATTTTCGAACAGATCGGGACCTATACATGTCCGTCGACAAGGACACGGTGCGGCGCATTGCGGGCCTGGCCCGGCTTGCCGTTCCGGCTGAAAAACTCGAACCCCTGGCTGGGGAACTCAACGGCATTTTCAACTGGGTCGAGATGCTGAACGAAGTGAATGTGGCGGACGTGCCCGCCATGACCTCGGTGGTGGCGCAAAAGCTGAAATGGCGCGCCGATGTGGTCAATGACGGCGGCGTGGCCGAAGAATTGATGAAGAATGCCCCCGAGCATGAAAGCACCTTCTTTGTTGTCCCGAAGGTGGTGGAATGACCGACTTCACTCTGGCCTCCGCCCGCGATGCGCTGAAGGCCAAGAAAATCTCGTCCCTGGAATTGACCACCGCTCTTGTGAAGGCGGTGGAAGAAGCCCGCCCCCTCAACGCCTATGTCACCGAGACGCCGGAAAAGGCGCTAGAGATGGCGCGCGCTTCCGATACGCGGCTGGCCAAAGGTGAAGGCGGCGCCCTCGAAGGTTTGCCGCTGGCGATCAAGGATCTGTTCTGCACAAAAGGCGTGCGCACCACCGCGGGCAGCAACATCCTGGGCAACTACGTGCCGCCCTACGAATCCACGGTCACCCAGAATTTGTGGGACGCCGGCGCGGTGATGCTGGGCAAGACCAACATGGACGAATTCGCCATGGGCTCGTCGAATGAGACCAGCGCTCATGGTCCGGTCTTCAATCCCTGGATGGCGAAGAATTCCAATTCCAAGCTGGTGCCGGGCGGCTCATCCGGCGGCTCGTCCGCCGCCGTCGCCGCCAATCTGTGTCTGGCCGCTACCGGCACCGATACCGGCGGCTCCATCCGTCAGCCCGCCGCGGTTACCGGCACCGTTGGCCTGAAGCCGACCTATGGCCGCTGCTCGCGCTGGGGCATCGTGGCGTTCGCCTCGTCGCTCGATCAGGCGGGCCCCATGACCAAGACGGTGCGCGACGCCGCCATCCTGCTCAAAAGCATGGCCAGCATTGACCCCAAGGATTCCACCAGCGTGGATATCCCGGTGCCCGATTACGAGAAGCTGCTGGAAGGCGGCATCAAGGGCCTGAAGGTCGGCATCCCGAAAGAATACCGCATGGATGGCGCGCCGCCGGAAATCGCCGCGCTGTGGGACA
Organism: Alphaproteobacteria bacterium; assembly: GCA_947474565.1. GTDB lineage: Bacteria > Pseudomonadota > Alphaproteobacteria > Micropepsales > Micropepsaceae > Rhizomicrobium. Next base: position 140,586 of record CANJIS010000004.1, read on the forward strand.
AGGGCGCGGAATGGTTGAAGGCGCAGGGTGCCGAGATCATGGAAATCTCCCTGCCGCACACCAAATATGCGTTGCCCACCTATTACATCGTGGCGCCTGCGGAAGCCTCGTCCAATCTGGCCCGCTATGACGGCGTCCGCTTCGGCCATCGCGCCAAGGGCGTGCGTGACATCACCAGCCTGTATGAAAAAAGCCGCGCCGAAGGTTTCGGTTTGGAAGTGCAGCGCCGCATCCTGATTGGCACTTATGTGTTGTCGGCGGGCTATTACGACGCTTATTACGCCCGCGCCCAGAAGCTGCGCACGCTCATCGCCCGGGATTTCACCGAGGTGTACAAGAAGTGCGACGTCATCCTCACCCCCGCCACGCCGGGTCCGGCCTTTGCCGTGGGCGACAAGAGCGACGATCCGGTGGCGATGTATCTGAACGACGTCTTCACCGTGACGGTGAATCTGGCCGGCCTGCCGGGTCTGGCCGTTCCCGCCGGTCTTACCGCCAACGGTCTGCCGCTGGGGCTTCAGCTGATCGGCAAGGCCTTTGACGAAGCCACCATCCTGCGCGCCGGCCTGGCTATCGAACAGGCCGCCGCGTTCAATCATAAACCCGCCAATTGGTGGAGGGCGGCATGAGCCCCACTTCTTCTTCGACCGCAGCACAGATCATTAAAGGCCAGACCGGCGACTGGGAAATTGTCATCGGCATGGAAGTCCATGCCCAGGTCTCATCCAATTCCAAGCTGTTCTCCGGCGCGTCCACCGAATTCGGGGCCGAACCCAACAATCAGGTGAGCTTCGTCGATGCCGGCATGCCCGGCATGCTGCCGGTGATCAATGAGAAGTGCGTGGAACAGGCGGTCCGCACCGGGCTGGGGCTCAAGGCGAAGATCAACCTGCGAAGCATTTTCGACCGCAAGAACTACTTCTACCCTGATCTGCCCCAGGGCTATCAAATCAGCCAGTTCCAGAACCCCATCGTGGGCGAGGGCGAGGTCTTTATCGATCTCAAGGATGGCAGCTCCGTCCTGGTGGGGATCGAACGCCTGCATCTGGAGCAGGACGCCGGCAAAAGCCTGCATGACCAGAGCCCCGACAACTCCTATGTCGATTTGAACCGCTCGGGCATCGCCCTGATGGAGATTGTCACCAAGCCGCATATGCGCTCTTCCGAGGAGGCTGCCGCTTTTTTGCGCAAACTCCGGGCCATCGTGCGCTATCTGGGAACCTGCGACGGCAATATGGACGAAGGCTCCATGCGCGCCGACGTCAATGTCTCGGTGTGCAAGGTGGGCGGCTATGACAAATTCCGCGCCGATGGCAGCTTCAAGCACCTCGGTACGCGCTGCGAGATCAAGAACGTCAACTCGATGCGCTTTGTCGCCCAGGCTGTGGAATACGAAGCCCGCCGCCAGGTGGAGATCATCGAAGGCGGCGGCACGATCAAACAGGAAACCCGCTTGTTCGACAGCAAATTGAACGAGACCCGCTCGATGCGCTCCAAGGAAGAGGCGCATGACTACCGCTATTTCCCTGATCCCGACCTGCTTCCCCTCGAATTGGACGCCGCCTGGGTCGAGACAATCAAAAAATCCCTGCCAGAACTGCCGGATGAGAAGCGCGCCCGCTTTGTCGCGTTTGGCTTAACCCCTTACGACGCCTCGGTTCTGGTGGCGGAACGGGAATTGGCTGACTATTACGAGGCATTGGCCAAGGGCGTGGACGCCAAAGCCGCCGCCAATTGGCTGAACAACGAAATTCTGGGCCGCCTGAACCGTGACAGCCTCACCATCGCCGATGTTCCGGTGAGTGCAGCCGCGAACAACGCGATCGTGACAATGGTCGCGGATGGCACCATCTCCGGAAAGATCGCCAAGGATCTCCTGTATATCGTCTGGACCGAGGGTGGTGATCCCCGTCAGGTGGTGGAAGCGCGCGGGTTGCGTCAGGTCACCGACACCGGCGCCATCGATGCCGCCATCGAAGCGGTGATCGCCGCCAACCCCGACAAGGTCGAAGAGGTGAAGGCCAAACCGAAACTCGCCGCCTGGTTCGTCGGTCAGGTGATGAAGCAGACGGGGGGCAAGGCCAATCCCGGTGCCGTCAACGCCGCTCTCAAGAAGCGACTCAATCTCCCCGATGAGGGGTGATTCGCACAAAAATGCACAAAATGCATTTTTGCGATTCAAAATAGCGATTTTTCATCCGTATACAGAATGATTGATCTGGCCCTTTAAAATCAAGGGTTTTATCAATTTCTCGAAAATCGACCATTTTCGAAAGTCAAGGCAGAGTTGCATTACCAAATGCAAGTCTTTCATATTGATGACGTTTTGGGGGGTGACCGAGTCGCCTCAGACCAAACAAACGCTAGAGGAGTTGAACATGGCTGCGAAGAAAAAGGCTAAGAAGGTTGCGAAGAAGAAGACCGCCAAGAAGAAGAAGAAGAAGTAATTAAGGCGGATTGACTTCACGTCAATCTAAGCTTCACGGATACCTTCTGGTACTTTTCAGGATGTAACCGATGAACAAGGCAAAGGCCGCGGTCATCCGAAAGGGTACCGCGGCCAAGCCCGTTTTGGTGACATCCCCTGGGCCTATTGCAGTGCAATAGGACGGGCGTAAAACATCGGGGCCCTCATTCAGCAGAGCCCCCATGCCCCCCAAATCCCGCAAAGCCCCCGTCAAAGCCAAGCGTTCCAAAGCCGCCCCCATCGCGCTTTATTACTGGCCCACCTCCAACGGCCATAAGATCAGCATCCTTCTGGAAGAGCTGAAGCTCCCTTATGAGGTGAAGCCGGTGAATATCGGCGCCGGGGAGCAATTCGCCCCCGCCTTCCTCAAAATCTCGCCCAACAACCGCATGCCGGCGATTATCGACCCCAAGGGTCCGGGCGGAAAACCGATCTCGGTCTTCGAGTCCGGGGCGATCATGCAGTATCTCGCCCGCAAGGCCGGCAAATTCTATCCCAGGGACGAACGCCAGCGCGTGGCGGTGGAGGAATGGCTGTTTTGGCAGGTGGGCGGGCTGGGGCCCATGGCCGGCCAGGCCAATCATTTCATCACCTATGCCAAGCAAGACGTGCCCTACGCCAAGAAGCGTTACGCCGATGAGGTGCATCGCCTGTTCGGGGTGATGAACAAGCGGCTGGCCGCCCGCAAATTCCTGGCCGGCGCCTATTCCATCGCCGACATGGCCTGCTTGAGTTGGGTCAAGTCTTCCACCCGCTTCCAGGCGCTGGATGAATTTCCCCATCTCGCTGCCTGGTATGCGCGGCTGATGAAGCGTTCCGCCGTCAAGCGCGGCATGGAAGTGGGGGCTGAATTGCGTAAGCCCATGAGCGATGAACAGAAGAAAGTCTTGTTCGGACAGAGGACGCGCTAACTTCCTTTTTGTCATGCCCGCGAAAGCGGGCATCCAGTTCGTCATGCTGGTTTCCCGCTTACTCGGGAATGACACGGTTTCGTGACTTTCGCGCGCCGTTCGTTCAGACTTTATTCACCACGCCTAACGGTTCTTAGCGATTAAGGCTAACGCCCGTTTACCGCGTCTTAGTCTCTCGGCCTCACTGATCGGCCCCCACTGAGTGATCTGCCCCCTTCCAAGTGGTCCAGGGACTATCATATTGGAACCTTGGAGGGAGATTTGGAATGGGCCGCAGGCATCAGCCTGATGAAGTTATTGGCAAGCTGCGGGAGGCGGAGATTGTGCTTTCGCAGGGCGGGTCGGTTGCGG
>CANJIS010000005.1 GCA_947474565.1 Alphaproteobacteria bacterium
CAGGTCGGCTTTTTGTAGTCGGACCGGCGGTAGAGGTAGATCGCCCCATCCCTGAAGGTTTTCGCCTCCAAAACCTTGGCGGATGACCGTTTTTGGGCGGAAGCCCTACCCACTAGATCTATTGGCATATACGCCCCCTAAACGGGAAAATCCGTTTACGATCCGTATATTACCTTTTTGGGGGATTTAAATAAAGACAATGACGCTAAGTCATTGATTTTACTTAGAGACTTGGAGCGGGCGAACGGATTCGAACCGTCGACCCTAACCTTGGCAAGGTTATGCTCTACCCCTGAGCTACGCCCGCACTCCAGTCGAAGGCGGGGGTTATCGCTCAAGCCCCGCCCGACTTCAAGCCTCGCTTACCAGCCGGGTGAAAAAGTCCCTAACCGCGATTTGTGACTCCCGCAGGCGCTGTTCCAGGGCCGTGAAATCCGCGGCCCCGCCGGCACGCGCCAACAGCTCCTTCAAGGCGGGCGTGGCTTCTTCCGCTTTCAAGGTTTCGTCCAGCGCGATGCGCAGGGTCTGGGTCAGCGCCTGCTCCAAACCGGCCGCGCCCCTGAGTAGGGCGGCATCAGCAGGGTTCAGCAGACCCGCTTGTGCCAGCCTGTCCAGCACCGCGATGGTGTTGGTGTCCAGGATCTGCGGCTGTGCATGAGCATGGAGCAATTGCATGGTCTGGGCGATGAATTCGATATCCATCATCCCGCCCGGCGCATATTTCAGATCCCAGATATTGTGGCCGGGATAGCTTGCTTCCAGCTTGGTGCGCATATCGCGCACATCGGTCAGAATTTTTTTCGGATCCGGTTTGGTGGCAAGACGGCGGCGGATTTCTTCTTCGACACGGCGGCGTAGACCATCCGGTCCCGCCACGGTGCGGGCGCGCGTCAACGCCATATGCTCCCAGGTCCAGCTTTCGCTGGCATGGTAATCGGCAAAGGATTTCAGGCTCACCGCCGCCGGGCCCTTGTTGCCGGTGGGGCGCAGCCGCATATCGACTTCATACAAAGTACCGGCGCCGGTGGGTGTGGTGAGGGCTGCGATCAGGCGCTGCCCCAGCCGCTGGAAGTAAAGCGACGGCGGCAAGGGTTTGGCGCCGTCGGAAGCTTCCACGCCGTCCGGCACATCATAGATGAACACCAGATCGAGATCGGAACTGGCGGTCATCTCAAACCCGCCCAGCTTACCCAGGGCGATGACGGCAAAGCCGGCGCCCGGCACACGCCCCGACGCAGCCGCCAGTTCATCCTCCACCTTGGGCAGAAGACCGGCGATAATGGCTTCGGCAATATGGGTGAGTGCGGGCCCCGCTTGATCGGCTGAAGCTGTGCCTTCCACGATCTGCGCACCGACCCGGAAAATCTGCTCCCGGGCAAAGCGCCGCGCCGTATCCAGCATGTCTTCATAGCTGCCGGTCAGCCGCTTGGCGAAAGCGTCGTCCAACTGCGCCCGTGAGGGCAGGCTTTCCAGAAACTCGGCATCCAGCAGTGCATCCAGGGTGGAAGGATTACGTGCCAGATGGACGGACAGGCGCGGCGCCGATCCCAGCACCCGCGCCAGCAGCCCCAAAAATTCCTGCCGCGCCAGGAACAGAGAGAAAAGCTGCACCCCCGACGGCAGACCGGAAAGAAATCGGTCGAACTGGGCGAAGGCGGCGTCCGGATCGGGCGTCGCCGCCAATGCGCCCAGGATGGCCGGCATCAGCTTGGTCAGCAATTCACGCGCCCTGGCAGAGCGCATGGGGCGGATACGGCCATGATGCCAGCCGCGAATGGCGCCGGAGGCATGCGACGCGTCTTTGAATCCCATCGCCGACAAGGTGGAAAGGGTTTCCGGATCGTCCTCGACGCCGGTAAAAACCAGATTGCCGCGCGCGTCGGTCAGTTGCGGTTCGCGCTCAAACAGCCGGGCATAATGGCCCTGCACAGTTTCCAGCACCGCGACGAATTCCGCCTCGAACGCGTGTCTGTCGTCATAGCCCATGAAGCAAGCGATGTGGTCCAGGCCTTCGGCGTTTTCGGGCATACGATGGGTTTGCTGGTCGTCCACCATCTGCAGCCGGTGTTCCAACGTGCGCAGATACAGATAGCAACGCCGCATATCCTCTGCCGCCTGGACCGTGATGATGTCTTGGGCTTGCAAAATCCCCAGTGTCCGCAAAGTTGCCGGACTGCGCAAAAGTGGGTTGCGCCCGCCCAGGATCAATTGCTGGGTCTGGGCGAAAAACTCGATCTCGCGGATGCCGCCGCGCCCGAGTTTGATGTTGTGACCCGCCACCACGACTTCGGAATGACCGCCATGGGCATGAATCTGCCGCTTGATGGATTGAATGTCTTCAATCGCCGCGAAGTCCAGATTGCGCCGCCAGATGAAGGGGGCGATGGATTTTATAAAATCCGCACCGGTCTGGGGATCGCCGGCACAGGGCCGCGCCTTTATCATAGCGGCGCGCTCCCAGTTCTGACCCTGACTTTCGTAATAGTCCAAGGCCGCACCGATTGAGATCGCCACTTGCGTCACGCCGGCATCGGGCCGCAGGCGCAAATCCACCCGGAAGACATAGCCGTCGGAGGTGGTTTCGGCGATGAGCTTGACCAGCCCGCGCACCAGGTCCACCGCTGCACCGCGCGGATCGCCCAACCGCTGAAACGGAAACCGCTCCTCGTCGTAAAACACCACCAAGTCGATATCGCTGGAATAGTTGAGCTCATGGGCGCCCCACTTGCCCATGGCCAGAACCGTCAGGCCGGTAGTGGCTTCCAGCTTGGCGCCATCTTTTTCTGGCAAGCCATGCTCAGCCGCCATGCGCGCCAGCAGGAAACGCAAAGCGCCCTGCACGCAGGCATCGGCAAATTCGCTGAGCGCAGCGGTCACCCGCATCAACTCCCAGCCGCCGATATCGGCCAGCGCGATCACCAGCGCGGCGCGGCGTTTGGCGCGGCGGAGCGACGCCATCGCCTCACTCTCATCGGCGAAAGCCGACAGCGCCAAGGCGAGGACCTCGGTCAAAAGCGTATCGGGACCGGCGGTAAAATAGGCGGCGAGGGTTTCGGTTTCCCGCAGCGCCAGGCGCAGAAGGAACGGGCTGCTGCCGAAAGCCCCGGCCAGAAGCGCGCGGGCTTGCTCGTCCGGCGGCGTGAAGCCCTTTTCTGCCAACGCTTCAAAGCCGCGGGCGACACGCGCGGCGTCAAACGGCAGAGGGGGAATGTGGAGGGCTGACATCGCCCAGATTTGTAATCTATTCGGCGGCTGCGCGGGATGTAATTTGCGGCACTTTGTAGGCGCCGGGCGGGGTCAGGCGCTGCATCGGGCGCGGGAAGCGTAAAATCGCCCGCAACCCCGGCTCATTGTCTTCCAGAATCAATTCCGCATTGTGGAAATGCGCCACCGCCTGAACCAGCGACAGGCCCAGGCCCGTGCCGGGGGAATGACGGCTGGCTTCCAGCCGCACAAAGCGTTCCACCACACGCGGCCGTTCCTCGGGTGGAATGCCAGGGCCGGTATCGGCGACGCAAAGATCGACGCCCTGGAAACTCATGGCCGGCCGCACCGTCACCCGCCCGCCCGGCGGGGTATATTTAAGCGCATTGTCCACCAGATTGGCCAGCGCCTGGGAAACCAGGCTGCGATTGCCTTCGATCACCGTATCATTGCCATGCAGCCCGAAGGGTGCGGCAAGGGTCAGGCTGACATTCTTTTCTTCCGCCAGCGGCTCATACAATTCGCAGATGTCGGCGGCTACAGAGGCCAGATCAAGCGGCGACATGGCGCCCCGCGCCGTGCCGGCATCGGTTTCGGCAATCAGCAAGAGTGCATTGAAGGTGCCAATCAACTGATCGGTTTCGGCGATGGCGCGGTCCATCTCGGTGGTGTCGGCACCGGACGCGGCCAGTCGCGCCTGGGATTGCTCCAGCCGTTGGCGCAAGCGGTTGAGCGGCGTGCGCAGGTCATGCGCCACAGAATCAGTGACTTCGCGCAGGCCCTTCATCAGCCGTTCAATACGGTCCAGCATGCGGTTGAGATTTTCCGCCAGCACATCGAATTCATCCTGGGCGCCGGAAACCGGCACCCGGCGGGCAAGGTTGCCGGCCACGATCTCGCCCGAGGTGCGATTGATCGAGTCCAGCCGCGCCAGCATGTTGCGGCTCATCAGGGCACCGCCCAGCAAACCGAAGGCCAGGATCAGGCCCATGGTCCATGGCAGGGTGGTGGTGAACATGCGCTGGGTGAGATCGCGGTCATGCACATCCTCGCCCACCAGCAGATAGAAATCACCCGACGGAGTCTGAAGCGGAAAAAGCTGGCCACGGGCGCGCCGCGTTTCCGGCATGCCATTCACCCGGCGTTCGTAATCGAATTCCACGAAATTTCCGGTCTCGGGCCGGACCCCGGGCCAGGAATCCAGATTGCCGGACAAATAGCGGTGCTGGTCGTCGGCCAGGATGTAAAGCGCCTGGCCAGGATGCAGCGAACGGTTGCGTACGCTTTCGTCCAGACCACGTATGCCCAGACGCTGATACTGCTCGTTCAGGCCGGTGATCTCGGCTTCGATGATCTGATCGGCCTGGGCATCCATGGTGCGGCGCGTGTTCCAATAGGTGAAGAACAGCAGCGCGCTCACCGAAAAGGCGAACAGCACGACATAGACAAGCACAATGCGGAACGCCTGGGTGCGAACCAGACGAAGCGTGGCCCGGGTCATCCCCTCCCCCGGCCGGCGCTCATCGCGCCCGTATCATATAGCCCGCGCCGCGGATCGTATGCAGCAGGGGCGTGTCGAAACCCTTGTCGATCTTGGCGCGCAGGCGCGAGATATGGACGTCGATCACATTGGTCTGGGGGTCGAAGTGATACTCCCACACGCTTTCCAGCAGCATGGTGCGGGTCACCACCTGGCCGGCATGGCGCATTAAGTATTCCAGCAGGCGGAATTCGCGCGGCTGAAGATCGATGGTCTGGTCGCCCCGCTTGGCGGCGCGCGTTAACAAATCCAGATGCAGATCGCCGACCGAAAGCTGGGTCTTCACCGTCACCGGCGAGCGGCGGCGCATCAGGGCATCCACACGCGCCAGCAATTCGACAAAGGCATACGGCTTGGTGAGATAATCGTCGCCGCCGGCCTTGAGGCCCTTCACCCGGTCATCCACTTCGGAGAGGGCGGAGAGAAAAAGCACCGGGATGGTGTTGCCGTGCTCGCGCATCTCGGCCACCACGCCCAACCCGTCCATCTTGGGCAACATGCGATCAATGATCGCGACATCGTAAGGACGCGACAGCGCCAGGGAGAGGCCCAGATCGCCATCCGAGGCATCGTCAACCACATGCCCCGACTCTTTCAGGCCTTGAACCAGATAACGCTGGGCTTCCAGATCGTCCTCAACAACGAGAATGCGCATGCAGGGGGTCCTCTTTCATCCAAATAGGGTCCGCGCCGGCGGCGAGCTGGGGGGACAGGCTGCACCACCAGCGCGGGGGGCCAGACGGCGGGGATTTTCACCCCTCCGCCCGAGAAATCTTCACGCACCAATATCAACGGCAACGAAGCGCGAGTTGCCTTGGCTTGCCACCAGCAGCAGCACGCTCTTGCGCCCGCCCTTGGTGGCTTCGGCCACACCGGCCTGTACATCTTGCGGCGTCTTCACCACACGGCTGCCGACCTTCATCACGACATCGCCGGGAGACAGACCCTTGTCGGCGGCGTCGCTGGCAGGATCGACCTTGGTAATCAGTACACCGTTGACGGATTCAGGCAGGTTGTAGGTCCTGCGCGCGGTCGGCGTCACCGCAGTGAGACCCAGGCCCATGGCGGTAGCCGATGCAGACGGAGCGCTGGGCGTGGCGGGCGCGTTGGATGCCACCTTTTCATCGGGGCGCGCACCAATCAGCACCTTGACGGTTTTGCTCTGGCCCTGGCGTTCAATCGAGAAATCGGCGCTGCTGCCAGCGATGGCGCTGGCGACACGGCGAAACAGATCGCGCGAATCCTCAACCGCCTTGCCGTCAATCGCGGTGACGACGTCACCCTGCTCAAAGCCCGCCTTGGCGGCCGGGCCATTGGGCACAACATTGGCGACGATGGCGCCCTTGGGCTCTTTCAGGCCCAGCGAAGAGGCGATCTCGGGCGTGATGCTTTGGATTTCCGCGCCCAGATAACCGCGCGCGACGCGGCCATGCGCCTGAAGCTGCGCCACCACGTCATGGATGGTGCTGGCCGGAATGGCGAAGCCGATACCAACGCTGCCGCCAGACGGCGAGAAGATCATCGAGTTCATGCCAATCACCTGACCGCGCAGGTCAAAGGTCGGGCCGCCCGAATTGCCGCGATTGATCGGCGCATCGATCTGGATGAAGTCGTTATAGTTGCCGGCGCCGATATCGCGGCCGATGGACGAAACGATGCCCGCGGTCACCGAATTGGACAGGCCGAAGGGATTGCCGACCGCAACCACCCAGTCGCCAACGCGCAAACCGCGATCATTGCCGAATTCCAACATGGGCAGCGGTTTGTCGCTGGTGATCTTGATCAGGGCGATGTCGGTGGCGGGATCGGTGCCGATCAGCTTGGCGGTGAAGCTGCGCCCATCGGGCAGCTTGACCGTGATTTTCTTGCTGGCGTCGATCACATGGTTGTTGGTGACGATCAGTCCAGTCTTGTCGATCAGGAAGCCGGAGCCGGCGCTGATCTCCTTGCGCGGCGGCTGGTTCTGCTGCTGGCGCTGGAACTGATTGAACAGATCGCGGAACGGCGCCGGCACATTGTCGGGAACGTCGAGGTCATCGCTGTTGCCTCCACCGCCGGCGCTCATGGTCTCGGAGGTGATGGTCACCACTGCCGGACTGACGCGCTCCACCAGATCGGCGAAGCTGAAGGGTGAGGAATTTTCTAGCATGCGCGGCGGCGCGGCGCGGCTGGTGGTCTCATTGGCGGCGAGTTCAACCGCCCGGTGATCGGCGATCTGACGCGCGGGCGGCATCAGCGCGAAAGCGCCCAAACCCACCACCACGATGGCGGCCGCCGAACTCATGGCCAGCAACCGGCTGTGCCGGCCCGGCTTGCGGGGGCTGGCAGGGGTGTTCTGCGGGTTTTGGGTCTGCATGTTCGCTCCTTGTGGTCCCGGATCTGCCCGCCGGACCAAGCCCTGCGAGACGATATATCCGCATCATTGCGGATTTCTATCCAGATTATTAAAAAAATGAAGTATTACAGCGGGTCGGAAGGCGCCGCTTTGCGTGCCTTGCTTATCACAAAAATGGCGACCCCGCCCGCCACGATCAAGACCAAGAACGGCGCGGCCCAGAGAAAATAGGTGTCCGCTTCGACGGGCGGCCGCATCAAAATGTAATTGCCGTAGCGGGCCGTAAGGAACTCCTGGATCTGGCGGTCGGAGCGGCCTTCCACCATTTGCTGGCGCACCAGCTGACGCAGTTCCTCCGCCAGCGGCGCGTGCGATTCATCGATGCTTTCGCCTTGGCAAACCAGACAACGCAACTGGCGCTGCAGATTGCGGGCGCGCGCCTCCATCGCTGGATCGGAAAAAGTGCCGGGCGCAGGCGCTGCCCGCGCCGGGATCGGCGCAATGGAAAAAAACGCGGGCGCGGCAAGCAGCAGCAGAAGAAAGAGGACGCGTTTCATTCGGCCGGCTGCGCAGCGGTGGCCGGCAGCGTGGCGCGCACGCGTAACCGCCCCCACAGGCTGAGCATGCCACCCAGACCCATCACCAATCCGCCCAGCCAGATGAAGGGCGCCAGCGGACTGACATAGGCGCGAATGGTCCAGCGGCCATCGCCGCGATTGTCGCCCAGCGCCAGATAAAGATCCTGAAAACCGGTGGTACGGATGGCGGTGACGGAGACATCCTGTCCGTCGGCCGGATAGATGCGCTGTTCCGGCGTCATTACGCTCTTCACCTGGTCGCCGCTCATCAGCGCGATATGGGCGCGGCTGGCGCGATAATCAGAACCCTGGCGCTGGGTGACGCCGTCAAAGCGCAACGTATAGGGACCGACATGCATCAACTCGCCGGGGCCAACAACCACCAGCGCTTCGCTGCGCCACAAGGTGGTGCCGGCAACACCCATCAGCGTCACGCCCAGACCGGCATGCGCCAGAGCAGCGGCGAATGCGCTGGCGCGGGCGCCCCTGCGCCTTAGCACATCAAGCAAGCTGGCGCCGATCAGCCAGCCCGCCATGGCGAAGGCCAGCGCGCCGGTCAGAAAACGCGGAGACGCGACAAGCAGCACCACCAGCGCCGCTATGACCGCAAGCCCGAGGGCCGGCGCCAATGCGCGCAGCACTTCTTTCAGGTTGCCACGGCGCCAGCCCAGCATCGGACCCAGCGGCACCAGCAAAAGCAGCGCGAAGAAAATCGGCGCGAAGGTCGCGACATAATAAGGCGGGCCGACGGAAATCTTGTCCCGGCCCATCGCATCCAACACCATCGGATAGAGCGTGCCGACAAACACCGAGGCGCAGGCCGCGACCAGGAAGACATTGTTGAGCAGCAGCATGGTCTCGCGGCTCACTGCCTCGAAGGCAGCGCCGCCCTGAAGCTTGGGGGCACGCCAGGCGAATAGCGCCAGCGCCCCGCCGATGGCGCAGAAGATCAACGCCAGAATATAGAGGCCGCGGGTAGGATCGGACGCAAAGGAATGCACCGATGTGGTCAGACCCGAACGCACCAGGAAGGTGCCGATCAGGCTCATGGAAAAACCGCCAATGGCCAGCAGCAGACTCCATGTGCGGAAGGCGCCGCTTTTTTCTGTCGCCAGCGCGGAATGCAGCAGCGCAGTCGCCACCAGCCACGGCATCAGCGAGGCATTTTCAACCGGATCCCAGAACCAGAAGCCGCCCCAGCCCAATTCGTAATAGGCCCACCAGCTTCCCAGGGCGATGCCGCAGGTCAGGAAAATCCACGACAACAGCATCAGCGGCCGCGCGGCGCGGGCCCAGCCTTCTTCGCCCACCATCAAGGCGGCAGCGGCATAAGAGAAAGACGCCGAAAGCCCGACATAGCCCGCGTAGAGCATGGGCGGATGCATCGCCAGGCCGGGATCCTGCAGCAGCGGATTGAGGCCCGCGCCTTCAAATGGCGCCGGGTCAATCCGCAAAAACGGATTGGACGTGAACAGGATGAAAAGGATGAAGGCCGCCGCCAGCATTCCCTGCACACCCAGCGCGGCGCTGGTCAGCCGCTCACCGCCACGGCCCAGCATCGCCACCAGGCCGGAATAAAGCGACAGAACCAGCACCCATAAAAGCATCGAGCCTTCATGGTTTCCCCAGACGCCGCTGATTCTGTAGACCAGCGGCTTGAGGGTGTTGGAATTGCTGGCGACGCCGGAAATCGAAAAATCCGACGTCACGAAAGCATATGTCAGCGTTCCGAAAGCCAGCGCCACAAACACCAGCATGCCCATGGTGGCGCCATGCGCGATGGCACGGGCGGTAGCCGCCTCGCTGCGCGCGCCGGTAAGCCCGGCGACTGCCATCACCAGCGACAGGGCCAAGGCAAAGCAAAGCGCCAGTTGACCCAGCTCGCCGGTCACAGGCCGCCTTCCTTCCAGCGGCCACTGCGCTTCAAGGCATCCACCACTTCGGGCGGCATATATTTCTCGTCATGCTTGGCCAGCACTTCGGTCGCGACAAAGGCCCCGCTGCCGTTGAGCGCGCCCAGCGCCACAATGCCCTGCCCTTCGCGGAACAACGCCGGTAGCACGCCATTATATTGAACCGGTACGACACCTTTTCCGTCGGTCACGCTGAAGGTGACATCCGCGCCGGCGCCATGATGCACGCTCTTGTCCACCACCAGCCCGCCCAGGCGGAAAGCGGTTCCGGGCTCGACCATTTTGGCAGTGACATCGCTGGGGCTGCGGAAATATTGGGTGTTCTGTCCCAGCTCGTAAATAATCGCGCCAGCCAGCACCACGCCGGCCGCAAGCAGGGCGACGGCGAATGCAAGGCGGCGGCGTTTTTTCGGCGTCATTCAGTGATGTCCGCCACGATGCAGAATTTCATCGGCGATGCCGGTGTCATAGGCGATGCCCTGCGGCGTCAGGGAAATGCTGCCCGGCCATTCTGCGCGGATCATGCCCTTGCGGGTGAGCGCGTTCCACACCGTCTCGTTTTCCAGACCGGTGGCGTCACGGCTGGCAACCGTGAAATCGCCCAGATGAAAGTGATCGCCATGGGCGTGGGGGAATGCGGTGATGGCGATATGGCCATCGGCTTGTGCCTGGCTGGCCTGGGGCAGCTGCGCAAGAACCTGCAGCAAAGTGAGGGTGCGCAGTTGCAGCGGATTAAGCTTGGCGGGATTGGCTTTGAGCGTCATTTTCATTCTTCAAAAGAAAACGGCCGGACCATACAGGCCCGGCCGTGCAATGACAAAGTATCCCGATTCAAGGGCAGCCACATTACCAGCGGCGGCCGCCACGGCCCCAGCCGCCACCACGACCGCAGCCACCGCGGCCATAACCACCGCCAAAGCCGAAGTTCAGCCGGACAGACGGTCCGTAGTACGGGGCGCCGTAATAAGGCGACCCGTAATAGGGATACGGGGCGGGATAAGGCGGCGCGTAATAGACGGGCGGCGGAGGCGGCGGCCCATAGGCATAGGTGCTGGGCTGCGGCGGCGGCAGCTCATTGCCGTCCATGCAGGCATAGTAAGCGTCGCCATAAGCCGCCTGAACATCGGCGGCGGCCATTATGTGGTGAAAAGTTTCAACCGGCGCGGCCGCACCGTCTTCGTGGAAATCAACCCTTACACGGGAGCCTTTCTCGGCGAATTCCGCGTCTAAAGCTTGGGCGTAGAGTGGACGGTATGCCCCTCCCCGAACCACTCTAAGCTATCAAGGAAAGGCCCGCGCTTCTCCCGAGACGCGGGCCTTTCGCTTTTTTAATGGTCGCGCAGCTTATCCGAAAACCGCTCCACACTTTTCGGGCTGCGCTCCGCAAACCTAACTGCTCACATCGTGGCCATCATGACGCATCACGTATGGCTTGGTGGGATGAGCGACCAATATCTTCAATATCTCTTCCAGCACCGTCTTCATCTCGGCGCGCGATTTCGCGGCGGCTTGCTGAAGCGGCGGAACGTTCAGCAACAAGCGCGCCGATTGCATGCCCGGACCGGCGGATAGCATCAGATAAAGCGCGATATTGTTGCGCAGGCTCTTGGCGACGAAATCCAGGAAGTCCGGCCGCCTGATTGTCTTGAGCGGATTGCCGACCAGATTCAGGGCGGCGCCCAGAGGCTGAAACTGCGGCAGCTCGTTGATCTCCAATATCGCCATGACGCCCGACCGGTCGGGGCGCCAGTCATCGGGAAAATCCGGCGAGCGCCGCCAGCCGCAGAAAAATGTGCGGCAAGGATCGGGACGGTTTTCATAGATATTGCAGCCGCCCTGCAGAGAATGAACGCATGGCGAACCGGGTTGCTTCTGTACTTCCGGCTTGTTGATAGCCGGCGCAATGCAGCATTCCTGGCATTCGCCGCAGGCGCGATCTGCGATCAGCGGGCCCTCGACCTGGCTCATGTGCTGAAATCTTGGCCACTGTATTCCATCACATAGGGCTCTGGCGGCAGGGCCTGATGTGTCTTGAGCGATTGCTCCAGCACGGTTTTCACATCGCTGCGCGAGCGCGCGCCGGCCAGTGCCGGATTGAGCTGCAAGCGCGCCGATTTCATTCTTTCGCCTCCCGGCAGCATCAGATAGAGCGCAACCTTATTCCGGATATTGTGGAGGACAAAATCCAGAAAATCCGGCCGTCTTATGGTCTTCAGTGGATTTCCGGTGAGAAACAGGGATAGCGCCACCGGCCGGAACTGCGGCTGCTCGTTGGATTCACCGATGATCAGAATGCCGGAACGGTCAGGACGCCAATCGGCGGGCACGTCCGTCAGCCGCCGCCAGCCGCAAAAAAACACCCGGCAGACCTCCGGGCGATTTTCATAAACGCCGCAGCCGCCCTGAAGACTGTGGCGGCAGGCCGAGCCCGGCATCTTCTGGATGGACGGTTTGTCTATGGTGAGCGCGATGCAGCATTCCTGGCATTCGCCGCATGCGCGTGCCGGCACCATCGGCCCGGACGGCGGCGATTCAGGTGCTGACGTCATGGCCGCGATAATCCATGGCATGCGGGGTGGGTGGATGCGCCGGCAGCCGCTGCACCAGACCTTCCAGCACATCGCCCACTTCGGTATGGGAGCGGGCAGCAGCTTCCGTCATGAGCGGATTGTTGAGCGAGAGGCGCGGCGACTGCATGCCCTTGGGGCCCGGCAGAATCAAATAGAGCGCGACCTTGTTGCCGAGGTTGCGAACCACAAAATCGATGAACGCTGAATCTCTGACGGTAACAAAGGGATCGGCCAGCAGCGTCAGTGCCACCGCCAAGGGACCGAATTGCGGATCGCTGTTGGCTTCCAGCACGGCGAAGATACCGGACGTATCGGGCCGCCAGTTTTCGGGAAAGGCTGCGGATCGGCGCCAGCCGCAAAAAAACGCACGGCATACCGGCGGGCGGCTTTCATAGATATCGCAACCGCCGCCCAGACTGTAACGGCACGGCGATGCGGCCAGCTTTTGAATCTCAGGCGTATCGATGGAAAGCGTGACGCAGCAGACTTTGCATTCGCCGCATTCGCGTCCGGGCACCAGCCGCTGGGGAGTGTCCTGCATGACGTCAGCCCGGGCCATCATGTGCTCGTGTCTTGGCCGCTATTTTCCATCTGATACGAAATGAAGGTGTGCCCCTGCAGCCGCTTCAGAATTTTCTCCATGGCCGTCCTGAGTTCGGCGCGCGACTGGGTGGCGGCCTCGACCACCTCGCTATTGTTGAGCGGCAGCCGGGCAGCTTGCTTCCCTTTCGGACCGGGTATGCCCAAGAATAACGCGACCTTGCTGCGGACATTGCGGGCGACGAAATCGATAAAGTCCGGCTGGCGGATGCTTTTGAGCGGATTGCCGACCAGCATGATGGAAATACCCATGGACTGAAATGGCGGCGGCTGGCCGGCTTCCAACTCAAAGAACAGTCCCGACCGGTCCGGACGCCATGAGTCGGGGAACAGGTCCATGCGCCGCCAGCCGCAGTAATACTCGCGGCAGACCGGCGGACGGCTCTCATAGATATCGCAGCCGCCGCACAGGCTGTGGCGGCAGGGCGAATTGGCCATTTTCTGGATTTCCGGCTTGTCGATTGCCGTCACGATGCAGCACGCCTGGCATTCGCCGCATTCGCGGTTCGGGACCAGATCATCCTTGTGCCAAGCTTGCATGAAACCAACCAACCCGTTCTGCGCTGTTCTATAACATCGGCACTTGTATATATTAAGTGCGCCCGCAGCCCGAGCCTTGAAACCGCCGCAAAATTCGGTGAGCAATCCCACGATGCCGCCACCCCCCGATAGCTTCGAGGATCGCCTCCGCCTCTGGGAGCGCCACGCCAGACGCTGGGCGCCGCTTTTTGCCATCATCGTCACGGCTTTCACGGTTCCGGCCGCGATCCTGTACCTGCTGCCCTCCACGCTGGGGCTGTTTGCGGCGCCGCCGGATCCGCATATCGACCTCTATGCGGTCAACCGCCCGCAGGGCTTTACCTTCATGGATTTGAACGGCGAAGAAGTCGGTCATCGCGGCGCAGTGGTGGGCGAGCGGCTGAAGCTGGAAGCCATGCCCGCTTACTTGCCGGCCGCCTTCATCGCCATGGAAGACCGCCGCTTCTATACCCATGACGGCGTCGATCCGGTTGGGCTTGGCCGCGCCCTGGTGCAGGACCTGCGCGCCGGTCATGCCGTCGCCGGCGGCTCCACCATCAGCCAGCAGACCGCCAAGATCATTTACACCCAGCAGGAACGCACCGTTTCGCGCAAATTTACCGAGTTGATGGGCGCCGCCGGTCTGGAGAAAGCCCTCACCAAGAAACAGATCCTCGAGCTTTATCTCAACCGCATCTATCTGGGCTCGGCGGCTTATGGCGTGGACGGCGCGGCGCGCGTCTATTTCGGCATCTCGGCGCGCAACCTCACGTTGGCCCAGGCGGCGATGCTGGCGACGCTGACGCGGGCGCCGTCGGTCTTCTCGCCGCGCCGCGATCTGGCCCGCGCCCAGGCGCGCGCCGACACGGTGCTGGATGCCATGGTGGACACCGGCGCGATCACGCAAGCGCAGGCCAAGGCGGCCAAGGCCAGTCCCGCCATTGTGGTGGACAATGCCAGCATCGATTCGCGCAATTTCTTTTTCGACACTGCCGCCGACCAGGCCAAAGATCTGGTGTCGCAGAATGGCGGCTCGCTCAACACCGACCTGATCGTGCACACCACGCTGGAACCGGCGCTGCAGGAAGCTGCGCGCCAGTCGGCCCTGGATGTGATCAACAAATATTCCAAGCGCAACCGCGTCCATCAGGCCGCCGTGGTGATCATGAAGCCGGACGGCGCAGTATCAGCCATGATCGGCGGCGTGGATTACGATGTCTCTGTGTTCAACCGCGCCACCCAGGCGCGCCGCCAGCCCGGTTCTTCCTTCAAGCCTTTTGTCTATCTGGCGGCGCTGGAAGCGGGCATTTCACCCGGGGATCAGCGTGACGATGAGCCGGTGGACATTAACGGCTACCAGCCCACCAATTTCGGCAACAATGAATATGGCACGCTGACATTGGCGGATGCCCTGGCCCATTCGGTCAACACCATCACCGTCAACCTGGCCCAGGAAGTCGGCATCAAAAAAGTGATTGATGCCGCGCGCCGGCTGGGCATCACCGCACCGCTGACGCCCACGCCGTCTCTTGCACTGGGCACCAGTGAAGTGACGCCACTGGAATTGACCGGCGCCTATGCCGCCTTCGCCAATGGCGGTTATCGCGTCAATCCGTATTTGATCACCGAAGTGAATCAACCCGATGGCAAGGTGCTGTATCAGCGCCAGGAGCCCAAACCGCAGCGGGTGATTGATGCCCAAGTGAACCGCGACATGCTGGCGATGATGTGGAATGTGGTTGCCACCGGCACCGGCGGCGGCGCCTCGCTGGCGCCACGCGAAGCGGCCGGCAAGACCGGCACCACCCAGAATTCCCAGGACGCTTGGTTCGTGGGCTTCACCACCGATTATGTCGCCGGTGTTTGGGTCGGCAATGATGACAACAGCCCCACCCGCAATGTCACCGGCGGCACCCTGCCCGCGATGATTTGGAAGAGTTCCATGCGCGCCGCGGAAAAAGGCCTGAAGCTGAAGCCGCTGGAACGTTCGCCGCCGCAGGAAGCCAATGATCCGGGCTTCTTCGCCCAGATGTTTGGGTCAAACAGCGTCCAGGCCAGGGCGCCGCGTGATGATGAAGCGACCTTTGCGCGGGATGAGCGCCTTCCCGACCTGCCGCCGCCCGAACCGCGGCGCAGCCGCAGCGGCATCCTGGGCTGGCTGTTCGGCGGGGATGATGAACCGGAGCCGCCGCCCCGCGACCGTTAGTGTCTTCGCTGCCGGACGCTGCGTGCTATAAAGCCCGCATGCGGATTCTTGCGGCCCTTTTCCTGGTTCTTGCGGCGCCCATTTTCCTGACCGGGGCAACCCAGGCCCAGGCCGCGCCGCCCATCCACATTGTCTTTGTCACCGACTGGAAAGCCCAGGCCGAGCATGGCGGCTTTTATCAGGCCGTGGCCGAAGGCCTGTATGCCAAGCGCGGACTTGATGTGGTGATCCGCGAAGGCGGGCCGGATGTGAATGTGCCCCAATTGCTGGCGGGCGGCGCCGCAGACTTCGGCATCGGCTCCAACGCTTTTGTCGTGATGAACCTGGTGCAGCAGAAAGTGCCGATCCGGGCGATGATGGCGATCTTCCAGAAAGACCCGCAGGTCCTGATCAGCCATCCGCGCCGCGATATCAATTCCCTGGCCGACATGAAGGGCAAGCCGGTCCTGATTTCGGCCGCCACCATGACCAGCTTCTGGCCCTGGCTGCGCGCCAAATACGGTTTCAAGGACAGTCAGATCCGCAAATACACCAACAATCTGGCGCCCTTCCTGGTCGATCCCAATGCGATCCAGGAGGGCTATCTGACCAGCGAGCCATATACGATTCAGCAGGAGGCGCATTTCACGCCCAAGGTCTTCCTGCTCTCCGATGCCGGCTATCCCGGTTACGCCAATATGGTGCTGACCACGCAGAAATGGCTCGATACCAATCCCAAGGCGGTGCAGGCCTTCTTCAACGCCACCAAGGAAGGCTGGATGCACTATCTGGACGGCGATCCCACGCCGGGCAATCGCCTGATCAAGCGCGACAACCCGGACATGACCGACGCCATCATCGCCCAGGCCATCGCCAAGATGAAACAACATGAAATGATGACGGGTGGTGATGCACCGGCCTTTGGCATCGGCACCATGACCGACAAACGCTGGAAGCAATTCTACGACACCATGGCGAGTCAGGGTCTCTATCCCAAGGAGATGGATATCAAGAAGGCATACGACCTGCGCTTCCAGCGCCATACGCCCCAGAATTTCCAATGAGCCTGCTGACGCTTCGCCAAGTGGGCAAGCGCTTCGACAATGGCACCGAGGCGCTGTCGGGTCTCAGCTTCAGCGTCGATCAAGGCGACTTTGTTTCCCTGCTGGGCCCCAGCGGTTGCGGCAAATCCACGGCCCTGCGCCTGATCGCTGGGTTGATCGCACCGGATTACGGCGACGTGGTATGGCAGACGGAGCGGCCGGAAACGGGCTTTGTCTTTCAGGAACCCACACTGATGCCCTGGGCCGATGCGCTGACCAATGCGCGCCTGCCGCTGGATTTGAAACATGTGCCGCGCGGTGAAGGAAATGACCGCGCTGCTGCCGCACTGGCCCGCATGGGCTTGAGCGGTTTTGAATCCGCTTATCCTCGCGAATTGTCCGGCGGTATGAAGATGCGCGTTTCCATCGCCCGAGCCCTGGCGTCCAAACCCAAGCTGTTGTTGATGGATGAACCCTTCGCCGCGCTGGATGAAATCACCCGCGCCGGGCTGAATGACGATCTTCTGGCGCTGGCGCGGGAAGACGGCATCACCGTGATCTTCGTCACCCATAGCGTGATGGAGAGCGCGTATCTGTCCAGCCGGGTGCTGGTGATGAGCCCTCGCCCCGGCCGCATCACCGCCGAGATCGCCCTGACGCCGGGACCACACGACCGGCTGTCGCAAGAATTTGCCCAAGCTCAGGCCCGCGTTGCCGCCGCCTTGCTGGAGGCGGCATGAAAAAGGGCTTCGATTTTCTATTTCCAGCACTGCTGGGTTTGGCGCTGCTGGGCTTGTGGGAATGGATCGTGGCGGCGCGGCAAATTCCGGTTTACGTCCTGCCCGCGCCCAGCGCGATTGCGGCGGCGTTCGCCGATAACTTTACCTCGCTGATGCTTTCGCTCTTGGCCACGCTGCAGGTGACCGTCATCGCTTTCATCGCTGCGCTGACAGCAGGCGTGGCGATGGCGATCCTGTTCAGTCAAAGCCGGTTGGCCGAGCGCACGCTTTATCCCTATGCCGTCATCCTGCAAGTGACACCGGTGGTGGCGATTGCGCCTTTGATTTTGATCTGGGTGGGATTCGACCGGGTTGAAACCGCCTTGGTGCTGATCGCGGCGCTGGTGGCGTTCTTTCCCATTCTCTCCAACACCACGCTGGGTTTGAAATCCGCGGACTTTAATCTGCTCGAACTGATGCGCCTCTATGGCGCGTCGCGCTGGCAGATTCTGTGGCGGCTGCAATTGCCCACCGCCATTCCGTATTTGCTGGGCGCCTTGAAAATCGCGGGCGGACTGGCGCTGATCGGGGCCGTGGTGGCGGAGTTCGTCGCCGGCAGCGGCACCGCCACGGGCCTCGCCTGGCGCATCATCGAAGCCGGCAACCGCTTGCAGATCGCCACCATGTTCGCGGCGCTGATGCTGCTGGCCGTTCTGGGGGTGACGATTTTCGCTGCCCTGTCGGCGCTGGAATATTTTCTCCTGCGCCATTGGCACGAAAGCGTGCTCAAGCCCGGGCGCTAGGCAAGCACCACCGGGCGATCATGCCGATCACCAGCACGCCCGACATATAAAAGCCCGGCGCAAGCGCGGAATGCATCGCACCCGTCAGCCAGGCGACCACAAATTGCGCGCTGCCGCCGAAGATGGAAATCGCCAGGGCATAGACGATGGCGATGCCGCCGGAGCGGGACGCGGGCGGCAACCCTTCCGACAAGTTCACCAGCACCGACGGCGTACCCAGCGCCAACAGCGTGGCCAATATCGCGGCGCCGGCATAAAGCGCCGCGGCTGTTTTGAGTGTCGCCATGAAAAGGAAGACCGGCACCGTCGCGATCAGGAGTGCGGGCATCGCCAGCAGGATTACGCGCCGCGCGCCGAACTTGTCCGCCAGCATGCCGCCCACCGGATTGAAGAGACTGCCGCACAAGCCGGTTGCCACCGTCGCGCCGAAGGCCAGGCCCGGCTCCAGCCCCAATGTGCGGGTGCCGAAGGTGACCATGTAATTCATCACATAGGTTGAGACGGTGATGGTGGCGAGCATCAGGATGGACAACAGCGCCAAGACCAACTGTGCACGACTGAGACGCGGCAGGAGCGCACCGCTTGGCGTATGCAATGTTTCCGGCAAGGACCGGCGCAACATCAATCCCAAGGGCAGGATGATCACGCCGATCAGCATGGCGATGCGCCAGCCCCACTCCACCAGCATGACGGGACTCATGAGGCGCGACAGCAGCAAACCGACCAGCCCGGCGCAAAGCGTGGAGAATTGCTGGGTGGAAAATTGCACGGAAATATAGAGGCCGCGTCTGTTCGGTGGCGCCACTTCCATCAGGTAGGCGGTGGAAGGTCCCACTTCGCCGCCCAGCGCGAAGCCCTGCAGCAGGCGGAAGAAAACGGCCAGCAGCGGCGCGGTCATGCAGATGCTGGCGTAAGAGGGCGTCAGCGCCAACCCGACGATGGAGAAGCCCATCAGTCCGAATGACATCAGCATCGCCGGACGGCGTCCCAGCCTGTCGCCCAACCCGCCAATCACCACGCCGCCCAAGGGCCGGGTGAGAAATCCAACGCCGAACGTTGCGAGCGTCAGCAGCAGCCCGGTATCCGCATCCGTCTTTGGAAAAAATGCCTGGCCGATCTGGACGGCGAAAAAACCGAAGATCAGGAAGTCATAGAATTCCAGGGCATTGCCTGCGGCCACAGCCGCGAGACGGCGGAAAGAAGTCTGCATCTGGTGAGCCCCCGCCCAGAAAACACATTAGGAAAACTGTTATATGGGAAATACTACATCGGTATCGTGTTAAAGTCTTGATTTCTGCACCCTGGCATGAGACGACGCCCGCCATGGCCCACCCCCCCGCAACCCGTCCGCAAATGCTGACCGCGAACAATTTGCGGCGCGGCGAAGTATTGTACTGGAAGAGCGGCGACTGGGTGATGGAATTGGACCAGGGCGACGTCTTTGCCGATCCAAAGGATGCCGATGCCGCCCTGGCGGCGGCCCAGTCGTTTGTCGCCGGCCACAAGGTGGTGGCGCCCTATCTGTTTGAAGTGACGCGCCAGCCCGATGGCGGCATCCGTCCCGTGAAAGAGCGCGAAATCATCCGTGGCAAGGGCCCCAGCGTCGAGCCCTACACCGGAAAGCAAACAAGCCATGGATAGACCAGAGTCCGAACCGCGCTATCCCAATATGTACCGCTATGACGAATTCGACGCCCGCTTCGTGTCGGAACGGGTCGAGCAGTTTCGCGGCCAGGTGGGGCGCCGCCTGACGGGCGAATTGACCGAAGACCAGTTCAAGCCGCTGCGGTTGATGAATGGCCTTTATCTGCAGCTGCACGCATACATGCTGCGCATAGCGGTGCCGTACGGCACGCTGGCGTCGCGCCAGATGCGCAAGCTGGCCCACATCGCCCGCAAATACGACCGAGGGTTCGGTCACTTCACCACCCGCACCAATCTCCAGTTCAACTGGATCAAGCTGGTGGAAGTGCCCGACATTCTTGCCGAGCTGGCCAGTGTCGAGATGCATTGCATCCAGACCAGCGGCAACTGCGTGCGCAACGTCACCGCCGACCAATTCGCCGGCGCCACACCCGATGAAATCGAAGACCCGCGCCCGCTGTGCGAGATCATCCGGCAATGGTCCAGCCTGCATCCGGAATTTGTTTTCCTGGCGCGCAAATTCAAGATCGCGGTGATCGCGTCCGACAATGACCGCGCCGCCATTCAGTGGCACGACATGGCGGTACAGATCGTCAAGAATGCCCAGGGCCGCGTCGGTTACAAAGTCATCGCCGGCGGCGGCATGGGCCGCACGCCCTACATCGCCCAGGTCATGAGCGAATTCGAGGAGCGCGAAGACATTCTCGCCTATTTGGAAGCGGTGCTGCGCGTCTACAACATGGAAAGCCGCCGCGACAATATTCACAAGCAGCGCATCAAGATCCTGATCAATGCCATCGGCGTGGAAGAAATGCGCCAGCGGGTGGACCGGGAATTCCAGGAAATCAAGCAGACCGGATCCCTGCAGTTGCCGCAGGAAGAACTGGACCGCATCACCGCCTATTTCGCGCCGCCGGCTTTTGAAACCCTGCCCGACGCCATTCCGTCAGGCGATGCCGATTTCGAGAACTGGAAGAAAGCCAGCCTCCACAAGCATCGCCAGCCCGGTTATGCCATCGCCACCATCTCGCTGAAGGAGCCGGGCAAAGTGCCGGGCGACGCGTCGGCCGATCAGATGGATGCCATTGCCGACATGATGGACGAATTCAGCGTCGGCGAGATCCGCGTCACCCATGAGCAGAATCTGGTGCTGCCGCATGTCCGCCAGCGCGACCTGCCGGCCATTTATGCGCGGTTGAAAGCCATTGCACTTGCCACCGCCAATGCCGGCCTGATTACCGACATCATCTGCTGCCCCGGCCTGGATTATTGCGATCTGGCCAACGCCCGCTCCATTCCCATCGCCCAGACTCTGGCGCTGCGTTTCTCCGATCTGGAGCGCCAGCACGATATCGGCGAGCTCAAGATCAAGATGTCGGGCTGCATCAATGCCTGCGGCCACCACCATGCCGGCCATATCGGCATTCTGGGCGTGGACAAGAAGGGCGTGGAATTCTACCAGCTCCAGCTGGGCGGCTCGGGCGCGGAAGACGCCAGCATCGGCGATATTATGGGCCCCGGCTTCAGCGAGCATGAGATCGCCGATGCGGTAGAGCGCGTGGTGGACCAGTATCTGCAATTGCGCAACAAGGGCGAGCGCTTCCTCGATACCTATCGCCGGGTGGGCATGGAGCCGTTCAAGAAAGCCGCTTACCAGGATCAGGGGCATGCCGCTCATAACGGGTGACGCAATCGTCACCGATACTTTCACCGCCGTGGTCGATGACGCGCCGCTGCCGGAAAGCGGCGGCGCTCTCGTATCGCTGCAGCGTTTTCAAAAAGACCGCGACACGCTGCTGGCGCGCAACGCGCCTATCGGCGTTCTGCTGAAGTCCAGCGAGAATCCGGAAGTGCTGGGCGAGGATCTGCATCGCCTTTCGGTGGTGGCGCTTGATTTTCCCACCTTCCGCGATGGCCGCGCTTTTTCCTGGGCCCGAATTCTGCGCACCAGGCTTGGCTACACCGGCCAGGTACGCGCGGTTGGGAAATTCATCTATGACCAGATGAACTATCAGCGCCGCGTGGGCTTCGATGCCTGGGATGTGCCGGAAGGCTTTACGCTGGAGCAATTCCACCGCGCGTGCGGGGAAATGACTGATGTTTATCAGCCCAGCGCAGACGGCAAGAAGACCATCTTCCAGCTGCGCAACGAACGCCGCTGAACGCGGCGAACATTACAATCCTGACATTCATATCGGGTTCAGGTCCCAGGGGCCAAGAGTGGCGGACATTGTCCCCCAAGGAGCATTTCCCCGATGCGAAAAAGCCTATTGCCCATGCTTGCCTCACTGGCGCTGAGTGGCGCCGCCATTACCGCACTGGTGGTTTCAACCGCCCACGCCCAACCCGAAGCGCGCAATCCATCCGTGATGCCGCCGGTACAAATCGCCCAGAACGATCCGCGGCCCGGGCCTCAGCGCGATCTGCGCCGCCGCGATCCCGCAGAACTTGCCGCGCGCATGAAGCAGATGTGTCAGGACCGCTATGCCCACGCCACCGGCGAAATCACCTATCTGCAAACCAAGCTGGAGTTGACGGCTTCGCAGCAATCGGCGTTTCAGCGCTGGAGCCAGGCCAAACTCGGCATCGCCAAGCGCCAGGCTGACACCTGCGCCCAGCGCCCCTTGCCGGTGCGCAACCGCGCCCAGGATCAACGGCCCGGACCGAGCGAGATGATGGGCCGGGAAGAAGACCGGTTGAAGCAGCGTCTGGCCGATATCCAGACCGAACGCCCGGTGCTGGAAGCCTTGTACAATACGCTGTCGCCGCTGCAGCGGGTTGAGCTGGTCCGCGCTGGCCGCCATGACCGTGGCGGACAGCGCCGTTTCGCTGACGCCCGGGGCCCGCGTGGTCCAATGGGCGGTCAGATGGGGCGGCCGTCTTTCGGCCCTGCGGATGGCCCGCCGCCGCCTGCCCAGCGCTAGGCGTCACGGAACTGTGAAGGAAGGCGGTCCTGTTGGACCGCCTTTTTTTATTTGTCGCGCGGCCTGCGGAAAACCACGAGGCAGCACTTTTCCGGGCGGCCGCTCCCATTTTTCTTGCGTGCCCGGTCTGCTTGCCTCAAAAAGCCGCCATGAACGCGCCTTCCCGCACCGATCCCATGCCGCGCTTTGCCACGCCGCTCAAGGCGATCGAAGGCCTGAAGCCGAACGAGCCGCTGTACCTGGTGCAGCCCGAAAAATTCGCCAGCGCGGCGCGCAGTTTCCTCACCGGTTTTCCCGGTGACGTTCTGTATGCGGTGAAAGCCAATCCGCACCCCATCGCCATCCAGAATTTGTGGACGGCGGGCGTCCGCCATTTCGACACCGCCTCGCTGGGCGAAATTGAAACCGTCAAGAATCTTTATCCCGCCGCCATCTGCCATTTCATGGCGCCGGTGCGTCTTCCGGGTCAGGCCAAGCTGGCGTTTGAACGCCATGGCGTCACCGACTTTGTGGTGGATAGCCAGAGCGAGCTGGACAAGCTGCTGAGTGAAATTCCCGACGCCGGCAAGATTCGTATTTTCGTGCGGCTGGTGGCGCAGCTGGGTGGCGCGCTGCTGGAAATGTCCAGCAAGTTCGGCTGCGGACCCGAAGATGCCGCCAAGCTGCTCAAGCGGGTCAAGGCCTCTGGCGCTGCGCCCTGCCTGACATTCCATGTCGGCTCACAGTGCCTGTCGCCATTTTCCTATGCCCAGGCAATCGAGATCGCCCAGCGCACCATCAACCTGTCGGGCGTCACCATTGCGGCCTTGGATATCGGCGGCGGCTTTCCCACCTCCTATGCCGGGGAAGAAGCGCCGCCCTATCACTGGTATTTCGACATGATCAAGGAAGCGCTGGCCAATTTCAGCATTCCGAATCTGCCGGTGATGTGCGAGCCGGGCCGCGCCCTGGTGGCGCAAGGCATTTCGCTGGTGACCCAGGTGCTGATGCGCCGTGGCGACCGGCTTTATATCAATGACGGCATTTATGGCAGCTTCGACGAACAGCGCTTTGCCGGGTTCGATGAAAATTATCCGCCGACCGGCATCAGCCTGGATGCCAAAGGCAAAGCCAAACCGCTCAGCGGCGAGAAGCAACCCTTCCGGGTCTATGGCCCGACCTGCGATTCCGCCGATGTGCTGCCACGGCCCCAAATGCTGCCCAGCAATATCGACAAGGGCGATTTCATCCTGTTCGACGCCATGGGCGCCTATACCGTATCGTCGCGCTCCAGCTTCAACGGCTTTTATCCGGATAGCTGGGCTTTGATTGCTGAGGGTTAATCCCGGCAACGTCAGTCCGGCATTGCAGCCAGCCCCCTGCTTCGCATAGCTTCCCGCGGCACTGGGGAATAATAAAAATAATGCGTATCAAGTCGCGCGCAGGTTGGCTGGCAGCTGCCTTGGCTGCCGCAATGGCATCATCACATCCGGCGCAAGCTCAGACAGCGCCCGCTGCTGAAATCGGCTTTACCTACGAATTTCACGGCACCGTGCAGTATGACATGGCCAGCTATATGCAGTCGGCCAGCGCCCGCGCTTTGCCGATTGGCGCCAATCTCTCCGATCGTGGCGTATGGCGCCGTCTTTGGGCCCGCGTTGTGGGCAACATGTCCCACGACTGGCTCTATCTGTTCGAGGTGCAGGGCAACACCAGCGGTACCATCCCGGTATCGATACGCCAGGCTTATGTCGAATATGACGGCTGGGCGCCGGTGGCACTTCGCATCGGCGCCTATGTCGGCTCTACCGGCATGGAAGGATCCACTCCTGTTGCCTCGGCCATATTGATGGAGCGCTCTTCGGTCAGCACCCTGCAACGTTCCATGGGCGGCGGTCCGCTCACGGGCGCGGCCCTGCTCTATACCGGGCGTGATTTTTACGCATCCCTGGCGCTGGGCGCCGGTGTTCTTGCCGACACACCCTTGGATTGGGACAGGCATAGCACCTTCGCGGCGCGAGTAGCCGACGTCGTATACCGGGACAGCGACACGGCGGTAGCAGTGGCCGCGAGCAGCACAGGCATTTTGCGCGTCGCGGATTCTCCGCCGGGCTCGCCAACGCGCAGGCTGCAATTGAACGGCAACACCGAATTGGGCGTGGACGCCACGGCGCTGGTTTCCAGCGGCGCCCTGAATGCGGAAAGTGCCTGGAGCTGGGCGCTGGAAAGCGCAGGCACATGGCGCAGCTTTTTCGCACAGGCCGGCTATGCCCGCTTCGGGGTGAACCGGCGGCAAACGCTGACCGATATCGGACGCAACTATCAGGGCTTCTATCTGGGCGCGTCCTGGATTGTGACGGGCGAACGCCGCCGCTGGTCGCCGGGCAACGGCGCTTTTATCGGTCCTGCACCCAGCCAACCTTTGGACAAGGGCGGGCTTGGCGCGTTTGAAGTGGCGGTGCGTTACAGCGATCTGGATTTCAACGACAATCCCGGACAGGCTGGCGCTGCCGTGCCGCTGGGCGGTTCGCGCGGCGGCGATCAGCGCATTCTTGGACTGGGACTGAATTGGTCGCCCACAGACCAGTTCCGCTTCATGCTGCAGTTCCAGAATGTCGAGATAGAGCGGATCGGCGCGCTGGGCGCCAATCCCAATGCCGATATCAGCCAGACTTATCAGAGCATTGCCCTGCGTTCGCAGTTCACATTCTGAGCGATTAACCACTCGTTAGGCGTGGCTCCCAGGCGAGCCGCCAAAATCGTCGCAAACGAAGCGTTAAACTTGCGCGGACATGCTGACGTCATGTCTGGCACCGAACGTCTTCTGAAACTTCTCTCTCTGGCCGATCAAGGTCCTGTGATGCGCGCCGCATTGGCGGAGGAAGTCGCCGAGCTTCTCACCGACTGGCCCGCTGATTGCCCCATGGAAATGCGCGGCGCGTGTGAAGCGCTGCTGGCGCGTGCCGCCCGCGAAGTGGACGATGCCTCCCGCGCCCGGTTGCGCATCCGGCTTTTTGCCGACCCCGCACTCTGTACCCGCGTGCTGCCGCGCGAAGGTCAGGACAAGGCGCTGGTCGATGTCGCCCGCGCCGGCGAGCCGCTTGTGCCGCGCATGGCGCGCAGCCTGGGCGTCTGCGAAAACCTGGCGAATGATATTCTGCAGGATGTGAGCGGCCATGCCTTGGCGGTCGCCGCCAAAGCCATGGGCCTGAACCGCGCCGCCCTCTCCACTCTGGCGTTGTTGGCCCAGCCCCGCGGCGATCTCAAAGCTTGCTACGAAAGGCTGGATGCCTTCGACGCCATCTCGGCGGCGGAAGCGTCTCGCGAAATGCGCCGCTGGAGCGATCAGCAAGCCGCTTAGGCCTGCACCTCATGGTGGTGAGGTCCGACCGTGCGCTTCGCGCACGGAGAATTTGGCCCGTCGCTAGCGGCAGCGTCGTGCGACGACCAAATTCAGGGCCGAACGCGCGGGCCTAAGCCCGCGCCGCGGAAACTAACTCGCCTGATTGACCTCGTGGCGCTCACGAGTCTTTAGCATACGCACTTTCGGAAATTTGTCGGTCACATAGCCCAGTTCCCAGGCACTTTTCGACAGGAACACCGGCGCGCCATCGCGGTCGGTCGCCATGCCGCCGCGATTACCCTCTGAGAATTTCTCGATCTCGGCTTCCGACCCCTGCAGCCAGCGGGCGCTGTCATAGGGTGAGGCTTCCAGTTCGGCGTCCAGGCCATACTCAGCCACCAGCCGCGACTTCAGAACGTCCAGCTGCAGCATCCCCACCACGCCCACAATCCATTGCGAGCCGATAACGGGTTTGAACAATTGCGTCACGCCCTCTTCGGCCAGGCTTTCCAGCGCGCGCGCCAAATGCTTCTGCTTCATGGGATCCGACAGGCGCACGCGGCGCAGGATTTCGGGCGCAAAATTGGGAATGCCGGTGAAGATGACGTTGCCCGATTCCGACAGCGTGTCGCCGACGCGCAGCGTGCCGTGATTGGGAATGCCGATAATGTCGCCCGGCCAGGCTTCGTCCACGGTTTCGCGCTCACTGGCGAAGAACAGGATCGGATTGTGCACGCCGATGCTCTTACCCGTGCCGGACTGCTTCAATTTCATGTTGCGGCGGAATTCACCTGACGCCAGGCGCAGGAAAGCCACCCGGTCGCGATGGTTGGGGTCCATATTGGCCTGGACCTTGAAGACAAAGCCTGTGACTTCGCTATCGGCCGGCTTTATTTCCTTGCCGACGGCGGTTTGAGAACGCGGCGGCGGCGCAAACTCGGCCAGCGCGCCCAAAAGTTCGGCGACGCCAAAATTCTTCAAGGCCGACCCGAAGTAAACCGGCGACAGATGGCCTTCACGATAGGTCGCAAGATCGAATTTGGGCAGGCCTTCGCGCGCCAGCATCGTGTCTTCGTCCAGCTTGGCTTTCAACGCGCTGTCCAGGACCGCGCCGTTGAAAGAGATGAACTTGTCATCGGCAAGACTGCGCACACCTTTGAAATTCTGCCCCATGCCGGCGGGCCACATCATCGGCGCAGTTTCAATCTGCAGCTGATCAGAAATCTCGTCCAGAAGTTCGAACGGATCGCGCGCTTCCCGGTCCATCTTGTTGACGAAGGTCATGATCGGAATGTTGCGCAAGCGGCAGACTTCGAACAGTTTGCGCGTCTGGGCTTCGATGCCCTTGGCGGCGTCGATCACCATCACGGCGCTGTCGGCGGCGGTCAGGGTGCGATAGGTATCTTCCGAAAAATCTTCGTGGCCCGGCGTGTCCAGCAGATTGAACACGGCATTTTGATATTCGAAGGTCATCACGGCCGAAGTGACCGAGATGCCGCGTTCCTGCTCAATCTTCATCCAGTCCGACTTGGCGCGGCGCGCATCACCGCGCGCCTTGACCCGGCCGGCGGCGTGAATCGCACCGCCCAGCAGCAACAGATGCTCAGTGAGCGTCGTCTTGCCGGCGTCAGGATGGGAAATGATCGCGAAAGTCCGCCGTCTCGCGGCTTCGCTGGCAGGGGTCTGAGTCATGGGCAGGGGGTAGCAGCCGGGCGCTTTTCCGGCAACCGGAATCACGGCGCGGCTTGCCCTTCGGTGCGAAACACCTGGAAGGCAGAGGGGGTTACTTTGACGGCGCCTGCAGCAGTTTTTGGGCGCGCAGATAGATTTCCAGCCCCCGGGCCGAGAACAGAAACGCGCTGAAGATGATGGAAATATCCGTGATCGCGGCCACGTTCAGATGCATCGCGCCGCCTTCCGCACCAATTCCGGCACGGATGCCATAGCGGAACATCACCAGGGCAATCAGCACCGCCACCCCGGCCTGAGAGTCGGTGGACATCACGGTGCCGTCCTCGGGATGGAGATGAAGCCGGTTGAGCTTGCCCCAATACCAGCCGATGCCGGCGCCCAGCACGGCGGCCAGCGCAAACCAGATATAATAATCGCGGGGCGGCGGCGACGCGGCTATCAGCGTAATCGCCACCACGATGATCAGCGCCGGCCGGATCAGCAGCCTTTTGGGCTTGAGCGGTTGCGGCTTCACGGCTTTGCGCATCCGGAAATAAAGGATGGGCAGAATGATCAGAATGGGAAGAATGATCTGGATGAGGTGAGCATCCATAATTTAAACGATGCTCTCATCGACAAACGCGCGGCCTTCGCGGTCTTCGATTTCCACGATCCAGATATCGGGATCGAACTTGATCTGCTTTTCAAACCAGAGATGGGCCCGCGGCTCCTCGCCCCAATCACCCAGTGGCCGGGCCCAGACCAACTCGCCCTTGCCGTCGCGCGCTTGATTCAGCACCAGGCAATTGCCGTCCAGCTTGGAGAGTTTCAGGATTATGCTGCCCGCTTCCTCATTGCCCTTGCGGACGATGAAGGCGGAAGCACCACCCACTTCAGCACGGCGAATGAGCGCGCGCACAAAAATTCCGGCTTTCAGGCGCGGGGGTGCTTCCATAGGCCAATCTTAAAGGATCAGCAGGCGCCGCGACCAGTCTAAGCAGCACGAAAAGACAGTATCGTAGCGTTCTTGACCCTGGTTCCGTCGCTGGCCGCCACGGCATAAGGCAAATGGACCGACACGGTGGTGCCGATTCCCAGCGCGGATTCCAGCGTCATCCCGCCCCCATGCATGGCGGCCAGGGAGCGCACCAGCGCCAGGCCCAGCCCGGTGCCTTCCTTGGCGCGGGTTTGGGCCCCTTCCACCTGCTCAAAGGGGCGGCCAAGCTTCTCAAGGTCTTTTTTGGCAATGCCGGTGCCGGTGTCCGATACCGCAATCGTAAGTCCGTTGCTGCCCACGGTTGCCGCCAATCGCACTTCGCCGCCGCGCGGTGTGAATTTCACGCCGTTGTTGACGAGGTTGATCAGCATCTGCTTGACCGCGCGGCGGTCGGCGAAAATCTGCTCCGCGCCCGGCGCCACCGATACCTTCAACGCAACCCCGGCGCGCTCCGCCGCCTGGGCGACAAACCGGATCGCCGATGACGCAGCTTCATTCAAATCGAACAATTCTTCATGCAGTTCGAACTTGCCCGCCTCGATCTTGGACATGTCCAGCACGCTGTTGATCAGTTCCAGCAGATGGCCGCCGGATTCATGAATCAGCTTGATGTATTCGTGATAGCGCGCATTGCCGACCGGGCCAAAAATCTCCTGTGTCATCACTTCGGAAAAACCAATGATGGCGTTCAGCGGCGTGCGCAACTCATGGCTCATATTGGCCAGGAAGGCGCTCTTGGCGCGGGACGCGCCTTCGGCGGCATCGCGCGCTTCGATCAGGGCGCGCTCATGCGCCCGGCGTTCGGAAATGTCGCGTGTCACCGCCACAATATCGCCGGGACCAGAACCGTCGGCGGGACGACAGCGTATTTCCGTCCAGACATAGGAATTGTCGTGGCGGCGCAACCGCACTTCTGCGGTGCCCACGCGCCCGAAATATCCCGCGCCCATAAAGGCCGCCTGGATGGCCGACAGATCTCCGGGATGCACCAGCGCCGGCGGCGCTTGACCTTCCAGCTCCGGCGGCGAAAGACCCAACAAGGACCGCGATGATGGGCTGGCATAGCGAATGCGGCCATCCGGAGAATGACGCGTGACAAGGTCCATGGCGTTGTCGGCCAGAAAACGATACATCGCCGCGCCTTCGGCGGCAGCCAGGTCGGCGGCGCGCTGGCGATCCTGCGCCGCTATCGCCATCAATACCGCCTGCATCAAAGCGGCCAGCACGGAGACCGCGTAGATTTCCCACACCGGCAACGTCAAGCGGGTTGGCGGCAACAGTTCGGCGGCCTGAATGCTGGCCACCACCAGAAACGCCACACCCGCGGCAAAGCCTGCGCGCACCACTTGAGCACGCCCGCCCGCCAACGCCGCTTCCGCCGGCACCAGCGCAAACCACACGATCAGCGGCGACACCACACCGCCGGTGAGAATCGCCAGATAACCGATCAGGCTGGCGAATAGAATCAGTCCGGCCTGCTCCAGCCGTTCCAGCGCAATGGGGGTAAAGGCCAGCAGCGCCAACACCGCCGGAGCCAACAAACCCGCCAGCGCTACCCACTCCGCCGGTTCCGGATGGCCGGCCAGAGCGGCAAAGCCAAGGCCCAGCGCCGCTCCCATCCCGGCCTTGGCGACCTGGACCAGGACGAACCGGCGCCGAAGCGCCTTGGCACTGGAAGACATCTTAATAGCCATTAACCGCCAATTCCTGAGATTCCCGGTTTATGCATGGGAGTTTCGCGCCACAAACTTTAACGAAACTTGAAGAATGGGCGCCGCTCTTAGCCAATCCACAACTAATGGCCCAATCAAACCGCGACCGGCCCCGGCATGCCGTTCCGGTGGCTGTTGCGTGAAATGTTCTAACCATTCCGCAACCCCCGGAATGGCAAACTTGCGGCGATTATTCGGGCAAAAAGCTTGCAGAGCGCTCAAGCACAAAATGTGTGCGTGTCGTCGGATCCCGTCCAGTTGCTGGATGGGCTGCATGCTTTGCGCGTGGCCGTCACCACGTTCGATGCCCAGGCCCGGCTGACCTTCGCAAATGCCCATCTCAACCATCTCTACAGACTGCTGCCGCCCTATCACCAGTTGATCGGCCACACCTATGACGAGATCATCCGGATGGAGCTGCCGGAGATTGCGCCGGCTTCGCTGAAAGACGGCATCGAGGCGTTTGTCGATCTTCGCATGGGCCAGTTGGCGCCACGCGCCTGGGCGCCGCTGGATGTGCGGCTGCTGGACGGACGAATTCTGGAAATCAAGGCGCGGCGCGACGGCCATGGCGGCGCCATCCTGCTATGGACGGACGTCACCCATGAGCGGCACCAATTTTCGCGCCTGGAAGAAGCGATCCGGCTTTCCGCCGACGCTTTTGCTTTTTACGACAACAGAGACTGCTTCGTCACCGGCAACGACCTGTACGCCGTACTGGCAGGCACGCCGCTGGTGGCGCTGCGCGGGCGCAGCTTTGAGAGCATCATCACCGAGATCGTGCATAGCGGGCGGCTGACGATCGACGTTGCGCCGGAAGACTGGATTGCGCGGCGCTTGCGCGGCCATCGCCAGCAAAGCTCAGCCGATACGCTTTTGACCGTTGACGGCAAGGCTTTCCTGGTGCGTGACTGCGCTACCCCCGATGGCGGCCGCGCGGTGGTCTTCACCGACATTACCGAAAAGACCCGCGCTGAAGATGCGCTGGCCAAGACACAGAGGGCGCTGGAACACACGCGCCATGAAGCCGCCCGCCAAACCGGTTATCTGTCCGACCTCACCATGCGCCTGGACCAGGCTTCGGCCGAAGCGGACAACGCCAAGACCATGCTTCTGCGCACCATGAGCCATGAGCTCAAGACGCCGCTGAACGCCATTCTGGGCTTTTCCGATCTGATGGCCACCCTGGCCGACAATATGGGCCCGGATCAGATCCGCGAATATGCCGGCCTGATTCATCAGGGCGGGACCAACCTGTTCAAGATGCTCAACCAGATCATGGATCTCACCAAGATCTCGGCGGGCCGCTATGACCTGAAGAAATTGCCGCTCGATGCCGGCAGCATGTTGTGGCTGGCGCGGGAAAATTATGTGACCAAGGCCAGCGCCAAGCACATCATCATCGACGCCGACGCCTGCCCCGTCGGATTGATGGCGATGGCAGATGAAAGTGTGCTGTCGGCAATGGTCAACGCCCTGATCGACAATGCCGTGACCTTCACCCAGCGCGGCGGCCGCGTCGAATTGGCCGCCGCGTCCACGAACGGCATGGTGACGCTTACCGTCAGCGACAATGGTCCTGGCGTTGCGGCATCCGACCTTTCCCGTATCCTTCAGCCTTTCGAACATGCCGGCAAAGTCGCTGATCATGCCAAGGGCGCCGGTCTTGGCCTGACGCTGGTGCGGGCCTTTGCGGAACTGCATGGTGGCCAGTTCGAGGTCGAAAGCGTTGCCGGCGAAGGCTTCAAGGCCGTCATCACGCTGCCGGCGGCATCGTAAACAACCGTTTACATCAAAGACCCTTGTGAGGCGCTGCTGTGGCCGCGCGCCGTAAAATTCAAATTGAATTTTAGGCAATAACGATTCAATCCCGATCCGCATTTGAATCGAAGCGGATCGTTGCCGGAAAACTCGCGTTTCCTTCAACGAGAGGAAGCCGCAATGCAAGGCCAGTTAGTTTCAAATTTAGCGAAAGATTTCAGGCGGGGGCAAAACCCATCGCGCATCATCCTCGCGTCTCCACGAGCAAAGGCGCAGTGATGATTTTCCGGGCCATATTCTGGGTTGGGCTTGTGTCGTTGTTGACGCCGCACGAGCCCAATCTCGGCCTGGGACGCCCGGGCGCCGGCATACCGTTACCTGCCATGTTGAAAAGCTGGGGCGTTATTGGTCTCTCGCCCCCGGCTTGTGACAGTGAAGCGTGTGCCGGCGGCCTCGGCCTTGATCAATGGCGCGCTGCCGCCGGAAAGAACTTGACCGACATCCGGATGGAGATCGATGCCAGCGTCAAAGTCCGCAATGCGGCGGCGGGTGACAGCTCCCAGGAGCGTAAGTCCGATCCCGCCTAGGGACGGTGCCGCAGAAAGGCGATCAGCCGCTTCAGCCAGCCCGGCGCGCCCGTATTGCTTGTAACGGGCGTGCGGCCGTTGGATACAAGATGTCCCAGCATGGCGAACTCCAAGGACCGTACACGGATGATCCTCAGCCTGCGCGCGGGTGGTTAACAGGGTCTTAAGGCGTCACGCCCATGGGGCCCATGCTGTAAGGGGCGGCGCCCGGCGATGTCTGCGGCCTGTTCATGGCGCGGCAGGCACCGAAGCCCCTGCCCCAGCCGGAGCGATATTCCTTGTTGCCGCGATAGGCGGCCTCATCCCGGATAAGGCCGCTGTCTTCCCGTTTATTGGCCCCGCCTTCGGT
This sequence comes from Alphaproteobacteria bacterium, assembly GCA_947474565.1. Classification (GTDB taxonomy): domain Bacteria; phylum Pseudomonadota; class Alphaproteobacteria; order Micropepsales; family Micropepsaceae; genus Rhizomicrobium. The sequence goes on from CANJIS010000005.1 coordinate 32,977, forward strand.
ATTGGCCGAAGCGCAGCCATCGGAATAGCCGGCTTTGAAGTCCGGAGAGTCGGGTTTGCGGCCGCCGCAAGCCGACAGCAGCAGAAACAGTGGCAGAACCAGGATCAGCGCGGGAATTCGCATGGGTTTGCTCGCAAAGTTTGGCCCGCCATTTTACCGCGGATTAAGGGGAAAACGGCACTATGCGCCCCGGGGAAGAGGTGCACCATGCCGCTTGAAAGTCTTTCGGATGTCCGCGTTCTGCTGGTCGCGCACAAAGCCGCGGGCACCCAGGTCCTGCGCACGGTTTTCACGTTGGCAGGGGTGAACAAACTTACCCTGACCGATGAGCCGCGCCGGGCGCTTGAGCTGCTCTGTATCGAGAATTTCCATGCCGTGTTTGTCGAAGGGGCGCTGGAACATGACGACATGCCCTTCGCCATTGCGGCACGCCGCATTCCGGCTTTGCTCAATCCCATGATCGCGATCTTCGCGGTGTTCCCCGAAGCGCGCAAGCAAGACGTGGAACAGGCCCGCGATCTGGGCGTGCATGACGTGATCTGCCGGCCGGTCAGCGCAAAGACCGTTGCGGCGAAGATGCGGGGCGTGTTGGCCCAGCCCCAGCCCTTTATCGCTGCGCCCAGCTTTTTCGGTCCCGACCGCCGCTCCAAAGACCGTGCAGGCGCGTCTCCGAACCAGGAGCGCCGCACCCGCGCTGCTAAAAAGACCAAAGTGTCCGTCGCGATAGTCTGAGCTACTCCGCCGCTGCCCGTACCGCCTGGTCTTCCTTGGCCAGGTTTTTGCCGGCGTATTCCCAGTTCAGGATCTTGCCCAGTACCGCTTCCAGATATTTGGGGCGGGCATTCTGGTAATCCAGATAATAAGCATGCTCCCAGACATCAACGGTGAGCAGGCAGTTGACGCCTTTGGCCATCGGGGTTTCGGCGTTTGCGGTCTTTTCTATCGCCAGCTTGCCGTTCTTTGACACCAGCCAGGCCCAGCCCGATCCGAACTGGGTCTTGCCCGCTTCCGCCAGTTCGGCGATCAGCGCCGCGGTATCGCCAAACGACGCGGCGATGGCGCTGGCCAGCTTGCCCTCAGGTTCGGTTTTGTTGGGGTTCAGGCTGCGCCAGTAAAAATCATGATTCCACACCTGACCGGCATTGTTGAAAATCTTCTTGTCGCCGGCATCGGACGCGCCCGCAGTCGCGCGCACAATCTCTTCCAGCTTCATATCCGCGTACTTGGTCTTCTCAACCAGGGTGTTGAGCGTGTCCACATAGGTTTGGTGGTGCTTGTGATAATGGAAGGAAATAGTCTTGGCCGAAATCACCGGCTCCAAAGCTTTTTCATCCCATGGCAGCGGTGCAAGCGTGAAAGAGCCGGTCATTGAAATCTCCATGCAAAGCGTGGGGGGGGCAAGGTGCTGATCCGGCAACGCGGGAGATAGGAAAATGATCCCAATTCCACACTGAAACGTCCTGCATTCCTCTCCGGGACAAATTGCGGGAATTCGTGATCTTCAGAAACTCTTTGTCACTCGACTTTCGCATGGCCGTCGCGAAAACTGGGAATACGCGGGGTAGACGACGTCAAACAGGGAGACTGCAATGCCCGCCTATGAAATCTGCTATCTCAATGCCGAAGGCGCCCTGGCGTATAAATTCGCCGCCGATTGCGATGACGACAGCCGCGCCAAAGTCCTGGCGCATGCCATGAAGCTGCCAAACGCCAAACGTCTGGAAGTGTGGAGTGGCGAAACTCTGATCTATGCTCGCCCGTCCGACGCGCATCCCCTGCGGGAGCAGGCTTTACGAGCAAGCTAAATCAGTTTTTCGGCTTTGACCCAGTTGAGCAGCTTTGCCAGGGCGCGTTCGAGGCGGTCGAACAATTCGCCTATTTCCGCTTCGCTGATGATCAGCGGCGGACATATGGCGAAGCGGTCGGACGGCAGCGCGCGCAGGATCAAACCTTCCTCTTCGGCAAAGCCCCAAAGCTTCAGGGCCACGCCCTTAGCGGGATCGAAGGAAGCTTTGCTCGCCTTGTCGGCCACAAGCTCGACACCGGCGATCAGGCCTACGCCCTTGGCCTCGCCCACCAGCGGATGACTGGCGACGCGCGCCAGCCGCTCCAGGAAGACCGGCTCGACATGGCGGACATGCCCGACCACATCGCGCTTCTGGTAGATTTCAATGGTCTTCAGCGCCACCGCGCAGGACACCGGATGGCCGCCATAGGTAAAGCCGTGGCCCAACACACCGATACGATGCGATTCCGCGTCCAGGACCTCGGTCATTTCCGGTGACAGCAGCACGGCGGAAAGCGGCAGATAGGCCGATGTCAGGGCTTTGGCGACAGTCATGGTGTCAGGCTCGAAGCCATATTTGGCGCAGCCGAACCATTCACCGGTGCGGCCAAAGCCCGTGATCACTTCATCATCGACCAGCGTAATGGAATATTTATCCAGCACCTTGGTGATAGCGTCGAAATACCCCTCGGGCGGCGTCATCGCCCCGCCCGCACCCATCACGGGTTCAACAAACATCGCCGCCACCGTGTCGGGGCCCTCCTTCTGAATCAGCGCGTCCAGGTTTTGCGCCAGGCGGGCGGAGAATTGCACTTCGCTCTCGCCCGGCTGCGCGAAGCGGTAGAAATGCGCGCAATCGGTATGGCGCGCGAAATCCAGCGGCAGGCCGAAGCTGGTATGCACCGGGGTCAGGCCGGTAAGACTGCCTGAGGCGATCGTGACGCCATGATAAGCGCGCTGGCGGGCGATGATTTTCTTCTTCGTCTTCTGGCCCCGTGCATTGGCGGCGTACCAGAGAAATTTGATCTGGGTATCGTTGGCCTCTGAACCGGAGCAGGCGAAGAAAACCTTGCCCACCGGAAACGGCGCAATCTCTTTGAGCTTTTCCGCCAACGCAATGGCCGGCTCATGGGTCTTGCCGGCAAAGACATGACCATAGGAAAGCTTGCGCATCTGTTCGGCGGCGGCTTCCGCCAATTCATTTTCACCCCAGCCCAGCGCGGTGGACCACAGACCGGACATCGCCTCGATGTAATCCTTGCCCTTGCTGTCATAGACAAAGATGCCCTTGCCCCGCTCCAGGATCATCGGACCGTTCTGGTCGAGCAGCTTCAAAGGCGCAAAAGGATGCAACAGTGCTTGCATGTCGCGGGTCTGCTCATTGGATAGCGGCATGGCGGATCCCTTGTTTTGGGTGCTTGCGGACAATGAGGCTTTTGCCCCTCATCCGCCAGATTTTATGCTATGCGGACATCAAATATCTGACCGTCAGGAAAGTATGTCATGCGGGGCTTGATGCAGGACTGGCCGATGCTGGTCCATCGCTTTATTGACCATGCCGCGCGCAATCACAAAGGTGCGGAGGTGGTGAGCCGCACCATCGAAGGCGGCGTCCACCGCACCGGCTATGGCCAGATACAGACCCGCGCCAAAGCCCTGGCCCGGGCGCTGAAACGAAAAGGCATCCGGCCGGGCGACCGGATCGCGACCCTGGCCTGGAACACCCATCGCCATCTGGAATGCTGGTACGGCATTGCCGGGATGGGCGCGGTCTATCACACCCTCAATCCCAGACTTCATGCGGATCAGATTGCCTGGATCGCCAATCATGGCGGGGCGCGGGCACTGTTCTATGACAATTGCTTCGCACCCATCGTGGAAGCAATCGCGCCGAAATTGAAGCATGTGGAATTCTTTGTGGCGCTGGGCGACGAGGTTTCCCCCATCAAGACAGGAAAGAAAGTCCTGCCTTACGAGAAACTGATTGCGGGAAAAGGTAATTTCAACTGGGAAGCACTTGATGAAAATTCCGCCTGCGGGCTTTGCTACACCTCGGGCACCACCGGCGATCCCAAGGGCGTACTCTATTCCCAGCGCAGCAATGTGCTGACCGCGCTGATCGCGGGCCAATCTTCCAGCCTGCATATGGGGCCCAGGGATCGCATGATGCCCGCGGTGCCGATGTTTCACGCCAATGGCTGGGCGATTCCCTATCTGGCCCCCATGACCGGCGCCAGCCTGGTGTTGCCGGGCGCCAAGCTGGATGGCGCTTCACTTTACGAAATGCTGGAGGCGGAAGGGGTCACCATCACTGCGGGCGTGCCCACCGTGTGGCTGAACCTGTTGCAACATATGGATCAGAACCGGCTCAAGCTTTCTCATCTCAAGCGCGTCTGCATCGGCGGCGCGGCTGTGCCGCGCGCCATGGTCGAGCGCTTTGAAGATGATTATGGCGTGGAGGTTACCCATGCCTGGGGTATGACCGAGATGAGTCCCATCGGCGCCAGAAGCTCGATCAAGCCGCCGTTGGACAAGCTGTCGCGCGAGCGTCAACTGGACTTCAAGGTCAAGCAGGGCTTTCCCCATTTCGGTGTCGAAATGAAAATCACCGACGACAAGGGCAAGGAACGCCCACATGACGGCAAAAGCTTTGGCCGCCTGAAGGTAAAAGGCCCCAATGTGGCGCGGGCCTATTTCAAGGGCATGGGCAAAGAGGCCTTCGAGAAAGACGGCTGGTTCGACACCGGTGATGTCGCCACCATGGACACGCACAGCTTCATGCAGATCACGGACCGTTCCAAGGATGTGATCAAGTCTGGCGGGGAATGGATTTCCACTATCCAGATCGAAAACCTGGCGATGGGCCATCCGGCGGTGGCCGAGGCGGCGGCGATCGGCATCGCCCATCCCAAATGGGATGAAAGGCCGCTTTTGATCGTGGTGCTGAAACCGGGCGCCACGGCGGACAAGGAAATGCTCCTGGCCCATCTGGCGGGAAAAGTGGCGAAATGGTGGCTGCCCGACGCGGTGGCTTTTGTTGACGAAATACCGCACACCGCTACGGGCAAAATCCGCAAAACCGAATTGCGCCGCCGCTTCGCGGATTTTAAATTCACGGCCTGAGGGTCTCGCATGCGTTTTCAGCTTCTTTGCGCCCGTTTGGCGCTGGCCGCGCTGCTGCTGGCGGTTCTGACCGCCGGCATTGCGATCGGCACTGTGCGGCTCGGCGCGTTTCCGTTTGAGAGCGGCCTCACCATCATGGCGGGCGCCACCGCACTGGGGCTGATCGCGCTGCTGCTGGCGCTGGTCTGGATGCTGCGCGCCTTCAATGCCAACCAGGGCGCCGGCAAGCGCCCTGGCTTTGTCGCGTTACTTGGCAGCCTGCTGTTTCTCTATACGCCGCTGCACACGCTCTATCTGGGGCTGACGTCACCTGCGATTCACGACGCCACCACCAACCCGGAAGATCCGCCGGAGTTTGTCGCCCTGGCCAAGCGCGCGCCGGGCATGAATGCCCCGGTCTATGACGGCAGCGAACAAATCCGCTTTCGCGGCGAGACCAACACCGCCAATTATATGCTGCACACCTATTACGCCGACCTGACTCATCCCCAGGGCCGGCTGCTGACCACCAAGGCCAAGCTATTCTGGCATGAGTTCGAAGCCGTCAAACACATGGGCTGGCACATCGCGGACTTCAACGAACAACAGGGCCACATCGAAGCCACCGCCACATCATTCTGGTTTGGACAGAAGGCTGATGTCGTGATCCGGGTGCGCGAAGCCGGCGCCATAGGTGCGATCGCCGATATCCGGTCGCAAAGCCAAACCGGCACACGGGATTTCGGCGCCAACATCGAGCGCCTGAAGGCCTATCTCAACGCGCAATAGGCAGGTAGTGATCGCCTTGGCGCGACACCTTCCTGTTTTCCATCAGATGTTCCAGATGTGCCTGCACGGTCAGCGCCGCCGCGGTGGCAAGCGCAGGACTTAAGCCGGCATAAAGCTTGGCGACGATATCGGGAATGGTTTCGTAGCCCCCCGTTACACAGGCCGCGACCTGCGCTTCGCGCATCCGCCGGTGTGCCAGAGTGGCGTGCAGGAAATTGTCCGGCGCGGGTATGGGCGCACCATGCGTGGGATAGAGCGTGACGTCGTCGCGCCCGATCAGTTTTTCCAGGCTGCGCAGATAGTCGCCCATGTTGCCATCAGGTGGCGCGATCACCGTGGTGGACCAGCCCATGACATGATCGCCGGTGAACAACGCCTTTTCTTCCGCCAAGGCGTAGCAGATATGACCTGTCGTGTGCCCGGGCGTGTGCAGGGCTGTGAAGGTAAAACCTTCGCCCGCAATAGCCACGCCATCGATTACTTTCACATCCGGCACAAACAATCCGGCGCCGCCCTCTTCCACTTCATCGGTCTGGGCATGCGCACCGAAGCCGTAAATCGGCGCGCCGCTCCACGCCGCCAGCGGCCGTGCGGCAGGGGAATGATCGCTGTGGGTGTGCGTGATAAGGATATGACTGACGGTGCGGCCGGTGAGCGCCTGCTTCAGGGCTTCGATATGATCCGCCAGATCGGGGCCAGGATCGATCACGGCAACGCTGTTGCCCGCGCCCACGATATAGACGCCGGTGCCGTGAAACGTGAACGGCCCTGGATTGGGCGCCATCAAGCGCTGGATAAGAGGACTGACCTGCTCGGCCACGCCATAACGCGGCGCCGGCGAAAGATCGAAATCCATCAAAAACCCTTGTCGTCCAGCGCCCGCACAAAACCAGCAAGCAGGCGCCAGTAATACCAGATCACCAGGGCGAACGATAAAAGCCCCAACAGCGGCATCAGCATCGCCCAGCCAAAGCCCACCATGGCGCCAGGCCAGAATGGCCAGCCCGGACTGAAAGGCCAGAACAGCGCCGCCAACGAATAGCCCGCGCCAATCGTCACCAGCGCCGCCACCGCCAGGACATACACCAGCATGGTCCAGAACACCCGGATCAAGTTGCGGTAATGGCTTTCCAGCCAACTGCCGGTCGTGTGCCGGACGCGGACATGGGCCATGATGATTGCGATCAGGGCGGTAATGCCGCCCATGGCCGGGGCCACCAGCAGCAGGCCATAGGCCAGCAGAACCATCAGCCTTTCAGAGTCGCCGGGGACACCGCTATTTTGGGAAGTCTCTATCTCCATGGCGGGAAGAATACCCGATTGGTAAGGCAATTTTCACCCTCTGGAGGCAATATCGCGTTTTAATTTTCTAGTAATTTTCAGCACGATTTGGTGATTGCAGTGTCCAGTGACCGCACAGTTCGATTTCTCCACGCTCTGGGCGGGGCGTCCACCAGCCGGGTTCTGAATTTGGGCCAGATCGCCCGCAACCACCGGGACGATCCGGACCATGCGGCCATGCCCATGTTCAAGTCCCCCACCATCAACACCGCCTTCTTTCTGAAGCACCGTATGCGGTCGGATGAGACCTATCTGTTCAATTCGGTCCGCTCCGTGGCAACCAAAGTTATCGTGCCATTCGACCTGGACGATTTGCGCGCGGGCGGCCGCTCCATCTTCATCGAACAGCGCGGCTTCATCGATTCCCTGCGCTCGGCCGGCCACTACAATCCGGAAAATCTGGAACGCGACCTGACTGTGTTGCGCCTGATGAACACCCTGCCCTCACTGGACCCGTTCCTGCTGCGCGAGCAATTACGTAACAGTGAGATCGAGGTCGCGCCCTGCTATTTCGAAATCTCGGCCGGCGACCAGAAACGCATGCATGAGTTCGTGTCCGCCGAATTGTCCAAGCTGATTCAACTCGCCAGCAGCGGCAGCAACACCGATGGTTCGACCAACCGCATGGTGAGCGCGCTTCTGTCCAACAAGGTGGACGAGAAGCTGGAGCCCCTGCGCATGACGCTCGGCCTGACCGGCAATGATTTCCGCGAAGGCGTCTTCAGCTGGCGCGGTTTCCTTTATTACAAATGGTCCATGGACAAGTTCTGGCCCGATGTGATGCGCATTCTGCGCGAGGTCAAAGAGATACAGCCGCACGGTCCGGTCACCACCAATCAACGCGCCTTTCTCACCGGCGCCCGGCGCAGCATCATCGAAATGGTGCGCGATCATGGCAAGGATGTGGACAAGGTATTGACGGTCTATAATGATTCCTTCCGCGACCTGACGGTGCGCCAAACCCCCAAGACCTTCCGCGACTTCCTTCTGTCGGCACCTTACATGTTCCTGGAGTTGGGCGAGAAAATGGGCGCCATTTCGCACATCGTCAGCTTCTGGTGCTATCGCTTCCCGCCCGGCGGCCCCAAGCATATCGATGCCGAAGAACTGGCCATTATTTTCCAGGACTTTATCGGCGGATTTGCCGAGCGCGCCAAAGATGACGTGATGTCTTTCCAGCGGCCGCATGTGATCGAAGCTTGATTGTCATGGAACTTTAACGCGGCTGGCGCGTTTTTCCGGCATCCCCATTTTGAAGGATGTCTCCATGAAAACCTCATTTCCCAAGCTTCTTGCGGCCGCCGCTTTGACGGCGATTGCTTTTGCCGCCCCCGCCCAGGCCGCCTCTGACAAGGTCGAACTGCTGCGCGACGCCAACAAGGCGGTCAGCGATCTGCGCCGCGACCCAGCCTTCGCTACTGCCCGCGCCATGCTGGACAATGCCCGCGCCATCTACATCGTGCCCAAGCTGATCAAGGGCGGTTTCATCTTCGGCGCTGAAGGCGGCGAAGGCGTGCTGCTGCGCCGTACCGGCGGCGGCTGGAGCGAACCGCGCTTTTACGACATGGGCTCGGCTTCTTTCGGCCTGCAGGCCGGCCTGCAACAGGCAGAGCTGATCTTCATCATCAACAGCGACCAGGCTCTTGCCGGCATTGAAAAGGGCAACTTCAAGCTCGGTGCTGGCGGCGGTGTGACCCTTGTCAACCTGTCCTCCGGCGCTGAGGGCGCCACCACCTCGCGTGGCGGCGATATCGTGGTCTGGACCTCGGGTTCGGGCGCTTATGCGGGCCTGACCTTCAATGGCTCGGTCATCACCCCGGACAAGGACATGAACGCCACCCCAACCACCGGTCCGGAAGCGACCGCGCTGCGCCGCAATCTTAGCAGCCTCAAGTAGTCCTCACGTTAAGTAGTCCTCAAGGGCCAAATCGGCTATAGAAGGGCGCCGCGGAAAACCGCGGCGCCCTTTCTTTTTAGAGGAAGCCCCCAATGAAGAAGTTTTTGATCGCCTCTTGCGTGGCGCTGGCGTTGCCCACCGCCGCCTTCGCGGATGTCGCCGCACAATTGACTGTCGCCGAGCAGCATGCCGGTTTCGCCGCCAAGGCGGGAAATACTATCGACCAGGTGCATATGCATCTGCACCACGTCTTGAACTGCCTGGTCGGCCCCAGCGGCGCCGGCTTTGATGCCGCGCCCGGCAATCCTTGCGCCAAGGCCGGCACCGGCGCGGTTCCTGAAGCCGATGCCGCCGTGAAGGCCAAGCTGACGCCGGCCGTGGCTGCCGCCACTGCAGGTATCGCCGCCACCGACGTGGCTGCTGCCCAAGCCGAAGCAGGCAAGGCCGCCACCGCGATTGCAGCTGCCAAGTAGTTTATACGATCAAACGGCGAAGCTCTGCGGGGCTTCGCCGTTCATTCTCAACCCCTGCATTTTTTCATAAGCCGCCTCGATCTGGCGGGTGGTGCGGGCGGTATCGAACAAAGGTGCGCGACTGCGGTTTTCCGCCAGACGCTGCCGGACATTTCTCAACAGATCCGGATCGCGCGCCAGCTTCAACGCCAGCGCTTCGTATTCCTGCAGATTACCCGCCACCAATTCCAGCAGGCCGATGGCCTTGAGCAGGCTGGCGGCGACGCGGCCCTGGAAAGCGCCGCCATACACGGTGATCAGCGGCAACCCCGCCCATAGCGCATCACTGGCGGTGGTATGGGCATTGGAAAACAGGCTGTCGAGAAACAGGTCGCCCAGCGCCAGCCGCGCCATGTGGGCCTCAAGCGCAAGCGGCGGCGCGAACACCAGCCGCGCGGTATCAATGCGCGCCTTCACAGCTTCGGCGATAAGATTTTCCTGGAACAAGGGATCGCCCGCCAACAGCCATAACAGGCTGCCCGGAACCTGCTGCAGCAACCGCATCCAGCAGGCGAACAGATCAGGCGTGATCTTGTAGCCGTAATTGAAATGACAAAAGACGAAAGCATCGTTCGGCAAACCATGTTCGGCCCGCGTGGTTTTATCCAGCTTCGCACGCTTGGAATCATTGATCTGATAACAGTCCGGCAGGGTGACGACTTTCTCCCGGTAGAACTTGTGTTCGATGGCCGGGATCACCGTCGCATCGGCGATGATGTAGTCCATATAATTTGCGCCCAGCGTGCCGGGAAAGCCCAGATAATTGACCTGGATGGGCGCGGGCCTTGTTGCAAACAGATTCATGCGCATGCCGCCGAAATAGCCGTTCACATTGACCAGAATGTCGACATCTTCCGCCGCCACGGCTTGCGCCGCTTCGCGGTCGGATAAAGACGCGATGGAGATGAATTTGTCGAAACCCGCCACCACGCGTTTGCGCATGGCGCTGCAATCATCGCCGCCATTGTCGAATGCCAGAACTTCAAACCGCGAACGGTCATGGCTCTCAAACAAGCCCGCCATCAGATACATGGTGGCCTGGGCGCGGAATTCGCCGCAGACATACCCCACGCGGATGGGTCCGGGCTTGCGCGTTGCGGCACGGGCGACGGGCGTCTGGGCCGGGAAGAAATGATTGGCGTAGGTGGTGGCGCAGGCCAGCATGTCCGGCGCGTAGTCCGATAGTCCTTGATAGACAAACGGCCTGGCGGCTTCGATCCCACAGCGCACCTGGGCGCCCAGTTCAATATTGGCCTGTTCAAAGCCGTTCCAATCACCGGCATGCATTTTGAGATGCAGCAGATCACCCGGCACATAAGGATGGTCGGGCGCAACGCGCACCAGGCGCTCCAGATCGGCAATGGCGGGCGCCAATGCGCGCTTGCGCGTCCAGAGCAGATTGGCGCGGCCTTCCAGCGCTTCGGGCAGGTCGGAATTGCGCGCCAGCTCCCGGCTATAATTTTCCAGCGCCTCATCGATACGGTCCAGTCGCCACAAGGCGGCGGCGCGATTCATGAAAACCCCGGGGCGATCGGGCTGCAGCTGCAGCAGCCGGTCGAAATCGCTGAGCGCTTCGGCGTAGCGGTGCAGCGATTGGAATATCAGACCGCGATTGTTCAGCGCGTCGGTGTTCCTGGCATCGAGCGCGATGGCGCGGTCGAAATCCGCCAGCGCCTCGTCCGTCCGCTTGAGCTTGCTTTTGATGCCGCCGCGATTGCTGAAGGCCCTGCTGTCGCCCGGCCGCGCCGCCACCACCTGATCCAGGGCGGCAAGCGCTTCTTCGTGGCGGGTCATCGCCGACAGCACCAGGGCGAGATTGGCCAGCGTGTCGGGCGCGCCGGGTTGCGCTGTCAGCGCCTGCTCCATCAACGCCAGCGCTTCGGGCAGCCGGCCCTGTTGCAGCCTCAGCATGCCCATCAGGTGCAAGCCGGGGTAACTGCCAGGGGCTGCGGTCAGCGCCTGGGCGTAAAGCCGCTCGGCGTCATCGAGGCGGCCCGCCTGATGCAGCGCCATGGCCTGCTGGAGCAATTGGTTCATGTTCCGGTATTGTTCTTGCCGCTGCGTGGGCAAGGCTATAGCATCTTTCGGCAGGGCTTGGACCCAAAGCCCGCCATTCCTATTTAGAGAACATGGCCCACAACAACGGCATGATCCCTCGCGCGGGCAAGCGCGGCAAATCCCGTATGGAAAAGACGGCGTCGGACAATGCCGCCAAGTTCCAGGCGGCGGTGGATGCCACCCCCGGCATCGTGCAGGACGCGCGTATAGACCCCGCCTATCTGGCCATGCCCCTGGCGGGCATTACCGCAGAGGCCGCGAAATTCATTCCCCACCGCCCGGCGCGGCCGGAAAAATCCGAAGGCGGCAAGAAGTTCAAGCTGGTGTCGGAATACAGCCCGGCCGGCGACCAGCCCACGGCCATCGCCGAACTGGTCAAAGGCGTGCTGGCGGAGGAGCGTGACCAGGTGCTGCTGGGCGTCACCGGATCGGGCAAGACCTACACCATGGCCCAGGTGATCGAGCGCACCCAGCGCCCGGCCCTGATCCTGGCGCCCAACAAGACCTTGGCGGCGCAGCTTTACAGCGAGTTCAAGCAGTTCTTTCCCGAAAACGCGGTGGAGTATTTCGTCAGCTATTACGATTACTACCAGCCGGAAGCCTATATCCCGCGCACCGACACCTATATCGAAAAAGACTCGTCCATCAATGAAGAGATCGACCGCATGCGCCATTCGGCGACGCGGGCGATTCTGGAACGCGACGATGTGATCATCGTCGCTTCGGTGTCGTGCATTTACGGCATCGGTTCGGTTGAGACGTATTCGGGCACCGCCGTCTCCATCGCCAAGGGCGACAAGATCGACCGCCAGGCCGCCATCGGCGCGCTGGTGGCACTGCAATACCGGCGCAACGACGACAATTTCGCCCGCGGCGCTTTCCGCGTGCGCGGCGACACCATCGATATTTTCCCGGCGCATTATGAAGATCGCGCCTGGCGTGTCGAATTGTTCGGCGATGTGGTGGATAGCATCACCGAGTTCGATCCCCTCACCGGCCACAAGGCGGGCGAGCTGGAAAACATCAAGGTCTATGCCAACTCACACTATGTGACGCCGCGCCCGACCCTGCAGCAGGCGATGAAAGGCATCAAAGCGGAATTGATCCAGCGGCTGAAGGAATTCCGCGAACAGGGCAAGCTGCTGGAAGCGCAGCGGCTGGAACAGCGCACCACCTTCGACCTGGAGATGATCGAGGCCACCGGTTCCTGCGCCGGCATCGAAAATTATTCCCGCTGGCTGACCGGCCGCCAGCCGGGCGAGCCGCCGCCGACCCTGTTCGAGTATCTGCCCGACAACGCCCTGGTCTTTGCCGACGAAAGCCATGTGACGGTGCCGCAGATCGGCGCCATGTACAAAGGCGACTATCGCCGCAAATTTACGCTTTCCGACTATGGCTTCCGCCTGCCCAGTTGCATCGACAACCGCCCGCTGAAGTTCGAGGAGTGGGATATGATGCGGCCGCAATCCATGTTCGTGTCGGCGACGCCGGGCAACTGGGAGATGGAGCGCACCGGCGGCGTGTTTGCGGAACAGGTTATCCGTCCCACCGGGCTGATCGATCCGCCGGTGGAAATTCGCCCCGTGGAAACGCAAGTGGACGATTTGATCGCCGAATGCCGGGAGGTGGCGGCAAAGGGGTATCGCACACTGGTCACCACCCTGACCAAGAAGATGGCGGAAGACCTCACCGAATATATGCACGAACAGGGCATCCGCGTGCGCTACATGCACAGCGATGTTGAGACGCTGGAGCGGATCGAGATTATCCGAGACCTGCGGCTGGGCGCTTTCGATGTGCTGATCGGTATCAATCTGTTGCGCGAAGGGTTGGATATTCCCGAATGCGCCCTGGTTGCGATTTTGGACGCCGACAAGGAAGGCTTTCTGCGCAGCGAAACCAGCCTGATACAGACGATAGGACGCGCCGCCCGCAATGTGGACGGCAAGGTGGTTCTTTACGCCGACCGGATAACCGGCTCGATGGAGCGCGCCATGGCGGAAACCAACCGCCGCCGCGCCAAGCAGGAAGAATACAACAAGGAACACGGCATCACGCCGCTCAGCATCAAGAAGAACATCTCCGACATCATGGGGTCCATGTACGAAAAGGACCATGTGATGGTGGACACGGGCCTGCTGGAAGCCGCCGAAGGCGGGCGCGAATTTGTCGGCCACAATATCAAGGCCATCATCGCCGACCTGGAAAAGAAGATGCGCGCCGCCGCCGCCGATCTGGAATTCGAAACCGCAGCCCGCCTGCGCGACGAACTCAAGCGGCTGCAAAGCGCCGCCCTGACCATTGCCGACGATCCTTTCGCCCGGCAATCGGATGTGGAACGTGCGGCGTTCGATGCCGAGATTTCCCTGTCGGATGAAAGCAAGCCGTCCAAACCTGCGGGCCGCACAAAGATGAAGCGCGCCGGAAGGCCCAATGCGCCGAAGACTTTCGGCAGCCGAGCGCGTTAACTCCCATGTCTTCCCCGCGAAAGCGGGGATCCAGCGTCCTCGCTGAAAGCGAGGACCAACAAAGAAGCCAGTAATGTCCCGAGCTTTCGTCAAGGAAACAGCAGAGTCCGCCGCGCCGCCTGAACGGATGGTGGAAGAAGGCCCGAACCCTGTCACGCCGGAAGGCATGCAGCAGATTGACGGTCACATCACCCGGCTGGAAGCGGCCATGCGGGACGAAAGCAATGTCCTGCTGCGCGAAACATTGGCCCGCGACCTGCGCTACTGGACCATCCGCAAATCCACCGCGGAAATCGCGCAGCCGATAGCGGACGGCACCGTGGCCTTCGGCTCAACCGTCACCGTTGAACGCAAGGGCCGCAAGCAGATCTTCCGCATTGTTGGCGTAGACGAAGCCGATGCTGCCAAAGGTATGATCAGCTTCCACGCCCCGCTGGCCAAAGCTGTGATGGGCGCGAAGACGGGCGACATCATCGAAGCCGATGAACCGCTGGGCGAAATGGAAGTGACCGAAGTCCGCTAGGCTGAATCGACATTCATCGCATCCATAAGATGGCTGCGGCGAGGTGTATGAAGGCCAGGAAGTAGATGGCCCTTCGGTCGTAGCGCGTTGCAATCCTACGGAAGTGCTTGAGCTTGTTGAAGCAGCGCTCGATGCGGTTGCGCGCCTTGTAGCGGCGCCGGTCCAGACGGAACGGGTGCTTGCGGGTTGGGTTTGAAGGGATGACTGGCGTGGCGCCGGAAGCCTCGATGGCTTCTCGGAAGGCCCTGCTGTCATAAGCGGTATCGGCCAAAACAGACCGGGCTTTGAAGCCTTCTATCATCGCCGGAGCTTGAACGACGTCGCCTTCCTGCCCGGGTGCCAGCTTGAAGCGCAAGGGTCGTCCCAACGTATCGACCAACATGTGGATTTTGGTGGTCAGTCCTCCTCGCGAACGCCCCAAAGCCTGGTCACGCCCCCCCCTTTCCGGTCGCCGCCTGCTGATGGGCGCGCACCAAAGTCGTGTCGAGCATCAGATATTCGTTTCTTCGATCCGCAGTCAGCAGCTTGAAAACCCGTTCCCAGATCCCGGCCTTGGCCCATCGCGTGAAGCGTTTATGAGCGGTTTTGTATTTGCCATACCGTTCCGGCAGATCGCTCCACCGCGCTCCCGACCGCAGCACCCACAAAACCGCATCCACAAACAGCCGGTTGTCCCGCCCGCTGCGCCCTGGATCGCTGGATTTCCCGGGTAAAACCTCACAAATCCGGTTCCACTGCGTGTCCGTCAATTCGTATCGCTTGACCATTCCTGCCGCTCCGAATCACTCGACCCGGAGCAAACTGAATCAGCCAAAGCCTCTCTTGAGAATCCTGAATGTCGATTGGACCTAGGACTTTTGCCTCTACACGGCTAAAAGCGAGGGGCCGAGTTGAGAGATATAAATAAGGGAGTCTTTTGTGCGCCGTCTTGTTTTGGGCCTGACACTGGCCGCCATTCCGCTGTTTTTCTCCGCCGACTCTATGGCCCAGGCCAAGCCGAAAGCCGCCCCTGCCAAAGCCGCTGCTGCACCTGCGAAGGCCGCTCCCGGCAAAGACAAGTATCCCCTGCTTCCGGCCGGCGAAGGCCGGGCCACCGTCATCAAGGTTTGCGGCCAGTGCCACACCCCGGAACGGCCCGCGACTCAGCGCCATGACAAGGCGGGCTGGAACGCCATCATTGATACGATGATGCAGAACGGCGCCGTCGCCTCCGATGAGGATTTCGACACGGTCGTGGCGTATCTGGTCAAGAACTTCCCGCCTGGGAAGAAGTAAGCAAGTCCAAGCGGACTTGCTTACTTCTTGCCAAGCCGGCCCGCGCGACAGAGTCTTAAGGGCCGGCGCGGCAGGACACAGCTAATAATCGAGTTTGGGATACCATTTGGCATCACGCCCAGCGGGCGTGATGTCGAGAATATTCCATAACGGCGCCATGTCGGGTGCACCGCGCCCGTCCTGGTTTGGGTCTGCCATCTCGCCCAATATTTCGCCCGCCCAGAACAGGCGCACCGTGTCGCCATCACGGCGGAAGACGACCAGCGAGGGGAATTCGCCGTCTGGCGTCAGCAAGCCCTGGTCGCCCGCGTAATCGTCGCCGACCGTCTGCAGGAATTCCAGCGCAGCCCACCCGCGCTCGCGCGCGAATTCCAGTTGCCGCGCGACAGGCGAGCGGCCCAACACCTTCAACGCCACCTTCTGCATGATGTCGTTGGCGTCCAGCGGCCCCAGGAAATTGGTGCACATGGGACATGGCCGTTTGCGCTCGGGCCCATACATCCAGAAATAGGTCACCAGCGTGTCGTGCGGCCCGAACAGATCGATAAGCTTCAGCTCCGCACCCTTGGCATCCAGGAAGCGATAGTCTTTTTCTATCACCGGGCCGGGCGGCAGGGCGCCGCGCTGATCCGCCACCCGCGAAAGATGACGGCGCACTTCGATCTCTTCTGCCAGAAGCGCCTGGCGCGCCCTGGCATAGTCTGCGCTTTCGCCGGCAAAAAGCGGGCGGCGTTTGGCGGCCAGATCCGGCGCGGGTATCAGCTTGTCCATGGCGTTTCCTTTTGGGGCCCGCAAGGGAAATTCAAGACCGCCGCGCCCGTTCCGTCAATCGCGTGCTATATATAAGTAAATAAGAAGACGGGGAGCCATCCATGTCCGATCATCTTTCGCGCCGCGCGCTTTTGGGCGGATTGAGCGGCACTGCGCTTTTTGCGCCCTCCGCATTCGGTCAAGGCGGCTGCCGCGACGGTTATGCGCTGACAGGTAATGCGCGCTGCCCGCTGCCGGTGGATCAGGCGACCAAGCCGATCCCCGAAGTGTTCGCGTCCACGGGGTGGAAAACCACCGCGCTGGAATCCTTCACCATCGATGTGGTGGATTACAAAAAGGAAGCCGCCTTCTACGCCGCGCTGATGGGCTGGCGCTTGCGCGAAGACGACGGCAAACAAGCCATCATGGATGTGGGCAACTGGGGCAGCTGCATCTTCCGCGCGGCGCCCGCCTCATCCTTCACCCCCGCCGCCAATGGCCAGCTGCCGCGTTCGGCGGTGAAGGCTTTCGCCTGGGTGATTGATAAATGGGATGCGCGCGCTGTCGCCGCCGCCTTGAGCAAACGCGGCATGACGCCGGTGGCCGACAACAATGGCGCCTTCCAAAGCTTCCGCGTGCATGACCGCGACGGCTGGGACCTGCAAATCTGCAACGACAAGGGCTTGTCGGCTGCGCGCAAACGCAAGCCCATAGCGCAAATCGGCGCCCCGCCCTTCGCCGCCACCGGCTGGGACACGGTGTGGCTGGATCACTTCTCGTTCCGGGTCAGCAATTATAAGGAGAGCGCTTCTTATTACGCCAACCTCTTGGGCTGGCGGCGCACCTATGACGAAGGCACGCAGAACGAGTTGGAAGCCGGCGATATCGGCGAAGTGCTGTGCCGTGGGGGCAACCCGTTTGTGGCGGCCCAGGCGGGTACGCCGAAGGGCGCGGTGATCGATCACATCTCGCTGGGCATTTCGCCCTGGGATGTGGAAGAGGTGCGCACCGCGCTGGAATCGCGCGGGCTCAAAGCGCAGATCGATACCTCGGCGGCGCATGTGGGGCCGGACGGCAAGATCATCTCCGACGATATCTACCAGGCCGCGTTCCAGAGCTATCACACCGACACACCCAACGGCTTTAACCTGCAGATCAGCTGGAACACGCTCGACAAACGCCTGGCCCTGGCCAATGCGGTGAAACCCAAGGCGCTGCGCAAATATCAGACGCCGGGGCAGCAGCCGCTCAGCCCATAAATACGCGCTGTCATGGCCCGCGAATGCGGGCCATCCAGGTGATGCCGCTCTGTGGATCACCTCAACAAGTTTCCGTAGGCCGGGCTGGATTCCCGCTTTCGCGGGAATGACAGGAAAGAAAAAGCCCGCCCCTCGTGAGAGGAGCGGGCTCTTTGTTACGTGATGCCAGTCCGTTTACGGATTGATGACCGAACCGCCAACGACCTTGGCCTTGATCAGGCTGCTCAGCGGCACCAGACCCTTATAGTTGAACTTCTGCACGCGCTGACCGCGATAGGTCTCGGTCGTGTAGATGTTGCCCTTCGAGTCCGTGACGATCGAGTGCACGGCATAGAACTGGCCGGGCATGCGGCCGCCGCCGCCGAAGCGATACAGCTCGGTCAGCGTTGCGCGGTCGAACACGTGAATCAGTTCAGACGCGCCGTCCGACATGTACATGTACTTCTGCGCCTTGTCGGTGGAGAAGGCCACTTCCCACACCGCGCCTTCGCCCTTGGTGTTCGGCGAAACGGCGATCTGCTTGATGTAGGTGCCGTCATACTTGAACAGCTGCAGACGGTTGTTGGTGCGGTCGCAGACATACAGGATCATTTCGTTCGACGGCTGGGCGCAATGCACCGGATTGCCGAACTGCGGCGAGTTCACATCGTAATGCGGGATGGGATCATCGCTCGGCGGCTTGCCGTAAGCGCCGAAGATCTTGGTGTTCTTGCCCGTCTTGGGGTCCCACATCGAAACGCGATGGCCGCCATAACCGTCGGCCGCAACCAGCGTGCCATCGGGCAGGAAGCGAATCTGGGCCGTGCCGCGAACGTTCACGGGGTCCAGGCTGCCGGTGCTGCCATTGGCCTTGCCGATTTCGCTGATGAACTTACCGTCCACCGTGAAATGCAGCAGGAAGCTGTCGTGATAACGGCCAGTTTCGCCGCCGCCTTCACCCGGGCCTGCACCGCCGCGGGCAAATTGCTGCGCGCTGCCGGGCTTGTAAGCCGGGGGCTGGCCGGGGCCGTTGCCGCCGATCCAGATGGTGCCGTCCGGCGCAACCGTCACGCCGTGGTTGGAAACAGGCCAGTCACCGCTCGGCACCGTCTTGGCGGCGTCGTCGCGGCCCCAGGAATGGATCACATTGCCGGCCTGGTTGAAGGCCAGAACGTCCGGCGCCGCGGTGCAGCATTCCGACTCGTTGCGGGTCAGGCGCGATTCCTGATTTTCCAGCGTGCCGGGGCGATGAACGATCCAGACGTTATCCTGCTTGTCGACATCAAGGCCGATGGTGGCGCCAATCACCCAATGATTCGGGTAGGGCTTGGGCCACAGCGGATCGACTTCAAAGCGCGGCACCATCGGGTCATTGCCCTGGGCCTGCGCCGTACCGCTAAAGCCCAGCATGGACGGGCTAACGGCAAGGCCGGTGATCAGCCCGGCGATTGCCGTGCCGACGAGAATATTGCGCAACAGGTGACGCTTCATGGATCCTCTCCCAGGGCGATTCTTTTATGTGCGGACGGTACACCCATTGCGAAAAGGCGCAAGCGGTGGTCTTATTGTGCAGTGCCGAGAATGGATTGGCAGCGGGTTCGATATGCTGAGGAATATCGCAGTTGCAGCAGGACTGGTCGGGGCGCTCGCCGTCTCCGGCGCCTTCCTGGTGGCCCAGGCCAAGCCCGAAACCGCCACAAAAGCTTCACCCGGCCTCCAGTCCAAAGCCGCCGGCGCCAAGACCTTCGACGCCACCTGCAGTTCAGGCGAAGCGATTGATACCCGCATCGATCCGGCATGGGTCGGCCAAAGCTTCGCCAAGGATGGCTGTGTTGCGCCGGTGTTGCCCGCGTCGATCGATGGCTACAGCGCCACCCGCAAGCAGATAGACGCCAGCACGGCGGCGCAAAAGAAGTATGCCGCGGCCGCCGATGCCTATCAGCAATGCATCATTCAATTTGTCACCGCCCGCCGGACCAAAGCCGAGGCGCAGAACAAGACGCTCGATGTGGCGCTGGTGGTGATCGAAAACCATCGCGTTACCGCCAGCGAAGCGAGCAAGGCCAAATCCAAAGCCCTGCTCAACAACACCATCCGCGCGTTCAACGAAGCGGGCAGCGAAGACTGTAAGTAACCATTGTCATGCCCGCGTAGGCGGGCATCCAGCGCGCCCGCATTGCGGGCGCAAATTAAGTCACTTCTGGATTCCCGCTTGCGCGGGAATGACAAAAAGAGGGGGCATTCCATGACATTCAGGATTCTCGCCGCGCTGATGCTGATGAGCACGGCTGCTTTTGCGCAAGCGCCAGCCGCCGCGCCCGCGCCGCCGCTGCTCAGCAAAGACCTGATCCCCGGCCCCGGCAAAGAAGTGCGGATGAGCGTGTTGAGGTCTGCGCCGGGCGCAGCCTCGCCGGTGCATCGTCATAACGGCCAGGTGTTCGTCTATATCCTGTCCGGCAATATGGAGATGCAGGTGAAGGGTCAGTCCCCGGTCCAGCTTGGTCCGGGCCAGACCTTTTATGAATCGCCCGATGACATCCATGTCGCCAGCCGCAATCTCTCCAAGACCGAGCCTGCGAAATTCCTGGTGGTGATGGTGGTCAACAAGGGCGCGCCCACCACCGTGCCGGTGAAGTAGCCCGCCAAGCTTCAGGCAATCTGAACGATATAAAGCCTTTGCTCTCACGCCCCGCTCATGACGGTCAGAAAATTCTTCATGGACGCCCCCCAAAGGCAAATCAGCAGTTGGTGATGGTAACCGTCACAACCTGGTCTACCTAGAGCCGCGCCTGCTGGGTTGGGCCGGTAAGCTTGAGGTTCTTGAGCGGAAGCGAACGGATGCGCTGCCCCGTGGCCGCGAAAATCGCATTGGCTATGGCCGCCGCAATGGGCGCGGTCGAACATTCGCCCACCCCGCCCCATTTGGGCTTGCCCTTCTCGTCCACGCCCCCGGTGAGGGCCAGGGCGCAAACCATCTCCGGCGCATCATTGATGCGCGCCACGCGATAGTCGTTGAAATTGCCCTGGGCAGCGGCGCCGTTCTTGATGTTGATCTCGCCATACATCATGGCGCTGAGGCCGAAGACCACGCCGCCTTCGATCTGGGCATCCACCAGATTGGGATTGACCACATGATAGGCATCGGTGGCGGCGAACACCCGGTCGACATGCACCTCGCCGGTGGCCTTGACCGTCACTTCGGCGATCTGGCCGCCCACAGCGGCATGATTTTCCACCAGCGAAATGCCGCGTCCGCGCCCGGCGGGCAGCGGCTTGTGCCAGTCGCTCATCTCTTCCAGCTTTTTCAGCACCGCCAGGCTATCCACCCGGTCGGTCAGGCTGCGGCGGAATTCCAGCGGGTCCTTGCCCGCCGCATGCGCCAGCTCGTCGATGAAGCTTTCCAGATAGAAGCTGTTCTGCGAGCCGCCCACCGAACGCCAATAGCCAACCGGCACATGCGTGTTCTTGAGCATCTGGCCCGTGTACCAGTTGGGCACCAGATTATACGGCACAGATTGCGCGATACCTTCCAGGGACGTGGGATCAAGCCCCGTCGCCACCGGATTGCCGGTGGAACGCTGGATCGAACCACACACGCTTTGAATGAACAAGGCTTCCAGCTTGCCGTCCGCCGTCAGCGCGCCCTTGAAGCGGATCGCCGATTGCGGGCGATAACGGTCGGCGCGCATATCCTGTTCGCGCGACCATAGAAGCTGCAACGGCACGGTGATGTTCGCGGCCTTGGCGATGCGGATAGCCTGGCGCATTTCGTCGCCGAAGGTGCGGCGGCCAAAACCGCCGCCCAGATACAGCTGATGGAAATGCACCTGCTCCGGCTTCAGGCCGGTTTCCTCGGCGCCCATTTTGGCGTTGGCGAGCGGCGACTGCGAACCCATCCACACATCCAGCCGATCCTTCTGCAAATGGATGGTGGCGTTGCAGGGCTCCATGGTGGCATGGGCCAGAAGCGGGGTTTCATACACCGCTTCGATCACATGCTTGGTTTTGGCGATGGCGGTTTTGGCGTCGCCGTCTTCCTTGGCCGTCACCATCGGGCCATCCAGCGCTTCGCGATATTCGCGGGCGAACTGGGCGCTGTCGGTCTTGGCGTCGGCGCCGCCATCCCATTTGATCTTCAGCTTCTTCAGCGCCTGATTGGCGCGCCAGTAATTGTCGGCGACCACGGCCACCGCATCATCCAGCTTGACGACGTGGCTGATACCGCGCGCCCCTTGAATGGCGCTGTCATCCACCGACACCAGCTTGCCGCCGAACACGGGCGAAGAAATGATGGAGGCGTAAAGCTGGCCTTCCTGGCGTACATCAATCCCGTATTGCGCCTTGCCGGTGGATTTGATTTTGGAATCCAGGCGCGGCTGGCGCGTGCCCACCAGCTTGAACGCTTCCGGCGGCTTGATGCCGGGCTCGGCGGCCAGTTTCACTTTCGCGGCAGCTTTGGCCAACTCGCCATAGCGCAGGACACGTCCGCTGGCCTTGTGAAAGACTTTGCTCTCGCGCGCTTCGCATTGCGACGCCGGCACACTCCATTTTGCGGCGGCGGCCGCTACCAGGCGCGCCCTTGCCGAAGCGCCGGCCTGCTGAACGTATGGCCAGGTGGTGCGGATGCCGCGGCTGCCCGCCGCCACCATGTCGCCATACAAAGTCTTTTCACGGATGTTGCGATTGACCGAAGCGAACTCGACTTTGATGTTGTCCCAGCGGCATTCCAGTTCTTCGGCCAGCAGCATGGGAATGCCCGACGCGGTGCCCTGCCCCATCTCGGCCATCGGGCAGCGCAAGGTGATGGTGTCATCGGGCTCGATCACGATCCAGGCATTCACTTCATTCAAAGCGGCGGCGTCTTGCGTCTCGCCGCCCAATTCCAGCGCGGGGACAGCAGCCTTGGCGTTGCCGGGCATGAAAAGCCCCAGCGCCATGCCGCCGGACAGAGTGGCGCCGGCGACTAGGATCTGACGGCGCGAATGGTCGAAGGGCTTGTTCATGGCATCAAACCTTGTCTTTGCCGAGAGGCGATGCCGCAGCGCGCTTGATGGCGCGGCGAATGCGGACATAGGTGCCGCAGCGGCAGATGTTGCCCGCCATGGCGGCGTCGATATCGGAATCATCGGGATTGGGTGTGTGATTCAACAGCGCCGTGGCCGACATGATCTGGCCGGACTGGCAGTAGCCGCATTGCGGCACATCTTCTGCGACCCAGGCGGCCTGCACCTTGCTCAAGGTGCCGTCCTTCTCCAGCGCTTCGATGGTGGTGATCTGCTTTCCTTCCGCCGCGCCCGATCCCATCATGCAGGAACGCACCGGCTTGCCGTCGATCAGCACGGTGCAGGCGCCGCATTGGGCGATGCCGCAGCCATACTTGGTGCCGGTCAGGCCGATCTCGTTGCGGATGGCCCACAACAGCGGCATGTCGGGTTCAATATCCAGGTCATGGCTTTTGCCGTTGACGATCAGCCTGGGCATGCGGGGCCTCCGGGGTAGTTGCGCCGCTTCCTTTTAACACACCCGGGCCGCCTTTGGTTATGTCAAAGAAAACATAACGCCTTCAAAAAGCAGCGAAATCCTCACTCCGTGCGGAGCGTGGGCCCGGAAAAGTGTTCTCGCGGTTTTCCGCGAGGCCGCGCGACCATCATAAACGTCATCGTTCGGTAACCAAATCACCGCTAGGGTTCGCCCCGGAAAACCGCTGCTTTGGAAAGTCCCCCCATGAAGAAATTTATCGCCGCCACGGCCCTCATCTCCATCGTCGCCACCAGCGCCATTGCCGCTGAAGGCGCGCTGCCGTCGGGCAAGCCCGCTGGCACGAAAGAAGCGCAGGGTCTTCTGAACAACACGCCGCTGCTGGTTCTGGGCGGCATTGGCCTGATCGTGGGCCTGGTGCTTGCCACCCAGGATTCCACGGCCTCGACCGCGCCGGTCACCACCGGCTGATACGGTCCAACAGGACAAATGAAAACGGCGGGCCCTCCACGAGGACCCGCCGTTTTCTTTTTCAAGCCTGACTATTGCGGCAAGGCATAGGCGAGATAATCGCCCGAACTGTTGCCGCCCGATGCGGCGACAATGATGAACTGCCGTCCGTCCACGCTATAGGTCATGGGCGAACCGGATTGCGGCGCGGGCATATAGACCGCACCCACTTCCTGGCCGTTCTTCTGGTCGAAAGCGCGCAGATAGGCGCCGCGCGGACGGCCCGGCTTGGTGACATATTCGCCGTCACCCTGGATCACCAGCGTCTTGGTCACCACTTCGCCGACATTGGCGGAATGGCCGGTGCGTTCGGGAACACTCACGCCCTTGAGCACCGGATTGTTCTTGATCGAGTCGGGCGTGTCGCCATTGGGCACCTGCCAGACATGCTCGCCGGTGTTGACATTGATGGCGGTGAGCAGGCCATAGGGCGGCTTCACCAAAGGCAGGCCGCTCACATCGCGCGGCGGCGGCGGGCCGTTCGACTTCTGCGGATGGGCAGCCAGCGCCGCAGCCAGCTTCTGGTCGTCCAGAGAAACCTTGGGCGCGCCGGGAGCATCGCCGAAGCCCGCCGCACCGGAGATGCGGAACACCTGGCCGGCAACGCCCTGATCATATTTCAGGTCCGACAAGCCTTCGGGCAGAGGCACCAGGCCGAGTCCGGAGACGCCGTCATTCACGGCGGGCGCAAACACGGTCTGGGTTTCCGGATTGAAGCCGGAACCGGGCCAGTTGGTGCCGCCGCCGGCATAACCGATCAACAGCGTGCCCTTAGGCGGGCCGTTGGGATTGCCCACGACCGGCGGCCCGAACAGCGGCGCCATCTTGTAATTGTCCTTGATGATCTGCTGCGCCTTGGCTTTCAGCTCGGGCGTATAGTCGATCAGGTTGTCATTGTTGACTTCCTGGCGGCAATACGGCGCCGGCTTGCTCGGGAAAGGCTGGGTCTTGGAAGTCTTCTCGCCCGGCACATCGGTCTGCGGCACGGCCTTTTCATTGATCGGCCACACCGGCTTACCGGTGATGCGATCGAAGGTGTAGAGGAAGCAGATCTTGGACGGCACGGCGACCGCCTTGATCGGCTTGCCGCCGACATTGATATCCATCAGCAACGGCGGCGAGGACATATCAATGTCCCAGATCGGGTGATGCACGACCTGATAATACCATTTCATCTTGCCGTCGTTCAGGCCCAGCGCCACGACGCTGTCGCCGAACAGATCGTTGCCGGTGCGGCCGCCGCCATAATAATCGTCGGTCGGGTCTTCGATGCCGGCATAAACGAGGCCCGCTTCGGGATCGACGGTCATGCCGGTCCAGGTGCCGGTGTTGCCGTTGAAGTCGGCGCCGTTCTTGTCCCAGCTCTCGTAACCGAACTCACCCTTTTGCGGGATGTTGTGGAAGGTCCAGATCAGCTTGCCGGTCTTGGCGTCAAAGGCGCGGGTCAGACCCTTGGTGTTGTTCTGTTCCAGCGGCTGGCTGCCTTCCTTGAAGGAAGAACCCACCAGCACGGTGTCGCCCACCACGGTCGGCGTGGAATGAAGGCCGATTTCGCCGGTGGTCAGATCGATCTGCTGATAGACGCCGGGCTTGCCCATCACGCCGGTGTAAGCGCCGACTTTCAAATCGACCACGCCATGTTCGCCGAAGCTTTCGACCGGCTGACCGGTCTTGGCGTTCAGCTCCACCAGCCGATAACCGGTGGTGACGTACAGAATGCGGTCATCGCCCTTGCCGTCCGTCCAATAGGACACGCCACGGCCGGAAAGCTGGCGCGGCGCGATGGCGGCGCGCAGACCTTCATTCATGGAATAGACCCACTTCAGTTCGCCGGTCTTGGCGTCCAGCGCGATGACGGCGCGGCGCGAACCGCCGGTGGTGTAGATGGTGCCGTTCACTTCCAGCGGCGTGCCTTCCAGCTTGTATTCCGGATGGTTGCCCAGCGAGTCGGTCTTGAAGTGCCAGGCCAGTTCCAGCTTGTTGAAGTTGGAAGCATTGATCTGGTCTTGCGGCGAATAGCGCGATCCGCTCGGATCGGCGAAATACATCGGCCAGTCGCCCTTGGCGGTCGAGGGCGTGTAACCCTGCGCTTGAACGGCACCAGCAAGAAGGAACGGCGCCAGCGCGATGGCGGCAGCCGAAGACAGGCGAGTTGAGAGTTTCATGCGCTTCCCCAGATGAAGGTCCCGCTGAATCGGAACCTGACGAATTATCGGGGAAAATCTCCCATCTTTGGCGAGCGTTTACAACGGCAGCTTTATGCTGCGACTGCGTCGTAAAACTTCAGGGGACGGTGAAGGACGGCTTCTTGTTGCAGAACATGATCTTCTGCCGCACATCGGCCGGGGGGCAGAAGTCAGCCAGCGCCGTCTTGATCACCGAACCCTCGCCGCCATTCAGCACCGTGGTCATATAACCGTCGGCCACCGTCTCGCGGGCGCTGAGCTGCAGCCCCGAACCGGCTTTCAGCGAAAAACAATGGTGCTGGAAATCGCCCGCCGCGATATCGCCGAACAGGGCGTCGTCATAACGGCCGCCATTGATGGTGACATTCTCGCCCAGACGGATGCAGCCGGAAATCGCCGCATTGGGATCGGACGCATCAGCGGTGGCGCTGAAGGTGCGCATCGTCAGGCCGGTCTTCTGCTCGATCCTGCCGGTATTGCCGTCCAGCGGAATCGCCAGTCCGACGAAATTGTCGGACGCGGTGGAGGGGAATTGCACATTCATGATGATATGCGGCGAGGTGTACATCACCGCGCCCTGCCATTGCGGCTGCAGCAGATCGATGCGGCTCATCGCCTGTTTCATGGAATCGACTTGAAGCGCCTGACGGGCCTCCGGCAGTTCAAAGCCCTTGCCGCTGAGCCAATCCAGCAGCAGCTGAACGCGGACAAAGCCGCGCCGCCGCGCCACGGCGTCGTATTTGGTGTTGATGAAGCCGTCTATGCCATCGACCTTGGTGAACTTCGCCGCCCAGGTGGGGCGGTAATAACAAGCCAGCTCCAGCTTGCCGCACAAGGCGGCGAGATAAAGATTGGCAAAATTGGCGCTGCGGATTTGCGCCTGGGGTTCGGCCCCTTGCAGGAATTCCAGCACCATCACCCGCACCACGGCGGCGGCGGACGCAACATCCTTGGGACTGCCCAGCAGATTCTGATCGCGCGCGGCGCGCGTCATCAGGATGGCGGTGGTTTCGCCATCCATCGGCTTGGCGACGATGAAAGCCATCTGGCTCGGATCAATGCCGCTGAAATCCGCGGTCGAAGGAATGCCCACCGAAAAACTGGGATGGGTGTGCATTTGCGCCACGGTCGGCAACTTGGCGGGATTGTCGCAATGAAGCGAGATGCCCATCTGGCCGCCGGAGAATTGCGACTGCGCCTGCAGCGATGTGCCCAGCTTGATGTCGGTCTTGGCTTCAGATTTGGCGAAGCAGAAACCGAACTCGCGGTCGTTCATCAAGGTCTGGGCGGCGGCAACGCGCAGCGCCGAGGTGATGCCGTAACCCATGCTGATTTCGGGCGGCGCCGAATGGGCGTCGGCGGGCATCACGCCAGCGGTCAGGATGTCATCAAGGGCTTGCGCCTTTGAAGGCGCGGACCAGGGCAGGCAAAGGCCCAGGCCGATAACTGCAGCAATGAGGGAATGATGTGAAATCACCTATCCGCCTCAAAAATCAGTATTGCCTCCGCTATACCATGGAGGCGCTCTGGTCGCTAATCATTATGTGCAATGCACAAGACGCATAAAAGTTCGGCACAAGGAATAATTTCAGGCAGAGCAAAAGCCGGGATTGCCGCCCTGTCGCTCGGCGGCGTTCTGTTTTTGGGCAGTTTGCCGCCCGCCGCCGCCGGCCCCTACCCTGTACCCGGCGACGACAATGATCCGAATCATTGCAGCAGCCGTAACGGCCAGCCCATCCTGTACCGCTTCATCTAAGTCGCGCGGCCTCTCGGATGCCTAGAGACGCGACAGAGGCGCAACGATGGAAATCTCCAATCCATCGGGCCGCCAGTCATAGGCAAGCGTGCCGCCGAACTGGCTTTCCACGCTGCGCCGGAGCAGCACGCTGCCGAAGCCCTGGGTTTGCGGCTGCGTCTGCCTGGGCGA
Source organism: Alphaproteobacteria bacterium (assembly GCA_947474565.1). Classification (GTDB taxonomy): domain Bacteria; phylum Pseudomonadota; class Alphaproteobacteria; order Micropepsales; family Micropepsaceae; genus Rhizomicrobium. The sequence continues at coordinate 60,817 of CANJIS010000005.1, forward strand.
GCAACCGCTTTCGCGCCAGCGCAAATCCAGCATGCCGCCCTCGGTGTGCCAGGTGATGGCGATTTTTCCTGTCGTCCCGCGCAGCGCGCCATATTTGGCGGCATTGGTCACAAGCTCATGGAAAATCAGCGCCATGCCGGTGACCGCACCTTCCGACAAGCCGATGCGCGGCCCGGCGATTTGCAGCCGCTCGTCCAGATGCGAGGCATCGTAGGGCGCGAAAATCTGGCCGATCAGCCCGGCAAGATCGGCGCCTGCATGGGAGCGCCCCGGCCGCAATCCCGGCTGGATCAGTTCATGCGCACGCGACAAGGCGCTGAGGCGGCCATGCAGGACGGCCGCCAATTCCTTGGGCGATGTGGCATTCCTGGCGCTGAGAGAAATGATGTCGCTGACCAGGGCGAACAGGTTTTTGACGCGGTGATTGAGTTCGTTCAGCAGCAGCACGCGCTGCTCGTCCGCCTGTTTGCGTTCGGAAATATCGTTGAAATTGCAGACCGCCCCTGTCAGCACGCCGTCGCGATAAAGCCCGCGCACCCAATATTCGACCGCCACCGGGGTGCCGTCTTTGCGAAAATAAATTTCATCCGGGACATAGGCCTCGGTGCCGGTCTGGGCGCAGACAAGAACGGGGCAATCCTCTTTGGGATAGGGACTGCCATCGGGATGGGTGTGGTGGATGGTGTCGTGAAGGGTTTTGCCGATCACCTCCGAAGCCTCATCGAAACCCAGGATGCGCAGAAATTCGGCGTTGCAGGAGGTGGCGGTTCCGTCCGCCGCCACGCTGTAAAATGCGCTGGCGGTGGAATTCAGCAGGGTGCTCAGCTCGCTTTGCGCCTCGCTGAGTCGCAGCCGGACCTGGCGCTCGTCTTCGATGTCGGTATTGGTGCCGATCCAGCGAACGACATTGCCGAATTCATCCAGGAGCGGGACGGCGCGGGCGATGTGCCAGCGGTAAGCACCATCCGCACCCTGCAGGCGAAACTCCGCTTCGTAGATCTGGCCGCTGGCCAGCGCCCGGGCCCAGCGGCTTGCCGCTTCCGGCAAGTCGTCAGGATGAACAATCGCCGCCCAGCCATTGCCGTTCAGGGCGCCGTGTTTGGCGCCGCTATATTCGTAAACCCGCTGATTGAACCAATCGAGTTCGCCGCTGGCCGGCGCGGTCCAGACATGGTGCGGCATGGCCTGGGCCATGGTGCGAAACTACGCTTCGCTGTCTTTCAGGGCGCGGTCCGCCGTGACGTCGCGCGCCGTGCAATAGAGAAATCCATGCTCCGGCACCGCCACCCAGGACAGCACGCGGGTCTCCCCGTTTTTGGTGAGGTAGCGGTTTTCGAAATTCAGCGCCGCTTCGCCGCCTTGCACATGCTCCCAGGCTTCCTGCGTCATGTCCCGGTCATCGGGATGGAAAAAATCATAGAATGGCTTTCCCACCAGCTCGTCTTCGCTCCATCCCATGGCGGCGGTCCAGCCCGGATTGACGCGGGAGAAGCACCCCGTCTCCAGATTGATGACCGACAGAAGATGGGGACTGAGCTGCCATGTCGTGCCGCGCTCGGAAGACCGCTCCACCACCTGGCGTTCCAGATCGGCATTCAGCAGCCGCAGCTTTTCTTCCGTCGCCTTGCGCGAAGTGATGTCGAAACTGACGCCGGGAAACCGCGATGGCGTGTTGTCGGCGTCATAGACGCAGCGGCCGACCGCCAGAACCCAGCGCAGCGTGCCGTCGGCTTGCACCAGCCGATAGTCCTCGCGTAATTCCGTGCCGGTGGCGATGGCCTTTTCCACCGCAGCCTGCACCCTGGCGCTGTAATCGCCATGGATATGGCCGAAGAATTCCGCCAGCGGCGCGCCATCCCGGGCCCGCGCAACGTCCACGCCATACAGGCGGGCGAATTGTTCGTTCGCCGTGACCAGGCCAGAGGCGATGTCCAGGTCCCAGGCGCCGACACCGCCGCCAGCCGACAGCGCCATCTGCAAACGGTTTTCGCTGTCGCGTTGCCGGTCGAAGGCGGCGAACATGGCGTTCATCAGCACGATGATGATGGTGGCGGTCAGGGCGTAGAATCCCAGCGCGATCCAGCCGGCCGCGCCGGTCTCGGCAAAAGAGTTGATCGGCTCAATCAGATAATATTGCGCCAGCAAGCCGCCCAGGATGGCGGCGGTGATACCCGCCATCCGTCCGCCCAGAAACGCCGCCAGGGTGATGGCGGGAAAAAATGTCAGGAATGGAAATCCCGTCAGCGCATCGCCGATCAGCAGGCGAACGCCGATGGCCGCGAGCGAAAGCAGAATAGCGAGCAATTGGCCCAGCATGACGCTGGACTGGATGAACTCCAGCCGGTTCGCGGCGGTATGAATAGTCGTCACGGCAATCCCCGCCCTATTCCGCATTAGAGCATCTGCGGTTCCCGAGTGCAAAAACCGCCAATTACGGTGCGGTTTGGTACGGGGAGATTATTTTTTAGATGCCGCAGCCAGCGCCGAAACCAAAGCGGTGCGGACGCCATAGCTGGTGACGGTAGCGGTTGAGACCATGTGGATCGCCACACCCTGCGCCGAAATGATTTCGCTTTTCAGGCGCGGCTGGACGAATTCGGTGATCTCGACCGAACGCGGCCGGTCATCGGGCATCTTCAGGAAAAGCACATCGACGATCTTGCCGCCCTGGATCACCACCTTGATCGAAACCTGGCCCCATTCGATCTCGGTGTCGCCGGTATAGGTGCCGTCTTTATACTTGGGCTGGGCGCAAGCCGGTGCGCCCGCCAGGAAAAGCGCCAGCACGGCCAGAACAGAGATGCGGTGGTTCAACATGGGGTGGAATTTTCTCGAAACGTCCCGGCCTGTCCAGAGGAAGTTATGCTTTTTTGTAACATACCGTCCTGACGCCCGCCGCTATCAAAAGGGCCCAAACCGGCTAAAGTAAGGCCGATACCGAGTGGGGGCTCCAATGACGTTCAAGGTTTTGCTTTTGGCCGCATGCGCGGCTGTGTTCACCAATGGGGCAATGGCCCAGGAGACGGACGGCATCAAGCTGCCGGCTGGCTTTCACGCCACCGTGGTGGCCGACAAGCTGGGTGTGCTGCGCCACATCGCCTTCCGCGACAATGACAACCTGTATGTCTCCACCCAGTGGAGCGCCACCGGCGCCGCCGGCGACGTGATCGCCATTCATCTCGACAAGAACCGGGTCGCCGACAAGACCCAGCATTTCGGCGCCATGATGGGCGGCACCGGCCTGGTGGTCTATCGCGGCGCGCTCTATGCGGCCTCGCCCGCGCGCGTCTATCGTTACGCCTTCCATGGCAAGGATCTGGTGCCGGTTTCCGAACCGACCATTGTGATCGACGGCATGCCCGCGACCCGCAACACCGCGCGCGGCATTGCCTTTGATGGCAAGGGCAACCTGTTCGTCTCCATGGGCGCGACCCAGGGCGCGAATATGTGCGTCAACGGCAATTCCAAAACGGGGCTCAAGCCCTGCCCGCTGCTGGACACGCGCTCCGGCATCTGGCGCTTTTCCGCCACCAAGCTCAATCAGGAATTCAAAGACGGCGAGAAATTCTCCACCGGCATCCGCGATATGGGCGCGCTGACCTGGTCGCCCACCGACAATGCCCTCTATGGCATCATGCATGGCCGCGACAACACCAGCCGCGATTTCCCCGCTGTCGTGAACGGGGCCGATGACGACGCCATCGCCGATGAAATGCACAAGGTGGTCAAGGGCACCGATTTCGGCTGGCCCTACACCTATTATGATGGCGTGCGGAAGATCCGTCTGGTGGCCCCGGAATATGGCGGCGACAACAAGAGCGCTGCGCCGGCTGGCCAATACGCCACGCCGGTGGCCACCTTCCAGTCCACCCGCTCTTCGCCGCTGGATCTGGCCTTCTATACCGGCAAGGCGTTCCCCCCGGCCTATCGCGGCGGCGCCTTCATCACCCGCCACGGTTCAGCCGGCCCCAAGCCCAACAACAAGGGCTATGACGTGGTCTTCATTCCGTTCGACAAGAACGGCGTGGCCGGCGCGGAACAGGAATTCGCCACCGGCTTTGCCGGTCCGACCCAGGCCGAGAAGACGGCTGCCAAAGCCAAGTACCGGCCCGTCGGTACGGCGATGGCGCCGGACGGCTCGCTCTATGTCACCGACTCCACCTCGGGCAAAATCTGGCGCATTAGTTATACGGGTAACTAAAAACGATTTGGAACGCCGGCGGGGGCAACTGAAATGAAAAACTTGTCGCACTGGCCGCATCCCTCCTGGCATTGGGCGGCGCGGCCAGTGCCGATGAGCCCGACAACATCCAACTGCCGCAAGGCTTTCACGCCACGGTGGTGGCCGACAAGTTGGGCGTGCTGCGCCACCTCGCCTTCCGCGACAATGACAATCTCTATGTCTCGACCCAGTGGAACAACACTGGCACCAGCGGCGATCTGATCGCCCTTCACCTCGACAAGAACCGCGTTGCCGACAAGACGGTGCATTTCGGCGTCATGGGCGGCGGCACCGGCATCCGCGTCTATAAGGGCGCGCTCTATGCCGCCTCGCTGGCGCGCATCTATCGCTATAGCTTCCACGGCAAAGACCTGGTGCCGGTTTCCGAGCCGGTGATCTGCTGGACGGCATGCCGGCATCGCGCCTCACCGCGCGGGGCCTGGCCTTCGACACCAAAGGCAACATGTATGTCTCGGCCGGGTCGGTGCCGCAGGTGGATTGGTGCGCCGATCCCAACGTGAAGACCTCCCCGCCGAAAGGCCTGGAGCATTGCCCGATCCTGGATGTGCGTTCCGGCATCTGGCGCTTTCCCGCGGGCAAGCTGAACCAGAATTTCAAGGATGGTGTGCGTTACGGCACCGGCATCCACGACATGGCGGCGCTGACCTGGTCGCCTGCCGATGACGCGCTCTATGGCATCATGCATGGCCGCGACAACACCAATAAGGCGTTTCCGAACGCCGTGACGCCAGAACAAGACGACGCCATCAGTGACGAGATGCACAAGGTGACCAGCGGCACCGATTTCGGCTGGCCCTATACCTATTGGGACGGCGTGCGCGGCAAGCGCATCATCGGCGTGGAATATACCGGCAACAACAACACCGAAGCCCCGGCGGGAAAATATTCAACCCGGTGGAAGCGTTTCATGCCCGCTCGTCACCACTGGATCTGGTGTTCCATGACGGCAAGGCCGTTCCCGCCAAATACAAGAACGGCGCGTTTGTCTCGCGGCATGGCGCCAACAGCATTGACCCCAACCGGCCGAACGGCAATAACGGCTTTGATGTCGTGTTCATTCCGTTCAACAAAAACGGCAAGTCCGGCCCGATGGAAGAATTCGCCACCGGCTTTCCCGGCCCCAATGTCAGCGACAGAACGGGCGCGAAGGCGAAATTCCGCCCCGTGGGCGTGACCGAAGCGCCGGATGGTTCGCTCTATGTCACCGACTCCACATCGGGACGTATCTGGCGGATTGCCTATACCGGCAACTGATCAAATAAAGTGAAGCGCCAGTCCTGCTGCGCAACTGGCGGCCAAGACTGTGACGACGCCCAGCTTGAAGCAGAACAGTCCGATCGCCGCGCCCGCGAATATCGCCAGCGCCGCCCAGTCCACCGTGGCCAGCACAGGCACCTGAAAACGCAATCCGCCAAAGGGCAGAATATCGACCTGGTGAAAAAGCGACTGCAGCGCGAACCACACGGTCAGGTTCAGGATCACGCCCACCACCGCCGCCGTGATCGCCGATAACGCCGCGTTCAGCGCCTTGTTGCCGATCAGCGCCTCGACATACGGCCCGCCCATGAAAATCCACAGGAAGGACGGCACAAAGGTGGACCATTTCGCCATCAAGCCGCCCAGCGTTCCGGCCAACAGCGGATTGAGAAGCCCCGGGGCGCGGAACACCGCCATGAAGCCGACAAACTGCACCACGCTGATCAGCGGGCCGGGCGTGGTTTCCGCGAAGCCCAGACCGACCAGCATTTCGCTGGGCTTGAGCCAGTGAAAATGCTCCACCGCCTGCTGCGCCATATAAGACAGCACGGCATAGGCGCCGCCGAACGTCACTACCGCCATTTTGCTGTTGAAGGCGGCGATGGCGGTAAAGACATTGTCCGGCCCTAGCACCACAAACAGCGCCAGCAGCGGCCCCAGCCACAGCGCGCCGCCGATCACCGCAACTTTCAGAAGACGCAGCAAAGACGGCTTCACATGCGCCGGAACGCCATGCGCGAAGGTCTGGTCTATCAGCGCCTCTCGCCCGTCATCCTGCGCCTTGCCGTGGCTGGCGGCTTTGAGCCAGCTTGGCGCCACGCGTTGCAGCGCCATGCCCCCAAGCCCTGCCGCAAGAATGATCAGCGGAAACGGCACGCCGCCGAAGAATATGCCCACAAAGGCAAGACCCGCGATCACCACAGAGGCGCTGGTTTTGAGCGCGCGGCGACTGATGCGTTGCAGCGCTTCCAGCACAATGGCGAGCACCGCCGCCTTCAGCCCAAAGAAAATCGCCGCCACCAGCGGCACCTCGCCATAGGCGGCATAAATCAAACTGAGCGCGCCAAGGCTGACCAGGCCGGGCAACACGAACAGCACGCCCGCCATCAGGCCGCCGCGTACCCGATGCATCAGCCAGCCGATATAGATGGCGAGCTGGTGCGCCTCCGGCCCCGGCAGCAACATGCAGTAGTTGAGCGCGTGCAGAAACCGGCGCTCGCTGATCCAGTTTTTCTCTTCCACCAGGATGCGGTGCATCACCGCGATCTGCCCGGCGGGACCGCCAAAACTTAAAAGCGCGATGCGTACCCAGGTGGGGAACGCTTCGCGCAAGGACGGAAAGGCGGGTGGCGAACTCAACGAAAACTCCGGGCGTCAGAGAATGCGCCTGTACCACATCATTGATAGCACGCTCGCGGCGAGCAAAAAGAGCAGCGCCGCAGCAGCGAAGAACGAACTGATTTCCATCGTCTGGGTCTGGAATTCCATCCGCGTGGTGAGGTCCTGATAAATCTTGGTCAGCTCTAGCGCCGTGGTGGCATGGAAATATTGCGCCGCCGTGATGGTGGCCATTTTCTTCAGCGTGTCTTCATCCAGCACCGCGCGGATGTTCCGGCCATAGAAGCTGACCATCTGGCCGTTGGCCGAGCCGAAGCCGATGGTATAGACGCGCACACCGAGGTTAGACGCCATCCGCGCCACATCCAGCGGATCGGGGCCCGAGGTGTTGCGCCCGTCTGTCATCAGAATGATGGCGGCGGACTTATAAGAACCGGCGGGCACCGGCGGGGGCGGCGGCTCCGGCGGCTTGGGGCGCTTGTCCAGCGACTCCCGTCCCGAACCCGGCGGCGGACCGCTGGTGAAGGTCACGCCCAGGCTGGGCATCAGGGTAGCCAGCTTCACATCCGGAAAGATCGCCTGCAGCGACGTGACCACTGCCGAGCCGACTGCGGTGGTGAATTGCGGCTGCAGACTGTCAACCGCCTTGTCCAGTTGCGCCGTGTCGTTGGTGGGCGCCTGCACCAGAAAGGCGTTGCCGGAAAAACCGACAATGCCGATGCGGATCGGCTTGTCGCGCTTGTCGATAAACGCCTTGGCCGCAACCTGGGCGGCGCTGATGCGGTTTGGCATCACGTCCGCGGCGCGCATCGAACCCGACACGTCTATCGCCATGATGATGGTGCCGCCGCGCGTCGCCAGCGTCAGGACGGCGGCAGGCCGGGCGCAGGTCAGCAGCAGCAGCACAAAGGCCACCAGCAGCAAGCCCGCCGGAATATGTCGGCGCCAGCGCTGGCCGCCTTCGGCAAGCTTCAGCAGGGTGAGGTCGGTATAGCGCAGGGTGAATTTCTTGCGCCGCGACAACAGCCAGAAATAAAGCGCCACCGCCATGGGCGCCAGCAGCAGCAGCCACAACATCATGGGCGAAAGAAAAGTCATGACTTCAGCGCGCCGCGTAAATGACATCCGGTGGACGGAAGAACCCAGTTTAGAGGGGCCCCAGCAAAATATCCAACGCCCCCGCCTTATTCTCCGGCAAGCCTCATTTTCAGGGGGGTTTTCTTCTGTTAGCGTTTCGGCGGGGCTTGGGGGCTTACCGGCTATGGAAACATCACGGCTTCGCGGCTCCGGCCCGCTCCTGCTCCTGTTCGGTCTCAGCGGCATGGCCGCGCTGATCTATGAGATCACCTGGTACCAGATGCTGCAGCTGGCCATCGGCGCCATCACCATTTCCCTGGCGGTGCTGCTGGCCAGTTTCATGGGCGGCTTGTCGCTGGGCGCGGCGCTGCTGGCGCGGCTGAATACCAAAACCCATCCTCTCAAACTCTACGCCGTCATCGAAGTGGGCATCGCGGTGTGCGGACTGGCGGTGCTGTTTCTTCTGCCGCTATTGGATCGGGTTTATTTCGCGGCGGTTGCCGCCGGCATGCCGTCGCTGCTGATGCGTGGGCTGTTGGCCGGGCTGTGCCTGCTGCCGCCCACCATGCTGATGGGCGCGTCCTTGCCCGCCATTGTGCGCTTTGCCGGCAAAGGCGAAGGCGTGTGGGCGGGGCTTTATGCCGCCAACACGCTGGGCGCGATGGCCGGTGCGCTGGCCGCCGCCTTTTTGCTTTTGCGCCAATTCGATGTCGCCATCGCCAGTTACGCCGCGATTGCGATCAATCTTGTGGTGGCGGCGGCAAGCTATGCCTTGGCCCAATCGCAACCGATGACGGACACCGCACCACAAACAGCCGCACCCATCTCCTCCACCTCGCAGCCCTCGCATTGGCCTGTCTATGCCATCACCGCCCTGTCGGGCTTGACCGCGCTGGGCGCGGAAGTGGTGTGGACACGCCTGCTCGGCATGCTGTTCGCCGGCACCGTCTATGCCTTCGCCACCATTCTGGCGGTATTCTTAGGGGGCATGGCGCTGGGAAGTTTTGTCGCAGCGCCGATCATGAAACGCACGCGGCCCGTGGTGGCGCTGGGGCTGTGCCAGCTTCTGCTCGCCGCCGCCATCGCCTGGGCCGCTTATGCCATCGCCGAGCTTCTGCCGAAGTATCCGCTGTATTGGGTGCGCGATGGCTGGAGCGTGGCGGGCGGCGATCTTCTCTATGCCGCCGCCGCGCTGCTTCCCGCCACTTTGCTGTGGGGCGCCAGCTTTCCCTTCGCCATGGCGGCGGTGAAAGGCGATGCCGATCCTGCCAAGCCCGTTGGCCGCATCTATGTCGCCAACACGCTGGGCGGCATCGCGGGTGCATTGCTGGTCAGCCTGATCCTGGTGGTGGCGATCGGCACACAGAACACCCAGCGCGTGATGCTGGCGCTGACCGCGCTGGGCGGCATCGGTCTGTTGCTCAGCCAGCTCAAGACTCCCGTATGGATGGCGGGCGCCGCTGCGTCTGCTGCCATCGCCGCCGTCCTGGTCTGGAAGGTGCCGCCGCTGCCCGCATCCCTGGTGGCCTATGGCCCCAATGCCGCGATGTTCGATAAGGAGCTGCAATCCCTGGCGCTGGTGGAAGGCATCAATTCCACCGTCGCCATCAACACCCGCAATTCCGACGGCATTATCGAGATCAGCGTTTCCGGCCATGTTGAGGCGTCCAACCAGATCAACGATATGCGGCTGCAGCGCATGGTGGGCCACCTGCCCGGCTTGCTGCATCCGAACCCAGTCAAGGTTCTGGGCATCGGCTTCGGCGCTGGCGTTTCCGCCGGCACCTTCACCCGCTACCCCTCCGTCAAAAGCATCACGGTGGTGGAGATTGAACCGGCCATCCCGCCCACCTCCAACAAATTCTTCGGGCCTTACGACAATCACGTTTACGAAGACCCGCGCACCCGCATCGTCTATGACGATGCCCGCCATTACATGATGACGACCCATGAGATGTACGACATCATCGCCCAGGATCCGCTGGATGTGTGGGTGAAGGGCACCGCTTCCATCTACACCAAGGAATTCTTCGAGAAGGCGCGCGACCATCTCAATCCCGGCGGTTATTTCACGCTCTACGTGCCGCTCTATCAGGCCGACGATGCGGTGATCAAAAGCGAGTTGGAAACCTTCTTCCAGGTTTTCCCCAACGGCACCATCTGGGGCAACACGCAAGGCGGCGGCCTGGGCTACGACATGGTGGCGATGGGCCAGAAGGAGCCGCTGAAGATCGACATGACGCAAATCCAGCAGCGGCTGAACCGGCGCGATTACAAGCCGGTCAAAGCCTCGCTGGAAGAGATCGGCTTTCATTCCACCCATTTCCTTTACGGCACCTTCGCCGGCCAGCGCACCGATCTGGCGGGATGGCTGAAAGGCGCGCAGGTCAACAGCGACCGCAATCTCAAGCTGATGTACCTGGCGGGCTGGGCCTATAACGCCGACCTCGCCAACCCGATCTATGAGGAAATCACGGCGGTACGCAAAAAGCCCACCAACATCTTCAGCGGCGATGCCGGCGACCTGTCCGGCCTTTATGCGGTGCTGAACGACCGCACCAATGACCCGGGCCTGGGGGACGCGATGGTCCTGGCCAACGACTCGCAATAGCGCACCGCTTTTGATATTGCGCCCCCATGTGGGACGGAATGACATTGGTACCGGGGCGCGAATGCGGCGATTGCGCCCTGTGCTGCACCCTGCCCAATATCGACAAGCCGGAAATCCAGAAACTGTCCGGTGCGCGCTGCATCCACTGCACCGGCACGGGCTGCGCCATCTATGACACCCGCCCGCCGGTCTGCCGCGCCTGGTATTGCGCCTGGCGCACGGTGGATATTTTCGGCGACGATTGGCGGCCGGATAAATCCGGCGTGCTGGCGACGGTGGAGACCGACGGAATTCCCGGGCATTTCGAATATTCCACCGCCATCGGCCTGATGCTGGTGGACAATCCCGCCAAGACGATCCGCCAGCGCTGGTTTCAGGAATTTGTCGTCACCGGGATCATGAACTCGATCCCGCTATTTCTCTCCCTGCCCGGCCCGCGCGGCTATCAGGCCGCTACCGTGCTGCTGAACACGCAGGAGATGCTGGACGCCATCAAACAGGGCACGGTGAAAGACGCGCTGGAAAACGTGCTCAAGATTTTACGCGGCTGGACCTTCGAGAAATCCGCCATCACCAACACCGGCAACGATGTGAGCGGGCCGCCATAAACCCCACTGTCATCCCGGCGAGTGAGGCGCGCAGCGCCGAACGAGGGAAGGGGACCCAGGCTCTCTAAACCGGGACGGTCTTACCAACTAAACTCCACCATGGGCGGGCTTGATCCGGTCATCCATCTGTCAGCAAGCGTGATCGCGGTGAAATGGATGGGCGGCTCGGGGGCCGCCCATGGAGGAAATAACCTAAACTGTCATCGCCCGCGAATGCGGGCCATCCAGGTGACGTCTGCGCCAGTCTTTCGGCAACGTGTTCGCTTCACCTGGATGGCCGACACCCCGGTCGGCCATGACAAGTTAGGTCAGGGCTGCCTGGGCAAAGCCTGAAATGTGCGGGCTATCCATGGTAGATAACCTCGGATCGCCCTCGTACACATTCAGATTATAGTATCCATCCTTGACGGTATGACGCTGACTAAGCGCAACCCAATATCCGTCGAGAGAATGACCAGGATTCGAAACCTGCCCTATAAAAATGCTTCCTGAGGTTTCTTCCGCTTCCAAAAGAAATTCCGGCGGGACATCGAGGGTCGTACCAGACCCGAACCATCCCAAACCGTATATGGGCGTTACAAGAATTCTCATGTGCGTCTCGATACGAAAGCCTGGATCCCTTTCCCTCGCCGCTTGGTCGCGGCTCGCCGGGGATGACGTGAAATAACGCGTGCGTTATTTCACGTCATTTCACTTCTACTAGCGCAATCGCTTCATGGCTCGGGCCTTCGATCATGATGGCGCGGGTGTTGCCGTATTTGTATTCCTCTTTGAGGAAATGAACGCCTTCCGCCTTCAGCTTGGCGATCCAGGGATCAAGGTTCGGCACCGAAAGTCCCACGCTATCCATCAAATGTCCCAGCGTGCCGACCAGCGGCTTGTCTGTCTGGTCCATGTACCAGTTCATCGCCACATCGCCGAAGGTGACCCCTGCGGTGGGGTAGCGGTACATGCCGTCCTTGGTCAGGGACGGCCAGGTGGCGACGCCGCGCGCCACATGGCAATTTTCTTCGGTGTAAGTGGGCTGGCCCGCCGCCACGGGGCGCACCGCCGCATTCAGATGCTTGTAATACCAAAGCTGGGCGCAATAAGGCTCGTCCTGCCACATGTGAATGTGATTGAAGCGTTCCTGGTCGTTGTTGCCCGCCACTTCCACCATCGCGCCATCGGGCCCGGCGAGATAGGCAAAGCCCGCGCCGCCCAGCGGCTTGACGCCCTTGGCCTGCGCTTCCTTCATCTGCTCGCGCGTCTCGCCATTGCCATAGACGCCGCCCAGGCCGGGATAGGTGTCGGAAGAAATAACCACCGAGCCTTCGCCGATGCCGGTCCACAAAGGTGCGAATTTGTACCCGCTGTCCTGAAGCTGTTTGACCTTGGCCCGCTCATCGGTGGCGTTCCAGCCGAAATGCCAGAACGGCGTGATCTGGGAGTCAAAAACCGGCGGCGCGGCCACCTTGTTGAACAGCACCAGGACATGATTGTCGGTGGTGATGGCGGGATAGCCTTCCCAGGTGGTGCCCCGGGTGTTCACAAAGCCCTTGCTGTAGTAGTCAATCGAGGCCTGCGGATCGACCGTATTGACCATCAGGTGATGGAAAACCGGCGGGGCCAGCGCCTGCTGGGCCAAAGAGGGTCCAGCCAGAAGGGCAAGGCTGGCGACAGCCAGAAGAAGTCGGGCTTTCATGGACGCTCCTGTTATTAAGACCGGTTGGCCAAATTATTGACACGGAATGACGTCAAGAAAATACTCGGCAAACGTACCCCCGCAAAGGCCCCCGATGCACCGCTTACCGCTTTTCCTGAGCCTTGGACTGATGGCCACCTGCGCCATTGCCGGTTCTTCCCTCCCCGTCCGGGCGGCGGAAGAGCATTTTTATACCCTGATCAACGTCGACAAGACCTCAGCCGCCTTCGCCGAAGACAGCGCCAAGCGCGGCCGTGACGGCTCGATCCGGATGACGGTTTTGCGGGTCTATGAGGGCGGGCCCATCGCCTATGCCACCTATCAGATGATGCTCAACTGCGCCGCCAAGAAGGCCCAGACCCTGGAAGGGATGAATTATTCCCGGGACGGTCGTCCGTCCGTGATTGAAGGCGAGGCCGAAGCCACCGTCATCAAGACCGGCACGCTGGGCGCGGTGCTCAGAGGCTATATCTGCGACGGCGTTGATCCTTATCCGCGCAGCAAAACCATCAAGAGCCTGGCCGATGCCCGGGAACGGGCCGTTGAGCTGATCGCGGTGGAAAAGACCCGGTAATCGGCTATGGTCCGCCCGGTTGAATATTCCGGGGGATGCCATGCGCAACTTTTTTAATGGTCGCACGACCAAGCGGAAAACCGCTTCACACTTTTCCGGGCCGATGCTCTTGGCCTGCGGGCTTGCTTTGATTTCAAGCACCGCTTTCGCACAAGCCCCCGCCACACCGCCTGCGCCGCCGCCGTTGCCGCCACAAGGCGCGGTGATGTTTGCCTCCGCCGAGTATCGCTTCCAGCTCGATCTCGCGGTCGATGCGGCGCAGCTGGCGAAATATCTTCCCGCCGGCTTTACCTCAAACGTCGCGGCCCAGGGCCCGGCCAAGGACGCCAATCTGCGCCTGATTTTTGTCGACTCCCAGGAAATCGAAGGCGCGGATAATCGTGTGCTGGGCAAAGGCGCCAACCGCATCGCCATGCTGGCGGCGCCGGTGAAGAACGCCACGGGCACGGCGCAGATGATCATTGGCGGCATCGCCGAAGACACCGCCGCCGCGCCGGACGCCTTCGGGGTTTATCTGGCCGCCACCAATACCAAGGCTTCGCGCAGCTTCAGCACCACCGGCGGCGTCACCACCATCACCGAAGATTGGGATTTCACCGCCGCGGGCGGCGAACATCTCGCCATCCATCTGAAATTCACCAAGGCCGCCGCCAATCGCGGCATCGGCGCGACGGTTTTCTACAATCCCGCCGACCCCACCAAATATGTCGTGTCGCACACCGATGGCTCCACCGACATCGCCCGCAACGTCACCACAAATCCGCCGGACCGGGTGCAGGAATTCACCCTCACCGCCAGCGGCGGCAAATATGCCGATCTGTTGAATGGCGCCAAGCCGCTGTCCTGGGATTCGCAGCCGGTATTCAGCCGCACCGTCAACAGCGCGCCTTAAAGACGGCGGAAGGTCTTGAACGTGGCGGCCGCCCCAAAGGGCTCGCCGCTCAAATCCACCAGCCACCAGATGGTGACGTTTTCAATCACAAACAGGCGGCCCGTGGCGCTGATGCGCCGCCCGGCATAGTTGCTGACGTAACCATCGCGCGCCACCGCCGCCATCATGCCGGCGCGTTCGGCAACATCGCCGTCCGGCGCAGTGGCTTGCGACGGCGTGGCGGTCAGCATGGCCCAATCCATCTCCCACAGATCCAGCGCAAAACGGTTGGCGTAATTCAGCACCGCGTGAGCGTCGCCGCGATGGGACAGAAGGGCGAAATTTCCCTCCCAGGCGCTTTGCCCCAGCCTTGCTGGGTCCAAGCCCATCTCCGTAATAAAGTCCCGGCCCGTGATCCGAGTGAAGGTTTCCGCCAGCCGGGCGACATGGCGCCCCTGCCAGTCATTGTCCGGGCCGGGAAATGTAAGATGGGGACCAATCATAATGGGGTTATCGCAGTACAAAGTGTGGAGTTGAAGCCGATATTTCTTTAAACAACCCCGCCATGCGCCCTGCCCAGCTCAAGATCGAGAAAGCCCTGAAACTGCATCACGAAGGCCGCCTGGATGAGGCGGCTTCGGAATATCGCGATATTCTGCGCACCCATCCCGACCATACCGACGCCCTGCATCTTCTGGGCATGATCACCATCCAGCGCGGCAATGCTCCGATGGCCGAACAACTTTTCAAGCGCGCCATCGCCGGCAATGATCATGTGCCCGCCTTTCACTTTCATCTGGACTTTACGCTGGAAGCCCAGGGCAAATGGGAGGAAGCGGAAATCAGCTATCGCCGCGTGCTGGCGCTCAGCCCGGACGAACCCGAAGCGCTGAACAATCTGGGCAATGTGCTGACGGCGGCTGGCCGCGTTGCGGAAGCCGCCGCCTGCTACCGCCAGCTTCTGCAGCTTCAGCCCGACCATGCCGTGGCCTACAACAATCTGGGCAATGTTCTGTGGCATCTGGGCGAGAAAGACGATTGCGAAGCCGCCTATCGCAAGGCCATCGCGCTGAAGCCCGGCTTTGCGGAAGCCCTGGGCAATCTGGGCAATCGCCTGCGCGAAAAAGAAGCCTTCCGCGAGGCCCTGCTCTGTTATCAGCAGGCCGTGGCCTCATCGCCGGAAAATCCCGTGCTTTATAATAACCTCGGCATCACCCTTTGGGCGCTGGGCCAGGAAGACGACGCCATGGGCTTTTATCGCAAGGCGCTGGCGCTGAATCCCAACCATGCCGACGCCCTTGCCAATCTGGGCGTGGGCCTGTGGAAAGCCGGCGAACTGGACGAAGCCGAGGCGCATTTCAGCAAGGCGCTGACACTTCGCCCCAATGATCCAGTGTTCCAGAAAAACCTCAAAGATCTTGCCGAGGCCCGTCAACCAAAACCGCATTGATTTTGAACCGGGTGGAGGCCTTAATCCCACTCATGAACCATTTCACCCTTCCTGCTTATAGAGACCATAGCGTGCCTACCGGATTGTTCATCGGCGGATCCTGGATCGACGCCAAAAAAACCGCTCCCGTCATCAATCCGTCCAACGGACAGGTCATTACCCAGGTCGCTGACGGCGATGAAGCCGACGCCATCGCCGCGGTGGATGCGGCGCAAGCAGCCCGCATCGGCTGGGCCGCAACCCCACCCCGCAAGCGCGCGGAAATCCTGCGCCAGTGCTACGAGAAAATGATCGCCGCCACGGACTGGCTGGCCTGGACCATCTCGCTGGAGATGGGCAAGTCCCTGGCCGATTCAAAATCCGAAGTTCTGTACGCCGCCGAATTCTTCCGCTGGTATTCCGAACAGGTCGCCCATGTGCTGGGCGAAAACACCGTGACGCCGGGCGGCAGCAACCGCATTCTGGTGGAATACCAGCCCATCGGCATTTGCCTTCTGATCACGCCGTGGAATTTTCCCGCCGCCATGGCCACCCGCAAGATCGCCCCTGCCCTGGCGGCCGGCTGCACCGTGATCCTGAAACCGGCGATTGAAACCCCGCTGACGGCGCTGGCCATCACCAGCCTGATGGCCGATGCCGGTGTGCCGCCCGGCGTGATGAACCTGATCACCACCACGCAGTCCCCCGCCATCGCCAGAAAAATTCTCCATGATCCCAGGGTGCGCAAACTCTCTTTCACCGGCTCCACCGCGGCGGGCCGGTTGCTGCTGAAGGAAGCTGCCGATCAGGTGATTTCCTGCTCCATGGAATTGGGCGGCAATGCGCCCTTCATCGTCTGCGGCGATGCCAACCTGAACGACGCGCTGGACGGCGCCATGCTGGCCAAGATGCGCAATGGCGGCGAAGCCTGCACCGCCGCCAACCGCTTTTATGTTCAGCGCGGGCACTACAAGGCTTTCACCGACGGCATGGTAGAGCGGATGGGAAAACTCAAGCTGGGCGAAGGCACCGATCCGGAAACCACGCTGGGACCGATGATCACCGACAAGGCCGTGGCCAAGATCACGGAGCTGGTGGACGACGCTGTGGCCAAGGGCGGAAAAATCCTGCTTGGCGGCACAAGGCTGAACCGGCCGGGCTCCTATTACCCCGCCACGGTGATTGCGGATGTGCCGGATAACGCCCGCCTCTGGAAGGAAGAGATTTTCGGACCCGTGGTGGCGATCCAGGCGTTCGACAGCGAAGACGATGTCATCGCCAAGGCCAACGATACCGAACTGGGTCTGGCAGCGTATCTGTACGCGGGCGACCTCAAGCGCGGGCTAACGATGGCGGACAAGATCGAAGCCGGCATGATCGGACTTAATCGCGGCATGATTTCCGATCCGGCCGCGCCGTTCGGCGGCGTCAAGCAAAGCGGCCTTGGCCGCGAAGGCAGCCATCACGGATTGATGGAATTCACCGAGTGCAAGTATGTGGCGGTGAACTGGTAACTCTGACTGTCATCCCCGGCGAGCATCGTCCGCGAAGCGGGCGATGTGAGGGAAGGGGATCCAGGCGTTTCCAACTGCGGTAATCTTTCCGGGGAAATGCCTGGATTCCATTCCCCTCGCAAAGCTGCGCTTTGCTCAGCCGGGAATGACAAGCGGTTACGGAATGCGCGGGTCTTCCCCGGAATGGGCCCGGCGGATGGCTTCTTTCAGCCCCGCCTCCAGTTTGCCGGAATCCAGCACCACCTTCTCGTCATGCACGTCCTTGACCGCCGACAGCGGCACCTCGAAATCTCCCGCATTCTCGATATAGACGGTGATGCCATGGGCATGGAGCCGGCGCACCGCGCCGAATGCTTTTTCCCCGTCATGGACAAAAACGTCGAAACCTTCGGCAATCGCTTCCATGGTGCTATCTCTCAATTGGCGGGCTTCAGTAGTAACGCGGGATCGGGCCAACCTGTTGCGTGACATCGTCACCCAGATCGAACAGCACTTCATCGACATAGCACCAGCCCCAGCCTTCCGGCGGGTCATAGCCTTCGATGATGGGATGCTTGCTGCGATGAAAATGCTTGGTCGCGTGCTTGTTCTTGGACGAGTCGCAGCAGCCGACATGACCGCAAGTCCGGCACAGGCGCAAATGAAACCAGGTGTCACCCTGCTTCAGGCAGTCCTCACACCCCTTGGCGCTTGGCGTCACTTTGTGAATCGTATCCAAATGAGAGCAGCTATCGCCCATTAGCGTTCACCGGACGGCAGTCCTGCCAGATTTTATTGGCTTCAAAATCTTCTTTGCCCGGCGCCACGGCCCAGCACCAACCCCGCGCAGACAAAATTGCTATCGCACGGGAGCGTGTGTTGCAGGCATCTTCCGTCAAAGACCAGGTGGTCTGGCCACCCCGGCATTTGTCGTTCCAGTCTTCTGCCACCGCAATCAACGTATCAATGGGCGCGGTGCGCCAACCAGGCACCAGGGGCCGCGGAAGCGGGCGCGTTTCAACCAAACCTGGTTTGCCGTAGCAGCGCAGCAGTTGACCTGGGAAATCCGCGTCTCCACAGGTGGTGAGCTCATCCACATGCCGGTTCCGATCCACACCATAGCCTGCATGCCGCATGCAATCGGTGGCATCATTTACGCCAGAATCTGCGTCCTTGGCCTGGACAGACTTTTGACACCGCACCAAGTCGGATGCGATGTCCGCCCGCGCCGGCACGAAAGCCAACACCAACAACAACGCTACCCCTGCCCCTAACAACATCTTTATGGGGCATCCTTGCGGCAGGCCTGCCACTTCTTGTTGGTCTCGACCAGATCCTTGGGATCATCGGCCTCAAAGCACATGCCGCGCGCCTTCAGCACCATCACCAGCCGGTCACGCTGATTGCAGACATCGGCGGTGAGAAACTTGCTGGGCATGCCCTTCTGGCATTTTCCGCTCCAATCCGCGACCTGCATCTGCAAAGACTCGATCCGGGCCTGTTGCCAATTGGACGGCACCGGCGGCGGCACCGGCGCGGTATTGGTCACACCCGGCTTGCGATAGCAGCGCATTTCAATCGCGGGATACAGCATATTGTGGCACTGGGTCAGCGTGTCCATCTGCAGCGTGCCGTCCAGCAGATAACCCACGCCCTGCATGCAGGCGGCGACATCGCCGCCTTCAATATCGCCGGTCTTCTGCTTGATCGTCTTTTCGCACTGCGACAGGTCAGACGTGGTATCGGCGCTCGCCGGCATGCATGCCAGCAGCAGAAGCGCCACGCCTGCACCCACGAGCAGCTTCATTGCGCCGCTTCCGCAAGGGCCGCGCGTTCGCGCGCCAGATAGGCATGCAGCGCTGACACCACGGTGGAGCCTTCGCCCACCGACGCCGCCACCCGCTTGATCGAGCCGCAGCGAATATCGCCCACCGCAAAACGCCGTGGCGGCTGGTGGCCAGCGTGTGGCCGTCACCCTGGCCGGTGATGACAAAGCCCTTTTCATCCAGCGTCACGCCGGAGCCTTCCAGCCAATCGGTATTGGGATCGGCGCCGATGAACGAAAAGACATGGCGCAGGGGTTGGGAGGTTTCCGCGCCGTTGTCGCGGTTCTTCCAGCGCACCTGTTCCAGCGCATGGTCGGGGCCGTCCAGCCCGCAAATCTCGGTGCGCAACAGCAATTTGACATTGGGCAGCGCCAGGATGCGGTCCACCAGATATTGCGACATGGTGTCTTCCAGCCGCCTGCCGCGCACCACCATCCAGAGATTCTTCACTTGCGGCGCCAGATAGACAACTGCCTGCCCGGCGGAATTGCCCGCGCCGGTCAGCGCGATTTCCTGCCCCGAGCAGAGCCGCGATTCCACCGCGCTGGCCCAATAATGCACGCCGCTGCCTTCGAAGGCATCGAGATTGGCGATATCCAAGCGCCGGTAGCGCGCCCCGCCCGCCAGCACCAGGCTGCGCGCTTTCACCCGCTCGCCAGTGCCCAGTTTCAAATGGAAACGCGCGTCACCGGCCTGATCGGGCAGCAGCTTCATCGCATCGCTGGGAATGGCGATCTCGGCGCCGAATTTCTGCGCCTGATTGTAAGCCCGCGCCATCAGCGCCATCCCAGAAATACCGGTCGGGAAACCCAGGTAATTCTCGATGCGCCCCGATGCGCCCGCCTGGCCACCGAAACTGCGGCAGTCCAGCACCAGCACCGACAGGCCTTCGGACGCGGCATAGACCGCCGCCGCCAGCCCCGCCGGCCCCGCGCCGACAATCACGGAGTCATAAATCACATTCGGGTCGATGTTTTTCAGCAGCCCGATACAGCGCGCGAATTCGGCTTCAGTGGGGTTGTGCAGAAGCTGCCCGCCAGGGCACAGCACGATCGGCAATTGCTTGACGGCAAAGCGGCCGACCAAAGTTTGCGCGCAACTGTCATTGGCCGGGTCCAGGCTTCGGTGCGGCTGGCCGTTGCGGGTGAGAAAATTCTCCAGCCGCATCATGTCGGGGCTGCCATCATTGCCGACCAGGATGGGGCCGCTTTCGCCCTGCTCCAAAAGACCGACCCGGCGCAGGATCAGGGCGCGCATCAGCCGCTCCCCCAATTCGGCTTCCTGCACCATCACATCGCGCAGGCCCTTTGCCGCGACCACCACGCCTTCAACATCGGTGGCAGCTTTTGCATCCACCAGCGCAGGGCGGTCTGACAATTGCGCCAGCTCACCCAGAAATCCGCCGGGGCCATGTTCGACGATGGTGGCTTGGCTATGGCTGAAGGCGCCGCCCTGGGTCACCGCAATGGTGCCCTTCAGCACCACCACCAGCCCGGGCGAGTTTTCGCCGGCCTTGACGATGAATTCCCCGGCTGGAAAATGGCGTACCTCGCCGAACCGCTTCAGCCGGGCGATATCCATGTCGTCCAGCACGGGAAACATCTGGTCCCGGCGTGCCTCTATGACGGGTCTTTCAGCCATTGCCTATCCAACCTGAAAAAGCGGGGATGGAACAGTCATGCTCTTAAGCCCTGGAAATCACAGCATTTCAGTTCTGCCGACAAGCCGTCAGCCCATATTGAGGGCAGCAAAAGACCCGCGCGTTGATGTCCCCTCACACGCCCCGCGAGCACCAGCAGATTGCCGCTGTCTTGTTCGATGGCGATTTCGTGACGCTTCATCGGTGCGATCCGGGACAAAGAAAATGGAATTGCGTCTCCAACCGTACCAAGTTCGCGCGCATACGGACAGCGCCGCCGTCCTACAATGACGCCATGGATTACGAATTCCGATTCTTCCGTGGCCCTGAGTTCGACGCCATCCACATGACGTCGGTGGAATCGGACGCCGATGCGCTGGAACGCGCCCGCATCTATCTGCGCCAAAATCAAAGCTTCTCGCATGTGGAAGTGCGGCGGGGCATGTCCTTCATACGCCGGCTGGAAAATGACAGCCTGCCGGGCGAAGCGCCCCTCTTCTAAAAGAGCAGCCCTCTAACACCCCGAACTGCAAGCATTTTGCCGATGGTCCGCCACCGGAACCGTCTTCGCGCGTTTAAGACAGACTAGGAAAGCGCGAAGGCCCATTATGACGCATGTCGAATTTGTGATGATCCAGCCGCTGGTGGCGCTGATTTTCGGGATTCTGATCCTGATCCTGCCCCGGCTGCTGAATTATCTGATCGCGATCTATCTGATCCTGATCGGCCTGACCGGCCTGTTCCCCCACCTGTTCACGACCACAACATAAAAAGGAGCGTCCCATGACTGCGACCCCCAATGTCGTCCATCCCTCGGGCCAGAAAGTGCCGGAGCATATCTCGAAGCCGGCCGCGACCAAGGAAGAGAAGATCGACCAGCAGATGGAAGATTCCTTCCCCGCGTCCGACCCGCCGTCCTTCTCCGTGGGCAATCACATCATCGGCGCGCCCGTGGCCCGCGAAAGCGAAGCCCCGACCGCCGACTCGGCCGAAGTGAAAGATGCGGAAAAGAAAGTGAAAGACGGCGACGCCAAGAAGCCGGAAACTTACTAACCGTCCCTCAATCCTCCATGGCCGGGGTTAACCCGGCCATCCAACTTCGCCGCAACAAAAGTTGGATGGGCGGGTCAAGCCCGCCCATGGTGATTATCTGGCGATAGCGGCTTTCAACTATTCAGCGCGCCCAGCACGCCGGATTCCGTCAGGATCTGCGGCAGGATCACCGGCTTGTCCGCGCCCGGGGCGAAATACAGATACAGCGGCACGCCATCGCGGCCATTCTCGGCCAGCATCTTGGTGATCGCCTCGTCGCGCTTGGTCCAGTCGGCGACCATGTACACGACATTCTTGCTCTTGAACGCGTCCTTGACTGCGGGCCGCGACAGCACCGCCTGTTCATTGACCAGACAGGTGATGCACCAGGCGGCGGTGGCATCCACGAACACCGGCTTGCCCGCGTCGCGCAGCGACGCCAGCCGGTCCGGCGTGAATTTGTCGGAGGCCAAAGACGCCGTCGCCGGCGGCGCGGCCATGGTGGAAAGGGTTGTCAGGCCATACAGCGCCAAAATCAGGATCGCCGCCGCCGCAACCGCACCGGTGATGCGCCCGCGTGTTTCCAGATCGCGGGTAATGCCCCACAGCCAGGCCGCCATGCCCGCCGCCACAAAGGCCGCCAGCAGCACCGCCACGGCATTGGGACCGGCCTGCTGCGCCAGCACCCAGGTCAGCCACGCCGCCGCGCCATACATGGGGAAAGCCAGGAATTGCTTCAGCCGCAGCATCCAGGTGCCGGGCTTGGGCAGGAATGACAAGGCGCGGGGGAAGAAGGCCAGAATCAGGAACGGCAGGGCAAAGCCCAAGCCCAGCCCCAGGAAGATCAGCATGGACGACACCACGCCTTGCGTCAGGGCATAGCCCAGCGCCGCCGCCATGAAGGGCGCGGTGCAAGGCGCCGCCACCGCCACGGCCAGCACGCCGGTAAAGAAGGCGCCGACGCCGCCGGACTTGGACGTGAGACTGTCGCCCACCGTCACCGAACCGAATTCGAACAGGCCGGAAAGATTGAGGCCCACCGCGAAGATCAACAGCGCGAAGTCCGCCACGGCGATGGGGTTCTGCAACTGAAAGCCCCAGCCCACGGATTCGCCGCCCTGGCGGAGCAGCGCGATCACCAGACCGAAGGCCAAAAAGCTCAGCACCGCACCGGCGGAATAGGAAAGCCCCTCTTTGCGCGCTTCGCCGCCACCACCGCCATAAGAGGCCAGCGACAACGCCTTCATCGCCAGGATGGGCAGCACGCAGGGCATGGCGTTCAGGATCAAGCCGCCGATAAAGGCGAACAGCACCGCCAGCAACAAGGTCGTCTCACCCGCACCAGCGCCGCCGCTGCCCGCATCCGGCACCACGCCCACCGGCGCGTCCACCGTCAGCGCCTGCACCGATTTGTCGGACGAGGTCATCACCAGCACGCCGGAAAGATTGCCGCTGATGATCGCCTTGTCCGCCGCCGTCAGCTTCAGCACCAGCCCATCCTTGGCGAACGCCATGGCCTGGGGGGCGGTGCCTTTGATGAGGCCGCTCTTCAAGGGAAAGAAAACCGCATCCACCGGATGCGCCGCCGCCAGGGCGGGCGCTTCCACATAAAGAGAAAGGTTCGGGCCCGAGGCCGCATAGGTCAGCTTCCAGGGCGAGGTCACCGGCAGCGCCGCGCGGGCATCGGCGAAATCTTTTGCGACGGCAGGATCAGCAGCGCCGTCGCCAATCTTCATCGGGATGGAAAGACCGGTGTCCTGCGGAATGCAAATCTCTTTGCACACCAGGAAATGCGCCTGGCCCTTCAGGGTGACACTGCCGCCAACCTTGGCGTCAGCCGGCACGGTGAGATTGGCCAGCAGCGTCGCCTTGCCCTCATAGCCGAAATCCATGAACGGGCCGACCGGCAGGCGCTTGGGCGTCGGCCATTCAAACGCGCCCGCCGTCCAGCCTGCGGGCAGCGTCCAGTCCATGCTGGTGGCCTGGCCGACATCGCCCGGATTGATCCAGTAAGTGTGCCAGCCGCTCGCGATGCTCTGCTCCACCGCCACGGTGACGGTGCCACCGGGCTTGGCCGTCGCCTGTTCGGCGATCAGCCGGGCCGTGACCTTGGGCGGACCCGCGCCGGGGTCTTCTTGCGTCCAGGCAGGGGCAGCAAAAGCCAACAGGAACGCAGCGGAAAGTGCGAAACGTTTCATGGCCGCCCTATACCATCCTTCCCCGTCCGCCGCTAATGTCCGCGCCCTTAACGAGGTTTTGATGCGGGTTTCTGGCGGAAATTTGGGGGGACGGCGGCTGGTCGCGCCTGCCGATGAGGGGGTGCGCCCGACCTTGGACAAAACCCGCCAGGCGATTTTCAACATCCTGGCGCACAAGGATTTCGGCATCGATTTCACGCTGGACGGCGTGGCGGTGGCCGACCTGTTCGCCGGCACGGGGGCGCTGGGCATCGAAGCGATCTCGCGCGGAGCGAAATTCTGCCTGTTCGTGGATGACAATGCGGACAGCCGCGCCCTGCAGCGCGAAAATGTCGAAGCGCTGGGCCTGACCGGCGTCACCAAAATCTGGCGGCGCGATGCCACCGATCTGGGCCCGCTGGGCACAGGCGCGGGCGGACCGTTCGGTCTGGTGTTTCTCGATCCGCCCTATCTCAAAAACCTGATCCCGCGCGCGTTGAAAAGCCTGAAGGACGGCGGCTGGCTGACGGATAACGCGCTGCTGCTGGCGGAAACGAGCAAAGGCGAAGACATCGCGGCGGAAGGTTTTGAAATTCTCGACTGCCGCAGCTATGGCGAGACGGAGATTCATTTTCTGACGATAAAATAAGATGTCATTCCCGGCGAGTGAGGCGCGGTACGCGCCGAACGAGGGAAGGGAACCCAGGTCTATCTAGCGAACCGGTTTCACCGCCTGGGTCGTTCATACGCTGCCGCTATGAACTCCCTCGCTCAGGCTTCGCCTTCGCTCGCCGGGGATGACAAGTGGGACTAACGCCGCCCGAACAGCTTCTCGATATCCGACAGCTTCAATTCCACATAGGTCGGCCGGCCGTGATTGCACTGGCCGGAATGGGGTGTGGCTTCCATTTCGCGTAAGAGCGCGTTCATCTCTTCCGCATTCAGCCGCCGCCCGGCGCGCACGCTCATATGGCAGGCCAGCGTGCCGGACACTTCCTCCAGCCGCTCTTTCAGAGACAAGGCATTGCCGCTTTCGGCGATTTCATCCGCCAGGTCGCGGATCAGGCCTTTCACATCCAGCTTGCCCAGCATGGCGGGGACTTCGCGCACCATCACGGCATCGGGCCCGAACGCTTCCACCACCAGGCCCAGCTCGGCCAGCTCGTCCATCCGGCTCGACAGGCGCGTGACTTCCGACGGGTCCAGGTCCACCACTTCGGGGATCAGCAAAGGCTGGCGCGCCACGCCGCCATTGCTGAGCGCCTTCTTCATCCGTTCATAGACCAGCCGCTCATGCGCGGCATGCTGATCGACGATCACAATGCCGTCAGCGGTCTGGGCCACGACATAGGTTTCATGCAATTGCGCCCGGGCGATGCCCAAGGGCGACTCCGCCACATAGTCCGCCGGAGCCTCTTCCACCCGCGCCGACAGAGTTGGGCCAGATTCACCAAACAGCGGCGCGACATTCGAAGCGGGCCAATTGCGCGCGCGGGCCGCATAGCCAACGCCGGAAAAATTCGGGCTCTGCCGCTGCAACGCGGACAGCGCCGCCCCTGCCACCGTGGTGGAAGCGCGATGACCGGCCTCGTTCAAGGCATATTTCAACGCGCCAACAATGAGGCCGCGCACCAACCCGGCATCCTGGAAGCGCACTTCGGTCTTGGCGGGATGCACATTCACGTCCACGAAGGCCGGGTCGCAATCGACAAACAGCGCCAGCGCCGGATGGCGGTCGCGCGCCAGGAAATCGGCATAGGCGCCGCGCACCGCACCGATCAGCAGCTTGTCGCGCACCGGGCGGCCATTGACGAACAGGAACTGCATCTGGGCATTGGCGCGATTGTAGGTGGGCAGCCCGGCATAACCCGACAGCCGCACGCCTTCGCGGTTGGCATCCACCTTCACGGCATTGTCCTGAAACTCGCGGCCCATGATCTGGCCCAGGCGCTTCAAGCGGCCTTCGAAAAGATCGGCTTCGGCGGGAAGATCGAGCGCCTTGCGCCCATCCAGGGTCAGATGAAACGCCACATCGGGCCGCGCCATCGCCAGGCGCTTGACGATATCGGTGGTGGCGAGATCTTCCGAGCGCGAGGATTTGAGAAATTTCAGCCGCGCCGGGGTGGCGTAAAACAATTCGCGCACTTCCACGCGTGTGCCGTGCTGGCCGGACCCGCGAAACCCGGTGGGGCGCGGGCCGGTGAGCTTGCCGCCTTCCACCCGTATTTCGCGCGCTTCGCCGCTGGCGGTGCGGCTCAAGATCGCCAGCCGCGACACCGCGCCGATGGAGGGCAAGGCCTCGCCGCGAAAACCCAAGGTTTCGATATGCGAAAGATCGTCTTCGCCGTTGCGCGCCGGCAATTTGGACGTGGCGTGGCGTTCGATGGCAAGCACCAGGTCACCCGCCTCCATGCCGCTGCCATTGTCTTCCACCAGGATCAGGTCGGCGCCGCCATTGGACGCCGCCACTTCGATGCGGGTGGCCCCCGCATCCAGCGCGTTCTCGACCAATTCCTTCACCGCCGCAGCGGGCCGTTCCACCACTTCGCCTGCAGCGATGCGGTTGACCGTGCCTTCGCTGAGACGGCGAATGGCCATGCCTAGCCTTCACCGAGATACTGGCGCGCCAGTACCTTGCCTTCTTCCACGCCGGGCTGGTCAAACGGGTCCACGCCCATCAACTGGCCCATCAGCATGGTCTCCAGCATGAAATGCATCATCAGCGCGCCCATGCTGAATTCGTTCACCGCCGTCACATGCAGCCCGCGCACCGGGCGGCCATTCTTGAACAGGGTCTGGGCGGTGGCACGGCGTTCCGCATCCACCAGATCACCCAGCTTCTTGCCCGCCAGGTAATCGAGCTTCAGCGATTTCGCAGCCGCGCGTGGTGCGGTGGCGCCCTTGCCTTTCATGTCCACGCTCAGGATCGTGAACAGTGCATTGCCCGGGCCATCGCGGAAAAGCTGCAACTGGCTGTGCTGATCCACCGGCCCCAGCACCGACACGGGCGTCGAGCCCTTGCCGTCCTTGCCCAGGCTCTCGGCCCACAATTGCCGCCACCAGCCGCCGAACACGGCAAGCTTGTCGACATAGGGCCACAGCACCGTGGTCGCCAGCTTGTCCTGCTGCGCCAGCGCATGATGCAGCGCCGCGCCCACAGCGGCGGGCACCTCGCCTGCGCTTTTCGCCGCCAGTGCTTGGTTCAGCACCGCGCCCGCGCCCGCGCGCAACGCCTTCACATCAAGGCCCATCAGAATGGCAGGCAGCAAGCCCACCATGGTCAGCACCGAATAGCGCCCGCCCACACCCAACGGGTGATCCAGCCGCGACGCGCCGATGCCATCGGCAAAATCGCCCAGGATGCTTTTCTTCGGCTCGGTGATGATTGTGAAATGCTTCTTCAGGGATTTGACGCCCGCCTTCTTTAAGGCCTCCGCCGCCGTCAGCACCTGCATCAGGGTTTCAGCGGTGCCGCCGGATTTGGAGATGGCGATGAAATGGGTCTTCTTCAGGTCGAAGCGCTTTAAAGCCGCATCCCAGGAAAAAGGATCGGGATTGTCGTGGAATTCCACGGTCGCATTTTTCGCCAGCGCCGTGAGCGCCTGGCCGCCCAGGCTGGAGCCGCCAATGCCCAGCACCGCAACAGTCTTGGCATTGATACCGGCGGCCACCTTCTGCGCCGCCTTGATGTCGTCTGTCCGCGCCGGAATGCCCAGCAGCTCCAATTTCTTTCCAGCGGCCTGATCCTTCAGCCACACCAGCGCGTCCTGAGCGCGCGTCAAGGAAGCCTCGTAAACCGAAGCGGGCGGCGCCCCTTTGCCGGAAAGGGCGAGGCTGAGGGATTGAAAAAGGGGGGATTTTTTTGAATCGGGCATGGGGTCACTCTATCAGAGGGTTCAAACGGAATTCCGCCCCCCGGCGCCCCATCAACAGCTAGAAAATTACGGCGGCGTCGGCGTCCGGCCCGGCTCAATCGGGGCTTTGACCTGCGGTTTCACCATCGGCTTGACCCCCGGTGTCGGCGCGGCAGCGGTGTTGGCCGTGGCAGGCGCACCCTGCTGGGGCGGCGTCGGCCGTACCGGGTTTTTGGGCCGCTCGGTGGCCTTGCGGCCTTCGACGGGCGAACCGGCCACCACCACCGTCAGCCGCGCAGGATCGAACAGTTTCTTGGCCACCCGCCTCACATCCTCCAGCGATACCTGCTGGATAAGACTGTTGCGCCGCGCGACATAGCCGATGTCCAGGCCCTGGCGCTGGAAGGTGGAAAGCTGGGCGGCAAAGCCCGAGGTGGACGAAAACGCCAGCGGGAAAGAACCGGTCAGGAAGGTCTTGGCGTCGTCCAGTTCCGCCTGCGTTGCGCCGGTTCTGGCGAAATCGGCCAGCGTGTCATGCACCACCGTGATGGTGTGGCGCACCGCGTCGGCGCGCGTGGCCACCGAACCCAGCATGATGGCGGCGCGGTTGTAAGCGCTGACCTGGGTGGAGATGCCATAGGTCAAGCCACGCTTGACCCGCACTTCATCCATCAGGTGAGAGGAAAATCCGCCGCCGCCCAGAATGTAGTTGGCGACATAGCCGGGAATGAAATCCGGATCGGCGCGCATGATGCCCGGCAGGCCGAAGATGACGGTGGGCTGCGGCACATCCATGGCAATGACATGCGTGCCGGGCGCGCCCAGCCGTCTGATGGCGGGCGGCGAAGCCGGTCGCACATCCGGCACCGGCTTGAAGGTATCGCCCACCAGCTTGGTCGCTTCGGCGGGGCTGATGTCGCCGGCAATCGAGACTTTCAATCCGCCGCGCACCCAATGGCTGCGGGCAAACCCGCGCAGATCATCGGGCGTGATGGACGCTACGCTGGCCGGATCGCCGTCGGAATCATGGCCGTAAGGATGGCCATTGAAAAAGGCTTTGACGAAGGCGCGGCGCGCCACGGTGGGCGGGCGGCTGTCGCCCTGTTGAATGCTCTGCAGAATCTGGGTGCGGATGCGGTTCACCGCTTCGCTGTCAAAGCGCGGATGCAGCAGCGCGGTCTGCAGCAGCTTCATCGCCTGCGGCATGTTTTCCTTCAGGGACGTCACCGAGATCACCAGCGAGTCACGGTCCACGCTGGCACTGAACTGAATCGCCTTGTCGGCCAGGGTTTCATGGAACGCGCGCGTGTCCATGTTGCCTGCGCCTTCGTCGATCAGCGATGCGGCGAAGGACGCCAGCCCGGGCTTGCCCGCCGGATCGTAAACCGAACCCGCCGGCAACGCCGCCACCACCGCAATGATCGGGACGGTGTGATCTTCCGAAAACCACACTTCGGCATTCTTGCCGAGGTCGAGCTTCTTGAGTTCGGCAGCGGATACGGGCGCGGCCATCAGCAACAGCGCGCCAACTGCGATTGAAGATAGGATCAACCGCTTCATTTGGGCGCTCCCGCCGCAACCGGCGTGGCAGCCGGCGGGGCCTTGGGCGCAGCAGCGGCGGCCGCAGGCGGCGGCGAAGCCGGCAGCGGCATCAGGTAAGCGGTCACGGCATTGCGCTTGTTGAGGGCGCGCGCCGCCATCACGATTCCTTGGCCCGTCACGGCGCGCACACGCGCCGGCCATTCATTCACATCCTGCACCGTCAGGCCGATGGTCAGCGCGCTGCCATAGGCCGATGCCATGGCGTACTGGCTGTCGCGGCGATAGATGACGGAAGAAACCAGCTGTGTCTTGGCGCGGGTCAGTTCGGTGGCCGACGGCGCCTTGGCGGTGAAGCCTTGCAGCACCTGATCCATCGCCTTTTCCAGCGTCTCCAGCGACACGCCGGGGCGCGGCACGGCATATAGGCTGAACTCGGCGGCATCGCGGGCATAGCCGTCATAATTGGCCCCCGCATCGGAGGCGATTTTTTTCTGCTCCACCAGGGTGCGATAGACCGTGCTGGTTTCGCCGGACCCCATGATCTGGGACAGCAGTTCCAGGCTTTCCGCCTGACCCTGCCCGGCCTGGGCATAAGACGGCACGCGATAGGAACGGGTGAAGACCGGCACCTTGGCGTCGGGGCGGCGCACCACCATGCGGGTTTCCGCCAGGCGCGGCGGTTCGGAGAATTCGGCGCGGGGTTCAAGATCGCGCGCCGGCAGCTTGCCATAAGAGGCCTGCGCCATGGTGCGGATTTCTTCCGGCGTCACATCGCCCGCCACCACCAGGATGGCGTTGTTGGGCGCGTAATGATGGTCATAGAAATTCTGCGCCGACACACGGTCGATGCGGCGGATTTCATCGGCCCAGCCGATCACCGGCCGGCCATAAGGATGCGACAGGTGCAGCGCCGCCGCCATCTGTTCGCCCACCAGCGCCTGGGGACTGTTGTCCACCCGCATGCGGCGCTCTTCCATCACCACATCGCGTTCGGTGACGACATTGTTGTCGGACAGATCGAGATTGGCGATACGGTCGGCTTCCAGATCCATCGCCAGCGGCAAGCGGTCGGCGGCGATCTGCTCGTAGAAGGCGGTATAGTCGTGGCTGGTGAAGGCGTTGTTCTCGCCGCCATTCTTGGCGATGAGCTGGGAGAATTGATCGCCCGGCACCTTCTTGGTGCCGCGGAACATCATATGCTCGAAGAAATGGGCCAGGCCCGAAACACCGGGCGGATCATCGACCGCGCCCACCTTGAACCACACCATTTGCGTCACGACCGGCGCACGATGATCGGGGATCACCAGCACCTGCATGCCGTTCTGCAGCGCGAACTGGAAAACCGGCGAGGATTGCGGACGGGACGCGGGCGCTTGCGCGCGCGACGCACCCGCCACGGGCAAGATCATAAGGCCGGCAAGCAAGCCAGCTTTGAGCTTAGAACCAGTCAAACCAACCGCCAGAACTCTTGGGCGCCACCGTCGGCTTGGCCGTGGGCGTAATCTTGCCGCTGAGAACGCGGTCGGTGAAGCTTTGATCCGCGGCAGCAGCGGCGGTGCGGTCATCGGCGCGAAGCTGGGCGCGAATGGTGGGATCGGCCTTCTGCGCCCCCGCCGTGGCCAGCAGCATGCGCTCGCCTTGAGAATAGGAGCCGTTGAAGGATTGCGCCGCCAGCTGGGTGTCGTTGGTGAACAAGGCGGCCTGGGCCGAGCTGGTGGGGTCCATCTGGTTCAGCGGCGGCGCGCCGGGCGCGGGCGGCTGCAGATTGAAATTGGGCGGAATGATCAAGGGCGCCTTGGTCATCACCGCGAACTCATCCGGCGTCTGCTTGGTCAGACCGGCATTGCGGCGAAGCGTGTCGCAACCGGTGAGCGAAACCGTCAGTGCCAAGGCAGTGAGTACAAGAGTACGGCGCATAGACCTTCCTTATGTTCCGCCTTCAGACGGATTGGGGTGCTCGGGCTTGAGCACCTCATACATGATCGCGATGGCGCCAAAGGTAATGGCAACATCCGCTATATTGAAGACATACCAGTCATAGCCGAAGCCGTAAAAGTGGAAAAAATCGGCAACCCGGCCATAAACGATACGGTCGGCCACATTTCCAATGGCGCCGCCGATTATAAGGCCAATGCCAATCCCCAGGGAAACACTGGTCAGTTTCCAAAGCCAGATGCCCAAACCGATGATGGCGCCCAGGGAAAAAATCACCAAGGCGGCGGTGCCTATCCAGCTGGAAGCCGGGAACAATCCGTAGGAAATGCCCGGGTTCCAATCCATGACCAGGTTAAAAAACGGCAAGACCGGCACGGCCTCGCCCGGCGCCATGGCCGCAAAGCCCGCGCCATATAAAAGGTACAGCTTGCTGCCCTGGTCGGCGATCAGCGCCAGCACCGCCAAAATCAGCCCCAGGTTCCGCGGCGTCATGTTCATGCCGGGGCCATGGCCGCGTCGCAGCGGTTGCACAGATCCGGATTGTTCTTGTGGCTGCCCACTTCCGGCAGCACCCGCCAGCAGCGGCCGCATTTGTGGCCCTTGGCCAATGCCGCCACCGCCGCGACGTCTTTTACGTCGGGAAGCTGGAATGCACCTTCGGGCAGAATGCCGGTCATCACCTTGAAGCCCGAGGTGATCGCCACTTCTTCAAACGGCACCGAGGCCAGCAATTCGGCATCGCTTTCCTGGATGACATGCAAGGCGGGCGCCGCTTCCAGGCTGGCGCCCATCTTCTTGGCGGCGCGCTCCACTTCCAGGGCGCCGGTGACGACGCGGCGCAGTTCGCGCAAGCGTTTCCACTTTTCGATCAGGCCGGGATTCTTCCACTGCGCCGGCGTTTCCAGGAACGACTGCAGATGCACACTTTCCTGTTCGCCCGGGAAGCGCGACAGCCAGGCTTCCTCCATGGTGAAGCACAGGATGGGCGCGAACCAGGTGACGATGCGGCGGAAAATCTCGTCGGTGACGGTGCGCACCGCACGGCGGCGGTCGGCATTCGCGGGATCGCAATACAGTGCATCCTTGCGGATGTCGAAATAGAAAGCCGACAGCTCGTTGGTGCAGAAGGAAAACAGCGTGGAGGTGACGCGGTTGAAATCGTAACTCGCATAACCAGCTCGAATTTGTTCATCCAGCTCCGCCAGCTTGGCCAGCATGAACCGCTCCAGCTCCGGCATCTTGTCCGTGCCGATGCGTTCCTTTTCATCGAAGCCCGACAGATTGGCCAGCATGAAGCGGATGGTGTTGCGCAACCGGCGATAGGCATCGACGTTGGCGTTCAGAATATCCTGGCCGATGCGCAGGTCTTCGGTGAAATCCGATGACGCCGCCCACAGGCGCAAGATATCCGCGCCATGCTTTTCCGCGATCACCTGGGGCGCCAGGGTATTGCCCAGCGACTTGGACATTTTGCGGCCCTGGTCATCGAGCACGAAGCCATGCGTCAGCACGCCCTTGTAGGGGGCGTGTCCGCTTGTGCCGACAGCTTCCAGCAGCGAAGACTGGAACCAGCCGCGATGCTGGTCGGAGCCTTCCAGATACAGGTCCGCCTGCTTGGCGCGTGGCCAATGCGGATCAATCGGCTCTTCAAACGTGAAGACATGGGTCGAGCCGGAATCGAACCACACGTCCAGAATGTCGGTGACTTGTTCAAAGTCTTCGGCTTTCCGGCCCGGGCCCAGAAAGCGTTCCGGCTTTGAGGTAAACCAGGCATCGGCGCCTTCGGCTTCAAACGCCGCCGCGATGCGCTTGAACATCTCCGGATCGTTGACAACCTTGCCGGTGGCCCTTTCGACAAAAATTGCCAGCGGCACGCCCCAGGCGCGTTGACGCGACAGCACCCAGTCGGGACGGCTTTCCACCATGGCGCCGATGCGGGTCTGGCCGCGCGGCGGATACCATTTGGTTTCTTCAATCGCCTTCATCGCCAGCTGGCGCAGCGTCTTGCCGTCTAAGAAGGGCTTATCAATCGCCACAAACCATTGCGGCGTGGCGCGGTAGATCACCGGCGCCTTGGAGCGCCAGCTATGGGGATAGGAATGGCGAAGCGAACCCTTGGCCAGCAGCTTGCTGCGCTCGATCAATTCCTTGATCACCGCACCATTGGCGTCGCCATCCTTGCCTTCGGGCGTCAGGATGCGCTTGCCCGCGAAAATCGGCACGTTCGCTGAAAAGCTGCCGTCGGGCTGCACCAGGTTGAAGGCGTCGGGATTGGTCTTGGCGTAGTCGGGGAAGTTCGACATCACCAGTTCGAAGTCGTCTTCGCCATGACCGGGCGCGGTATGAACAAAGCCGGTGCCGGTATCGGCGGTAACGTGCGCGCCGGGCAACACCGGCACGGGGAAATCATAGCCCTGGCTGCGGAACGGATGCGCCGCCACCAGCGACTTCAATTCATCGGTGGTGACGCCGCGCACCCGCGACAGCATCGCCTTGGCCTTGACCGCGACATCTTCCGCCAGCGTGTCGGCCAGGATCAGTTGTTCGCCGGGCCGCGCCAAGGAACCTTCCGCTGCATCGCCGATCTGATACAGGCCGTAGGAAATCTCCGGCGAAAACGCGATGGCGCGGTTGCCCGGAATGGTCCAGGGCGTGGTGGTCCAGATCACGATGAAAGTGTGCGCCAATTCCTTCGGCGCGGTGGCCAGCGGAAATTTGACATAAATCTCGGGCGACGACTTGTCGTGATATTCGACTTCGGCATCGGCCAGCGCCGTCTTTTCCACCGGCGACCACATCACGGGTCTGAAGCCGCGATAGAGCAGACCATTTTCGACGAACTTCGTGGCTTCGCGGGCGATCACCGCTTCGGCCTTGAAGTTCATGGTGGTGTAGGGCCGCTCGAAATCACCCATCTGGCCCAGGCGCTGAATCTGCGCCCGCTGCACATTCAGCCAGTGGCTGGCGAACTGGCGGCACTCGTGACGAAGAACGTCCTTGGGAATTTCATCCTTCGCTCTGCCCTCGGCGCGGAATTTTTCTTCCACTTTCCATTCGATGGGCAAGCCGTGACAGTCCCAGCCCGGCACATAGGGCGCGTCCATGCCCAGCATGCCCTGGGAGCGCACGACGAAATCCTTGAGAATGTGATTGAGGCCGGTGCCGGAATGGATATCGCCATTGGCATAGATCGGGCCGTCATGAAGGATGAAAAGCGGCTTGCCCCGCGCCTTCTGGCGCAGCTTGCCGTAGAGGTCCATCGCCGCCCAGCGCGCCAGCCAACCCGGCTCAGCCACGGGCAGGCCCGCCTTCATGGGAAAATCGGTGGTGGGCAGGAACAGGCTGGATCGATAATCTTTGCCGGAATCCTTGGGATTTTTGGGGGTGTCGGACATGGGTACCGCTTCTAAACGACCCGGTATCAAGCGTCCAGTTTGGGCTTCGAAGGGGCCGCCGCCAGGATCGCCCGCGCCCGGTCCGCATCCTTGCCGATCTGGGCGATCAGGGCGGGCAAGCCGTCGAATTTCGCCTCGGGGCGGATATAGGCAATCAGCTCCACCTGCAGATGCTTGCCGTAAAGATCGCCGTCGAAATCGAACAGATGCGCTTCCATCAGCGGCACCTTGGTCTCATACATGGGCCGGATGCCGAAATTGGCGACGCCGTCGCGGCGGGCGACCTCCCGCTCATTGTCGGTGATGACCACGCGCACGGCATAGACGCCGAAGGCCGGCGCGAAACAGTGGCCCAGATGCATGTTGGCGGTGGGAAAGCCCATGGTGCGGCCGCGCTTGTCGCCATGCTCGACCCGGGCTTCCACCGCCCAGAAGCGGCCCAGCAACCTTGCGGCTTCTTCCGGCCGCGCCGCCGCCAGAAGATCGCGGATGCGGGTGGAGGAAATCTTTTCCGCGCCACTGCGCACCATCTCGAACGCGGTGACGAAAAACCCGTCCGCCGCGCCCATGGTTTTCAGCCGGACGATATTGCCGCCGCGCCCTTTGCCGAATTCAAAATCCGGTCCCACCACCACGCCGGCGACACCAAGCCCGTCTTTCAGAATGTCCTTCACAAAAACTTCGGCGGTGCGCGCCGCCATGGCGGCATCAAACGGCAGCGCGAAGAACGCGTCCACGCCCAATTCCGCCAGCAGCCGCGCCTTGGTGCGCAGCGGTGTCAGACGAATAGAGGTGGGACCGGGCCGGAAATATTCCTGCGGGTGCGGCTCGAACGCCATCACCGAAACCGGGCCGCCCACGGTGCGGGCCTGCCAGTGCGCCTGTTCGATCAGCGCCTGATGACCGCGATGCACGCCGTCGAAATTGCCGATCGCCACCACCGAACCCTTCAGGTTCGCCGGCACATCGTCAAAGTGACGGAAGATGCGCATCAGACTTCCGGTGCCGGCTTCTTGGGCGCCATCACCAGCGCCTCGCCCGTTACCACCAGCTTGCCGTCCACTTCGCAGCGGCAATCCAGCACCACGCGGCGGTTTTCCCGCAATTCCTTCACGGTGACAGTGGTCAACACCGCATCGCCGATGCGGACCGGGGCTTTGAATTCGGTGTTGGCCGAAATGAAGATGGTGCCCGGGCCGGGCAATTCATTGCCGATCACCGCGGACATGAAGCCGATGGACAAGACGCCATGCGCCACCCGGCCTCGGAACACGGTCTTCTTGGCGTATTCTTCGTCGAAATGCACCGGGTTCATGTCGCCGGTGGCTTCGCCGAACAATTGAATGTCACGCTCGGTGACGGTGTGGGAAATGAACGCCGATTGGCCCAGTTTCAAATCATCGTAATAGAAGGTCATGCGCTCACCATACCAACTTGCGGGACGCCGCCATTGCGGTGACGCCATGTTTTGCGAACAGCTTGCTTAAGTGATCGGCGGAGTAGGGTTCGACATCCTCGCCATGCACGCCATCGGCGATGAACAGAACATCCAGCCCGGCCTTGTTGGCCCCGGCGACATCGGTGAACATGCCGTCGCCCACCGCCAATGGCCGCGATGCATTGCCGATGGTCTTCAGCGCCATGTCGTAAACCGGCAGATGGGGCTTGCCGTAATAGATCGCGGTGCCGCCCAGCTTTTCATATTCTTTCGCCAGCGCGCCTGCGCAGTAGCAAAGCTGCGCCCCACGGTGCACCACAAGATCGGGATTGGCGCAGAGCATGGTGAGACCCCTCTCCCGCATGGCAATCAGCCTGCCGGTATAATCTTGCGGGGTTTCGGTCAGGTCGTCCACCAAGCCGGTGCAAAAAGCGATCTGCGCTTTATCAATGCCGGTGAGGTTCAATCCCAGCCCGTCCAGCAGCGGCAGATCCTTGTCGGGGCCTATATAGTAAAGTGGAAGACCGCGGGCGCCCCGTCGCACCAGCTCGGCCCGGGCGGCGGCGCCGGAGCTGACAATGGCGTCGTAGCAGCCTTCCGGCACGCCAACCTGGGCGCACTGGGCGGCCACTTCCGATGTCAGGCGCGGGGCATTGGTCAGCAGCACCACGGGCCCGTGTTTGGCGCGGAACTGCTTCAGGGCCTCAGCCGCCGCAGGATGGGCGGCCTTGCCGTCATGGATCACGCCCCAGACATCGCAGATCAGGGCATCATAGCCGGATGCGATTTCGGACAGGCCGGTGATGAGACGGGGAGCGGTCATGTTCGAGCGCATGACATGAGAGCACCAGCCAGGTCAAACCCAGCCTAGCTTAGCCCGCTTTACGCAGCGGAACCACGGTAGCCGGGGCCATAACGCCGCCTTCCGGCTTCAGCGCATCGTCGCGCACCGCGCGCGGCTCGCCGAACAGGAAACCCTGGGCGTAATCAACATTGTAATCCAAGAGCTGGACCACGGTCTTTTCTTCTTCCACGCGCTCGGCGATCAGGTTCAGGCCATGGCGCGACAGCAGCTTCTTGAAGTCTTCCGCCGCCACGGCCGCATTGGCGCCTTCCATGCCCTGCGTCAAGGTCGAAGCGCGCACCTTGATATGGCTGAAGCCGATGGCCTTCAGGCGCAGGAAATCCAGCGCCAGGGTTTCGACATGATCCATGGAGAGGGCAAAGCCCAGATTGGACAGGAAGCGCAAATTCTTCTCGCCCTGAACGCCAGCTTTCAGCACCGCGCTTTGCGAGAATTCGAAAATGATCTGCCCGGCCAGGTCGCGATTGGCCTGCATGTAATCCAGGAACTGGGGGAAGAATTCGGTGTCCGCCAGCGTGTCACCCGAGATATTGCAGAAGATGCCGATATCGCGCGTCTTCTGCGCCAGACGTCGCACCACCTGGACGCAGCGGAACAGCAGAAGATTGTCCACCACGCTCATCAGGCCCGCAGGCGCAGCCACTTTCATATACTGCGCCGGCATGATTACCGAGCCATCAAGAGCACGCAGCCGCGACAAGGCTTCGTAATAGCGCAGCTTGCGCTGCGGCAGGCTGACGATGGGCTGCAGGTAAAGATCAACTCGGTTTTCTTCCAGGCTGAGACGGATGGTCTCCAGCATTTCATTCTGATGCGGCGCGATGCTGGCGACGTAAGACGCTGCGGTGCCCTGGCGGCGGCCGGTCTGCATCACAGCCGCAGGCCCGATCTCGGCCTGGCCCGCGCGCGCGGTCCGGGAAATCTTGCCGGCGAAATCGCGCATCAGCGATTCCAGCACCTGCAATTCGGCGACGATCTTCTTGTCCTGGGCCGACGTGGCGTTGTCAGCCTGGGCGCTGATGTCTTCCATGCGATTGGCGGCGGCGTTCAGGCGCTGCTCGAAATCCATCGTGATCTTGCGAAGCTGCGTGAATTCCCGCGCCACCAGCGTCTTGTCTTTGCGCCGCGCGAAGGAAAGACCCATATGCTGGGTGAACAGGAACGACACCGCCGCAGACAGGATCGCTACCGGCCAGCCGGTGAACAAAGCCAGCGCCGCGCCCAAAGTGGCCGATGCGAACAGGCAGGTCAGGGTCACGAGAATCTTGGTCATGCGCGCAGTGTGCGCTCTACCTGTTTCCAATTTCTTAACCCTGAAACCCGGGGAAAAAGGCGGGATTTCCGCCTTATTTTCGCCCGGCCTCATTCATCCTGGGTTCAACCAGGTGCTGCCAATCTGGGGCCAACGAAAGCGAGCGGTGTCATGCGGAAATTCTTCATTCACCTGGATATGGACGGCAAAATTCAGAAGGACGATATCGGCCTTGTCTGTGAAGCGCCGGAGCTGACCTATCTGCACGCCTGCCGCGCCATCCCCGAACTGGCCGCCGCCATGCTGCGCGCCCGCCAGGATCCTATGAAGTGCAGCTTCCACATCGAGAATGAGACGGGCGAAGAAATGTTCGACGTGCCGTTTTCAGAAGTGGCGCGTGAGAAGACGCATCACGGATAATGGTCGCGCGGCCTACGGAAGTCGCCTAGCGACAGCGTAGGCGACGCGAGGCCTCACTTTTCCGGGCCGACGCTCCTAGCCGATGATCCTGATCACCACGCGGCGGTTGCGCTGGTCGCGCACGCCGTCGCCGGTGCGGACTGCCAGGCGTTCTTCGCCATAGCCGCGCGCCAGAATGCGCCCCGCCGAGATGCCGTGGCGCACCAGAACGCTGGCCACTTTTTCGGCCCGGGCCTGGGAAACAACCATATTGTCGTCGCGGGTGCCCGATGTGTCGGCAAAGCCTTGCACTTCGATACGCGCGCGCGGCCGCTTCTTGGCGTCGGCGGCGACGCGGGCGACCATGTTATAGGGGTTTTTGGAAAGTTCGGCGGAGTTGTGGGGTAACAGCAGCGCGCCCGCCATTTCATAATCGGTTTCGCCGGCGCGGTTGGTCACCAGCCAACGGCCATCGTCACGGCCGGTGATATTGTCGGCACAGCTGGCCAGCATGAGAGCCGCCATAGCAGCGGCGAGGTGCGGGATGGAACGACGGCCCGGAAAAGTGTGGCCTCGCGGTTTTCCGCAGGCCGCGCGACCATATAAAATGCGTTTCATATGGCTCTCCCAAACGAATCAACCTGCGAATCAGACCAGTTCGCGATTCGCCCGTCAAAGAGAAACGGGTAAACGTTGCACCAGCAGAAATGCCGCCAGCGCGGCGACGCTGGTCAGGAGTGCGCCCCAGCCGGTATCGATCAGCGCCAGCGATGCGGTCCAGACCTTGAGCGTGGCGTAGTTGGTGGCTTCATAGGTCATGTAGGCGAGGAAACCGAAGGCCGCGCCATACAGCGCCGCCTGCATCCAGTCCCGCGCCAGGCCCAGCGGAAACAGCAGCACGCCCGCAGCGTAGAGAAGATAGAACAACACCGCGCCGCTCCAGCGCGGATTTTCCAGCAGGATCGAGCCCAAGGTGGGCCGGAACACGGCCGGCGCGAACCAGGACAGCCAGAGGAAATCCCCTGCCGCCAACACCACCAGCACAACGATATAACGGGCCGCAAGCGCCATCATCTTCGTCTCCTAATACTGGCTTCCGGTAACCGCCTGCACCAGGCGGGCCGGAAAGCTTTTCAATCGCATCGGGGCTTCGGCACTGATCAGGCACAGGCATTCGCCATCCTGGGTAACGCCGGGCGCGTGATGAACGGTATCGTCGGTCAATGCGAAATCGCCCGCACGATAGGTGCCGGTGCCATCAGAGAAAGCGCCGCTGATGACATGGGTGAATTCGCGGCCGCGATGGGAATGTTCGGCCAGCACCGTGTCGGCCTTGGCATAAACCAGATAGGTGCGCGCCGCCCCACGCTTCACTTCACCCGGGGCTTCCACCGGGGCGAACCAGATGGACGGGGTGACAAAGCGGCGGCGGCCGATCTTCTGCGCCGCCAGGGCTTCCGGAATACCAAAACGCGACAGAAAAGACGGCGGCGCGGGCCGCTGTGGTTCATCCTCATCCAGCCGCGCCAGCATTTGGGCCAGCGCACCCGCTGACATTGGCGCAGGCGCTACATCTTCCAGCAGCGCGCCACCGGCGCAATTCCACAAACCGGATTCCTGGCGGCACAGCACGCAGGCTTCCAGATGACAGGCGACGATCAACGCTGCGCCACGCGGCAAGGAACCACCGGCATAAGCGGCGAGCAGATAAGGTTCCGGATGGTGCTGGATCACTGCCTTTCCTCCACCAGCGCGCGCAGCCGCGTCATCGCCAGACGCACCCGCGACTTCACCGTGCCCAGCGGCAATCCCAACGCGGTGGCGATTTCGCTGTGCGGCCGGTCTTCGAAGAAGGCAAGCCGGATCGCTTCAGCCTGGTCCGGCGGCAATTCGCGGATCGCCCGGTGCAACGCTTCGCAGCGCTCCGCCGAAACAAGCTGGTCGCTGGGCGTCGGTTCGGCCACGCCTTCAAAGAATTCCGCCAGCAGGTTCGGATCGCGCTCCCGCCGTTTGGCGTCAATGCGCAGATTGCGGGCGATGGTGAAAATCCAGGTGGAGGCTTGCGCCCGCTCCGGATCGAACATCGCCGCCTTGCGCCACACCATCAGCATGGTCTCCTGGGCCAGATCTTCGGCCAGGCCGTTACCGGCGCCCCCGCGCAGGAAAAATCCTTTCAAGCGCGGCGCGAAATGACCGAACAGCAAAACGAACGCTTCGCGGTCACGTTTCTGGGCGATGGCGCGCAGACAGGAAGACCAGTCACTCAAAATGCGTGCCTTCCGCGGGGTGGCATCCGGAGAAGAGCCGGTGCGGACGCGAGGGTGCCATGTCCGCCGCCAGACCGCACCAGAAAACTCGCCGGTTCCAATCAGGATTGCGCTCACGGGCTTTCTCCCCGTGGCGGCCTGGGAACGAACAGGCTGGTGCGGCGGACATAATCGGCATAACCGGGGCGGCGGCTTTTGATGGTGTCTTCCATCAATCCCGCGCCGGAATAATGGATCAGCAGCGCGCTTATCACCACCGGTCCCAAGATTGTCCACCACGGCGCACCGGCGGCCAGCGCCAGCAGGAAAAAGCCCCACCACAGCGTAAAGTCCCCGAAATAATTGGGATGACGCGACCAGCCCCACAAGCCGCTCGCCATCACGCGTTCCCGGTTGGCGGGATCGGCGCGAAAGCGCGTCAATTGCAGATCGGCCACCGCTTCGATCACGATGCCTGCCAGCGCCAGCGCGATACCGGCGGCATCCAGCCAGCCCAGCGACCCAAGCGAACCGGCCGCCGCCTGCAGCGGAAACGAAATGATCCAGAGCAGCAGCGCCTGCAGCCAGAAGATCGTGATCAGGCTGGTGCGGGGGAAACCCTTGCCGCCCCGGCGGCGAAACTCGGCATAGCGGTAATCTTCATGGCCCAGCCGGCGCCAGCGCGCGAAAATATGGCTGCCCAGCCGCAGCGCCCATAGCGACACCAGCGCCACCGCAATCATGGCGCGCGGACCGGTGCCATCCGTGGCGATCAGGCAGGCCCAGGCCAGCACGGCGAAAGCGGGCGCCCACAGAATATCGATGATGCTGACATCGGCCAGCTTTACGCTGAGCGGCCACAGCGCCGTCATCATGGCGAACGACAAGGCGAAGGTGAGCGCCAGATGGTTCATCACACGGTCACCCGTTCTTCCGGCGGCGGCGGCTTGTTGAAATGACGAATGCCTTTCAGGAACAGCTTGACCGCCTGATAATGGATCAGCCCGATCACCTTGAAAGGATAAAGCGGGTTGCGCGCCAGAACGCGCAACAGATGCGAAGGCGTCAACGGCACCAGCCGCCCGCCCACCGATGTGCGCAGCAAAAGGCCGTCATCGTCTGACAGGTCAATGGCGATGGCGACGCCGTCCTGCGCAATCACAAAGCGAAATGCATAATTCCCCTCCACCGCGATGAAGGGCGACACATGAAACACCTTGCGCGCTTCCAGCCGGTCGCCCGGCGCGATGACGCGATGATCGGCGTGAAAGCAAAGATAGGAATGGCGCTCGCCAAACGTGTTGTTCACCTCCGCCAGCACGGCGCGGAGGCCGCCGCTAAGGTCATGCGCCAGCCAGAAGCTGACGGGATTGAAGCCGTAACCCAGAATGCGCGGCAGGGTCATCAGGCGGACTTCGCCATCCGCTTCCACCAGACCATGCGCGTCCAGCACTTTTTTAATATGAAAAGCGGGCGTCTGGCCCGGATCGCCGTAATCTTTTTCATGAATGCTGAACAGGCCGAAGCGGTTCAGGGCCATCCATCCGCCGCGCCGCACCGCCAATTCCTCCAGCGGCAACACGCAATACAGCGCGCCATAACTGAAGCGATTGTTGCGAGGCCGAACCCGCTCATGGAAAATCCTGGCTTCCATCAGTTGGATCATGGCACTCTCTTCATGACAAAGAGCCCGCCGCCGCCGGCACGGGATCGCCGACCCAGCCAAGTTCGGGGGTGGGCGTAGCTTCGATCCAGGGCGCGGGGACACCCAGGCCCTCGGCCACCGCCATGGCGCTGACCAACCCGTCTTCGTGGAAGCCATGACCCAAATGCGCGCCGCAGAACCAGGTGCTCCGGCGGCCGTTCATCTCTTTCAGCGCCGACTGCCCGGCCATGGCGGGAAAATCGAACACCGGATGATCGAACAGATGCGTGTCGAAGATTTTGTCTTCCGCGATGTCCTTGTTCGGGTTCAAGGTCACGAACAGCGGTGTGCGTTCATCAATCCCCTGCAGCGAATTCATCCAATAGGTGACGGAGATTTTGGTTTCCGCCCCCGCGTCATCGGCATGATAGATCCAGCTTGACCAGCAGGGCCGGTTCTTCGGCATGATCCGCTCGTCGCTGTGCAGCACCGCCAGGTTCTTCTGATAGGTGATGGGGGCCAGCGCCGCGCGCTCTTCCGCATCGGCATCGGCCAGAAGCGCCAGCGCCTGGTCGGCGTGGCAGCCGAACACGATCTGGTCGAAGCGCTCGACGCCGCCATGCACATCTTCCACCGTCACGCCGGTTTCATCGCGCACAACCCGGCGCACGCCGCAGCCCAGCCGCACCTGCTCACCCAGCGCCGCCGTCAGCTTCGACACATAAACTTGGCTACCGCCATCCACCGTCAGCCATTGCGGCTGGCCACGCAGCGACAGCAAATGATGATTGACGAAAAAACGCACAAAGGTGCGGGCGGGAAATTCCAGCATCTGGCGCGGCGGGCAACTCCAGATCGCGCCCGCCATCGGCAACAAATAATGGCGCAGGAACCAGTCGCCCAGCCGCATCTTGGTGAGCAGCGCGCCCAGCGTCAGGTGCGGCGCGCGCTCCACCTGCGCCACCACGCCGGCATTGAAGCGGAACACGTCATAGAGAAGCTTGAGAAATTTGGGCCGCAGCAGATTGCGGCGCTGGCCGAAAATCGCGCTGAGGCTTTTGGCGCCCCATTCCAGCCTGCCGTCATCCACGGTCAGGCCAAAACTCATATCGCTGTTTTTGACCGGCACGCCCAGGCGGCGGAACAACTGCGTCAGGTTGGGATAGTTGCGTTCGTTGAAAACGATGAACCCGGTATCCACCGGAATGTCGCGCCCGGAATGGCGCACCGTCATGGTGCGGCTATGGCCGCCGGCACGGGGATTTTTCTCATACACGGTGACGTCGTGGCGGCGATGCAGCAGCCAGGCCGCCGAAAGGCCGGAAATCCCCGTTCCAATGATCGCAATCTTTGCCATGCCCATTTTACGCAGGGGCCGCCCAATTGGATCGTCCGAATGTGGACCTGATGCGTATATTAAGTCAGATGAAGACTATTCCCCTCCTCGCCGCAGTGCTGATGCTGGCCGCCTGTTCGCCCATATCCCTGGCGAATGAGCTGATTTCGCGCGCCGGGTATCATGTGGTGAACGACCTGGCCTATGGCGCCGATCCCCGCCAGAAGCTGGACCTGTACGTCCCCGATCATCCCAACGGCACGGTGCTAGTGTTCTTTTATGGCGGCGGCTGGCAGAGCGGGAACAAAGCGATGTACCCCGCCTTCGGCCAGGCCTTCGCCGCCCAAGGCATTCTCACCGCCGTGGCCGATTACCGGCTGCACCCGCAGGTGCGCTATCCCGCCTTTATAGAAGACAGCGCCAAGGCCACGGCCTATGTGCGCGCCCACGCGGCGCAATATGGCGGCGATGCCAAAAAGCTTTTCATCTCCGGTCACTCGGCCGGCGCCTACAACGCCATGATGCTGGCGGCCGATCCGAAATACCTGAAAGCGGCGGGCACGGACTTGAATCAGGTTTGCGGCGTGATCGGCATTGCCGGGCCGTATGATTTTCTGCCCCTCACCGATCCCAGCTACATCGCCACCTTTGAAGGCAACAACCGGCCAGATACCCAGCCCATCACTTATATAGACGGCAAACGCCCGCCCATGCTCTTGGCCTATGGCACATCCGACACCACGGTGGAGCCGCGCAACAGCATCAGCCTGGCCGCCAAGCTGCGCAGCTTCGGCTCAGATGTGACCGTGAAGGCCTATCCCCATACCGGCCATATCGGGATCATCATGTCCCTGGAGCCGGGCCTGCGCTGGACGACAGGCTTGCGCGCCGACATGCTGGAATTCATCAATAAAACCGCCCCTGTTTGCCGAGGCTAAGCCTCGCGTATAGGCTCGCCACCCAAGA
This sequence comes from Alphaproteobacteria bacterium, assembly GCA_947474565.1. Classification (GTDB taxonomy): domain Bacteria; phylum Pseudomonadota; class Alphaproteobacteria; order Micropepsales; family Micropepsaceae; genus Rhizomicrobium. The sequence continues at coordinate 105,549 of CANJIS010000005.1, forward strand.
GCAGAAACTGCCTTGGGGTTGGGGATGATCCGCAGCAAATTTCTACGTGGTGTCGCGCTGTTGGCGCTGTTGGCCATTCCGGCCGCCGCTGGCCCGCTGGAAGATGGCATGGCCGCTTTCCAGAAAGGCGATTACGCCAACGCCGCCACCGCCTTCACCGTCGCCGCCGCCCAGGGCAATCCCGAAGCGCGCACCTATCTGGGCATCATGTTCCTGGATGGAAACATGGGCATCCCCCAGGACGCGACCCAGGGATTGTTCTGGCTGAACCAGGCGGCCAAGCAGGGCAACCCCATGGCGCTGACCACGCTGGGCAAAATGTACGCCACCGGCCGCTTTGTGAAGCAAAGCTTCCCCGACGCCATTTCCAATTACGAAAAAGCTGCGTCGCAGAATTTCGCGCCCGCCCAGGCCGCACTCGGCGACCTGTACGTCAAAGGCTATGGCAGCGCCTTCAGCGTCACCAAGCCGGATTTCGCCAAGGGCGTGCCGCTGCTCAGCGCCGCGGCCCAGGCCGGCGACGCCGATGGCCAATTCGGGCTCGGCTTTCTTTATTATTCCGGGCGCGGCGTGCCGCAGAATTACGTCGCCGCCGTCAATCTGTTTCAGCAGGCGGCCAATCAGAACCGGGCAGATGCCCTGGCCTGGATGGGCGTGGTCTATCAGGCCGGCACCGGCGTGCCGGTGGATCTGGCCAAGTCGGCTTATTACTTCAAGCTGGCGGGCGCGCGCGGCAACATGAATGCGCTGGGCATTCTGGGCGAATATTATGTCTATGGCCGCGGCGTGAAGCTGGATTATGTGCGCGGCTATATGCTGACCAACATCGCCGCCAATGCATTTTCGCCCGGCAAGACGCGCGACACCACCGTCAAGCAGCGCGACGAAGCCCTGGCCCATCTGTCGCCGCAGGAAACGAGCGCGGCGCAGCAGCTGGGCAGCTTCTGCCACGATGCCGGTTACATCATCTGCGTCGATGACAGCCTTTCGGTGGTGTCGGAAGCAGCCGATCCCCCGGGGCAGTTGCAGCGCCTGATCGCCGCCGCGCAGAAGTCGCGCGAAGCGGGCGAGAGCGGCCAGTCCACCACCAGTGACGGCAAAACCGCCACCGCCGCATCCTCATCCAGCGGCAAGCCGGAGATGATTGGCAACGGCACCGGCTTTTTCGTCAGCGCGAATGGCGATCTGGTCACCGCCGCCCATGTCACGGCGGAATGTCCCGACATGCGCGCGAACGGCCAGCAACTGAAACTGATCGCGCAGGACCGCGCTTCGGATGTGGCGGTGGTCACCACCGGCCAGAAATCGCCGGCCTTCTTCAAGCTGCGCGGCCAGCGCGGCCCGCGCATCGGGGAGCAGATCGTGGTGATCGGCTATCCGCTGCAGGGCGTGCTGGGCGAAGACCCCATCGTCACCACCGGCATCGTTTCCTCGCTGGCGGGGCTGGAGAATGACCGCCGCCAGATTCAGATTTCCGCGCCCATCCAGCCCGGCAACAGCGGCGGCCCGGTGATCGGCGAAGACGGCGCGATCCTGGACGTCGCCGTCTCCAGCATCAGCACCCTGAACGCCGCCAAAATGACCGGCGGCTCGGTGCCGCAGAATGTGAATTTCGCCTCCAGCGTCGGCACACTGAAATCCTTCCTCAACGCCCATCACGTCAGCTATGTGCAGACCGATGGCAAAGAGGCCAGGCACAACGCCGCCGACCTGGCCGACGTCGCCACGGGCTACACAGTGATAATTGAGTGCTGGAAATAAGAGCGATCTAACAGCGACATGAAAAAAGCCGCTGTTTTGCTTTTCCTTTTCGCAGCTCCGCTGATCTGCCCCCCTTTGGCGGCGCAGGAGGCGATGCGTTCGTCCAATTCCGGCGTCTATACCCAGGCGCAGGCGGATCGCGGCCATCAGCTTTATGCCTTCCGCTGCGCCCGCTGCCATGACACCGGCTTTTCCGGCGCGCCGCGCTTAGGGGATGGCCGCTTCATCAATGATTTTATCGGCAAGACGCTGTTCGACATTACCGACCTGATCCACACCTCCATGCCGGTGGACAAGCCGGGCACCACGCCGAAAGCCGAGGCCACCGAAATCGCCGCTTACATATTGTCGGTGATGGGGGCCACGGTGGGCGCCAATGACCTGCCCGCCGATGACGATGTGCTGCGGCAGATCCGGGTAGACCTTCCTGTCATGCCCGCCGGAGAGCGGGCATCCAGATGAAACAACGACAAAGATGCAGAAGAAGATATCGAACCCACTTCTAAAGATTATCCTGGTTTCACCGGGATGGCCCGCATTCGCGGGCCATGACAGCAAAGGGGCATTTTTGAAAGTCGCGCTCCTGCTCACCATGTTCATTTTTGCCACCACACCGCTGGCGGCCCAGCCGGATAATCGCGGCATGCGCTCCTCGCTCGCGGGGGTTTACACCACCGCCCAGTCCGAACGCGGCCACAAACTGTATCTGGAACGCTGCAACCGCTGTCACGGGCTGCAATTCGGCGGCGGCAACGGCGCGCCGTCGTTCGGCGGCCCCACCTTCAACGGCGATTTTGAAAACTACACGCTGTTCGACCTGGAGAACCGCATCCACACCTCGATGCCGCGCGACCAGCCCGGCACCACCAGCAAGGTGGAGGCGACCGATCTGACCGCGTTCATTCTTTCCCAGATGCACGCGCCTGCGGGGCCACGTGAACTTCCCGCCTATGAGACCGTGCTGCGCCTGATCCGGATTGATCTGCCTCAGTAAAAAAACGGCCCCTTCTCCGGAGCCGTTCTTTATTCGATAGCGTTCAGCGCTTACCGGCGGCCGCGGCCACGGCCGCCATACCCGCCACGATAGCCGCCGCGATACCCGCCGGCATAACCACCGCGATAGCCATAGCCGCCATACACGTTGCCACGCGGATAATAATAAGGCCGCACATAGCCGCGCGAATACAAAGGATAGGCCGAATAGGCCGGGTAGCCGCAACGATACGGATCATAGAAACGGCTGTAGGTATCGCAGCTATAAGCCGGCACGCCGCCGCCATAATAACCGCCGCCAAAACCGTTATAGTAACCACCGCCGCCGAAGCCGCCGCCGTAATAGCCGCCGGGGCCGATGCCGATACCGAACGACACCTGCGCCGAAGCGGGCGCAGCCATCGCCAGCATGGCGCCGCCGGCCAGCACCGCCGCGGCACAGAATTTTGCAAAAGCCTTCATGTTGGTCTCCTCATCTCCACGCACTCTCGCCAAACGTGAGGGGTAAAATCTTCGCCCGCGCCTGAACCGCACATGAACAAACGGTTAGAAGCATGCAGGGGTTCTGTGGTGAACGCCACATTTTCCAAACGCCCGTCGATTGCCTCGAAAACCGGCATGCAATGGGTGCCAAAAGGTGCGCAGACCGGGAGAAGCTCCCGCTCAAAAACTGTTCAACAAGCTGGGGGGCCGCTGCTTGACCTTTGCCCGCACCCTTCCTAAATACCCGGCTAGGCTTGGCACTCACCCCATGTGAGTGCTGCCGGACAATATTTCATTGTTTAAAATCAATAATTTAGGAGAGGTGTATGACCAAGTTCCGTCCCCTTGGCGACCGCGTTGTGGTTCGCCGCGTGAAAGAAGACCAGAAGACCGCTGGCGGCATCATCATTCCCGACACCGTCGCGGAGAAGCCCCAGGAAGGCAAAATCATCTCCGTCGGCCCCGGCGCGCCGGACAATAACGGCAAGCTGATCCCCACCACCGTCAAGGCCGGCGAACGCGTGCTGTTCGGCAAGTGGTCGGGCACCGAAGTGAAGATCGACAATGAAGATCTCCTGATCATGAAGGAGAGCGACATTCTGGGCGTGATCGAAGGCAATAAGAAATAAGACGCCGCCTCACGCACACAATCCATTCAACGAATTCAGGAGATTAAAGACATGGCAGCGAAAGATGTGAAATTCGGCGCCGACGCCCGCGAGAAGCTTCTGCGCGGCGTCGACATTCTGGCCGATGCGGTTCAGGTAACCTTGGGCCCCAAAGGCCGCAACGTGGTGATCGACAAGAGCTTCGGCGCTCCGCGCACCACCAAGGACGGCGTCACCGTCGCCAAGGAAATCGAACTGGCCGACAAGTTCGAAAATATGGGCGCCCAGATGGTGCGCGAAGTCGCCAGCAAGACCAATGACGTGGCCGGCGACGGCACCACCACCGCCACCGTTCTGGCCCGCGCCATCGTGCGTGAAGGCGCCAAGTCGGTTGCGGCCGGCATGAACCCGATGGACCTGAAGCGCGGCATTGAAAAGGCGGTCGACGTTGTTGTCGCCGACCTCAAGAAGCGCTCCAAGAAGGTCAAGGACAACGAAGAAATCGCCCAGGTCGGCACCGTGTCCGCCAATGGCGACGCCGAAGTCGGCAAGATGATCGCCGAAGCCATGGCCAAGGTTGGCAATGAAGGCGTGATCACCGTCGAAGAAGCCAAGGGCCTGGAAACCGAGCTCGATGTTGTCGAAGGCATGCAGTTCGACCGCGGCTACATCTCCCCCTACTTCATCACCAACGCCGACAAGATGGTGGCCGAACTGGATGACGCCGCCATCCTGATCCATGAAAAGAAGCTGTCCAGCCTGCAGCCGATGCTGCCGATTTTGGAAGCGATCGTTCAGTCGGGCCGTCCGCTCCTGATCATCGCCGAGGAAATCGATGGCGAAGCCCTGGCCACCCTGGTGGTCAACAAGCTTCGTGGCGGCCTGAAGGTCTGCGCCGTCAAGGCGCCGGGCTTCGGTGATCGCCGCAAGGCCATGCTGGAAGACATCGCCACCGTCACCGGCGGCCAGGTCATCAGCGAAGACATCGGCATCAAGCTTGAGAACGTCAAGCTGAACATGCTGGGCACCGCCAAGAAGGTGCGCGTCGACAAGGACAACACCACCATCGTCGATGGCGCCGGCAAGAAGGCCGACATCCAGGCCCGCGTTTCGCAGATCAAGAAGCAGATCGAAGAAACCACCAGCGACTATGACAAGGAAAAGCTGCAGGAACGCCTGGCCAAGCTGGCCGGCGGCGTTGCGGTGATCCGCGTCGGCGGCGCCACGGAAGTGGAAGTCAAGGAACGCAAGGACCGCGTTGATGACGCGCTCAACGCCACCAAGGCGGCGGTTGAGGAAGGCATTGTGCCCGGCGGCGGTACCGCCCTGCTCTATGCCTCGCGTGCGCTGGCCAATGTCACGGGCGACAATGAAGACCAGACCCAGGGCATCGCCATTGTGCGCCGTGCGATCCAGTACCCGATCCGCATGATCGCCAGCAATGCCGGCCAGGAAGCCAGCATCGTTGTCGGCAAGCTGTTCGACCAGAAGTCGGCCACCTTCGGCTACAACGCCCAGTCCGGCGAGTATGGCGACCTGATCGAAGGCGGCATCGTCGACCCGACCAAGGTCGTGCGCGTGGCGCTGCAGAACGCCGCTTCCGTCGCGGCCCTGCTGATCACCACCGAAGCCATGATCGCGGATCGTCCCGAGAAGAAGGGTCCTCCCGGCGGCGGCGGCATGGGCGGCGGCGGCATGGGCGGCATGGGCGACATGGACTTTTAAGGTCCACGTTCACCGCAGAAATGAACAAGGCCCGGTGGAATCACCGGGCCTTTTTCGTGTCATGGCCGGAGCGCGCTTTGCAGCGGCCTCAACCCGCTTTCAGGGTTGGGGCGGTTTGCCGTCGCGGGCGCGGGCTTCGTCGTCCAGTTTTTTCCGGGCGAGCCTGCGCGCCTCTTGCTGCGCTTTTCTGTCTGGCGGAGCCACAACCGGCGCGACGGCAGCAGCGGCGGCGGGCGGTGCCGCCGCGGGTGCGGGCGCTGGTGCTGCCGCAGGCGCGGCAACAACGGGTGCCGGTGCAGCTGCGGGCGCCGCCACAGCAACCGGCGCAGCTTGTTTGGGCGCGGGCGCGGCATTGGCGCGGTTGCCGCGCGGAGATTCCTGGCGCGCCTTATCGGCATCTTTCCGCGCAGAGGCTTTATCGGCATCGGCCTGCCGCTGCTGGCGAGCCTTGTCCTCAACCTGACGCGCCTGATCCTGCTGCTGCTTGGCCTTGTCCTGTTCTTGGCGCGCCCGATCCTGTTGCTGGCGAGCCTGGTCTTCCGCCTGGCGCGCTTGATCCCGCTGCTGCTGCCCGTCGGCGCGATTGCCGGCGGTCACCGGCGGCGGCGGCCCGCTATAGCCGCGTGCCCGCCAATCGTTGAAGGACTGGGCCGACTGTTCACGGCGGGCACGCTCAGTTCTCCAATCATTCTGATCCTGGACCGCATGCGCCGCGTGATAGGTGCGCCAGGAGTCCTGCTGGTTTTGCGCCGCCTGCCATTTGGCGCGTTTGTTGGCCAAGGCGGACTGCTGCGCCGCCCAGTTGGCGGCATTGACGGCGCGCCGTTCGCTGCTGCGCGCCGCGCCGTACAAGGCTGCGGCCCGCGCCAGAATGCGCCCGGCATCGTCGTCGCGCCGGTCCCACTCCCGGTACGGCAACAGCCGTCCGTTTCCATCATACACAGCCACCAATTCGCCATTGGAAAAGCCGTAGGCATATTGCGGATCGCGCACCAGGTAAGGCCGGTCGGCGCCCGGCTGATAATAATAATCGCGATAGCCGCCCGAAACCGGCTCCACCATCCGCGTGGAACGGTTGGTGCTGCGCCACACCCAGGGATGGGAGTCCTGGTAATCAAAGCCATAGTCCGGCGGCGCGTCGCCGATGGCATCGCTCATGGCATAGGCGCGATCCACATAGGAATAATCGTCATCCTCCGGCGTGGCGCGCGCCGCGATCCGGGGGCGGGGCGCCGGGGGCAAGGCTTCGGGCGGCGGCGCTTCGACAATGGCCGTGGGCGGCGCGTTGGTGAGCGGCAAAGGCTCGTCCACCGCGGTTGTTGTGGCATCCTGCTTGCCGCAGGCGGCCAAGGACAGCGCACAGGCAAGCGCCAGAGCGGTGGAATTGAGGAATCGGAGTTTGGTCATGCTGTGACAACGCCTGGGGAGAGTGGCTGTTCCTCGCCAGGGCGGGATTCCCCAACAAGGCTGCGCGCCGCCCCGGCGGCATGGGCGGCATGGACTTTTAAGTCCAGCGCACATCACGAAAAAGCAAAAGGGCCAGAAAAATCTGGCCCTTTTGCTTTGCAGGCCATGCGGCTGCTGGGGGGAGGCAATATTATGGGGCGGTGCAGACATCTTACTGCGATCCCGCCATGAAGCCCTGGCGCCAGCGTTCGCGCTCCGGGTCGCGTGGATAGGGATTGCGCACCCCCGGCTTGGTGGCGGCCGTGCGCGCCGCGTTCCAGCCCTGGGCATAGATGCGGCTATACTGAAATTCGGTCATCACGTGTGGTTCGTTCATGGCGAAGCCGCAGGATCAGGATGCTGGTCGCGGGCCCACGCCTGCGTCAATTCCGCCGGATCAACCGGGACAAACTCCAGCGCGCCGTCGCGCCGCAGCTGCATGGTGGTGGCGATGTGCCGCCAGGCGACCAGGGTCAAACTGTCCAGCGCTTCCTGCTCCACTTCAATCGTATACACACCCGCCGCTTCATCGTGGCTGAACCCGGCCAGCCGGAAGGGATGGCGAAAGATGACGGTCTGACTGGTAAATCGCCGGTGCATCACTCCGCCTTGGTCTTGCGGCGCGCGGCCTTGGGCACAATCGCGTCCAGCTGCCCCATGATGTCGGCATGGCCGTGCTTGGCCGCACCCGCAACGTGCGGCACCTTCGCGCCGCTTTCTAGGAATTTCGCCAGCGCCTCACGCCCGCGCGCCACGCGGCTTTTAAAGGTGCCGTCCGGCACGCCGCAAATGCCACCGGCTTCCTGATAGGAAAATCCGGCCGCGCCAACCAAAATCAGCGCCTCGCGCTGGTCATCCGGCAATGTCCGCAAGCCGTCGGCGACATCGCAAAGCTCCAGATACCATTGCTGGGCATCGGCGGCGGCGGGTACGCGCGCGCCGGCTCCTTCGTCCCAGGGCATCTGGCGCCAGCTGCGCCTTGCCTGCGAATAAAATTCATTGCGCAGAATGGTGAACAGCCAGGCCTTCATGTTGGTGCCGGGCACGAAACTGGTTCGCGCATGCCAGGCCTTGACCAGCGCTTCCTGCGCCAGATCTTCGGCCTGGGCGGGCTGGCGGCACAGCGAACGGGAAAAGGCGCGCAAAAACGGAATCAGCGCGGTCAGGTCGCGCTTGAAGTCGAACTTCTGCGGCGTGGTGTCTGATGACGGTGTAGGCATCGGGGCGCGTCTCGTCCGCTACGAAATGGAAAAGCGCGGGAGGGCGCAATCGCCCTCCCGCAACACTTCAGACCTTGGCCACTTCGGGCTTGGCCTCTTCGGCATGGCCCTTGTCAGACTGGCCGTTCGGGTTGGATTCGCCATTCGGCTTGGACGCATCCGGCTTTGCCTGCTCCACATTCGGCTTCGATGCCTGATTGGGCTGAGCGGCCTGATCCTTGTTGGACGCAGACGGATTCGCGTTCGCCGCGGCGGGCGCGGGGTTCTGATTGGTCATGGTGGGATCTTTCATGATGGCTGTCAGGTGCCACCGCACTGTGAGATGGTGATCGGATAACGCGCACACAAGCCGCGCGCCCAAATAAACCCGCCAGGTATGGGCGGTATTAATGTCACGTATGGTGCCAATCGGCCGATTTCAATGCGATATCGGCCAATCTCACCGAATAGCGCCAGATAAACCGGCAACGGCGCGCCGCACCTGATAGTGTCTGCCACAATCCGGAGATTTGAGATGGCCGCGCTTTGAACCGCATTCCGAGCGCCGATGAACTCACCTCTTCGGAATTCATGTCGCTGGTGCTGGTATCGCGCGGTTTCATGAGCAAAGGCACCATACCGCGGGCGCATCAGGCGCGGCTGGTGGAGCTGGGCCTTATTCATCTCGCCCTGGGCGGCATGATGGCAACTCCGGCGGGCAGCATGGTGGCGCGCATCCAAATCGGCGGCTGAATCGCAATTGGCGCAGAACGAGACGAGAAACAACAACGTGATGACAAACAAAAGCACTGCCCGCCTGCGGGCCGACAATGCCTTCGCCGCCCTGCGGCCCTATGCCGAACCGCCCACCATCGTGAACGAATTGATCGCCGTGCTGGCGCCACATCCCAAAGGTTTGCGCCGCTGGTCGGTGATGCGCGCCATCCGTGACATCCGCAACAAAGACAGCCGCGCCATGTCGCTCAAATTCGAAATCGAAGTCGAGCGCGCGTTCCGGGGCGCCTGCAGCAATTGCGCCGAAGGCAACAACAATCCCGACGCGCCGTTCTTCCGGCCGGAAGGCAAGGCGGGCGAAGTCTGGGCCCTGCATCCCCGGCACAATCCTGCCAACGTGTCTGAAAGCGCGCCCGAAAGCCCGCCCGAGAACGTATCTGAGAGCGTCCCCGAGAGCATCCATGAATAACGGCCGCCCCATGTCCGAACACGAAGGCGCGCTGTTCGATGCCGTGCTGGTGCTGGCCGCCACCATGCTCGACATGGGCGCCGATTCCGCAATATTGCGCGAACGCCTCACCGCCGCCCGCGCCACCGCCGATACCCGCGGCAACCGCCACGGCGTCGAGACTCTGGATTTTCTGATCACCAGCCTGTTCGCCGAAGGTGCGCCGCCCGCCAAACCGTCTTTTCGCGTCGTATGACGCCCATCAACGAGGCCCAAGCCTGATGACCGAAGACCTGACCACCTATCTGGAATATGAGATCGGCATTATCGCCGACGGCGCCCGCTTCAAGGCGCGCGTCACCCGCGAAGGCGGGCTGATCGAACATGACGGCCGGGCCTCGGAAATCTGGATGTCGGCCAGTTGCGTCAGCCGCGACAAGGCGTTGTGGGTCGCCAAAAACGCCATAGATACCGACACAATTCGCTAAGGCCCGCTCTGGTCCGTTTGGCCGGGCTGTGGTCATATCCCCCAAAATCGGCAGGCAGCAAGCCTGCGTCCATGGGGAGCCGCTTATGAGTCTGGGCAAATCGCTTTTATCGTTTGTGTTCGCGGCGGCGCCGATAGCGGCAGCTTTCACCGCGCCTGGGTTTATCACACCAGCCTTGGCGCAATCTGGCCGCCCGGCCTTCATGGGCTCGGCCTGCAATACCGTAACCCCCTATGGCGTGGTCCAGCCCGCCAGCGTGGTGCCTGAACCGCCGCCAGCACCGGCCCGTCCCGCCGGCGCTGCGCCGCCGCCCACACCGACAAGCTTTCCCATCCCCAACGCGCCCAAGCTGAATTACACCGCCGTGCCCTCGCCGCCCCCGCCGGTCGGCACGCTGTGGCAGGGCGTCAGCGAAGTGGATGTTGCGCCCAACGGCCATCTTTATGTCTTCCAGCGTTCGGCCATGAACATGCTGCTGGAATATGACGAAGACGGAAAGCTGCTGCGCACCTTCGACGACAACATCGCGGCGCGCGCCCACGGCATCAAAATCGATCGCCACAACAATATCTGGATCACCGATATCCTTTGCCACACGGTGATGAAGCTGGCACCCACCGGCGCGGTGCTGATGACGCTGGGCACCAAGGGCGCCGCCGGCATCTGGGATGAAGCCAGCGGCAAGCATCTGTTCAATCAGCCCAATGAAGTGGCCTTCGGCAAGAATGACGATTTCTGGGTGGTCAGCGGCCATGGCGGCGGCGGCGACCCGCGCGTGCTGCACTTCGACGCCAACGGAAAATTCCTCACCAGCTGGTCGATGAAACACGAGGACGGCACCAACGCCACCATCCATTCCATGATCGTGCGCGACAATGGCGAGCTGTGGATCGCCGACCGCAGCTTGAAGCAGATCATTGTGATGGATCAGACCGGCAAGCGCCTCAAGACCATCCAGCTTGTGAATCAGGTTTCGGGCCTGGTGGTCGATACCAAGGGCAATCTTTGGATGGCCGGCGGCCAGGACGGCATGGTCATGTCAATGGATTGGGACGGCAAGATCACCGGCTGGACCGGCAAGGTCGGGCCCGGCAACGACACGAACGAATACACCGAAGTGCACTACATCGCCGTCTCGCCCGACCTGAAATACATCTATGTGGCGGATTCTTTGGGCAACCGGCTGGACAAGCTCAAGCGCAATTAAGCCCAACGTGTCATGGCCCGCCTTCTCCATCGCTAGAGTGGGCGGGCCAGGACAGCGATGGTTACGTCTTAAAGCAGCGGGCCGACGTTACGCGGAATGTCATAGGCGCCGTAGACGCGCGTGCCATACGCGGCGTTGAACTCCGGCAGATTGTCGAGCGGGAAATGCGGCGCGCTTTCCAGCGTTTCCTTGTCGACGTCCACGACAAAGCCGCCCTTGTCTTCGTCATAGTCCAGCAGCGCCCACGGAACCGGATAGTAATCCGAACCCATGCCAAGGAAGCCGCCGAACTGCAGCACGGCGTATTCCACCTTGCCGGTGAACTTGTCGACCATGAAATTGTAGATCGAACCCAGCTTTTCGCCGGCGGGATTGTACACGGTGGTGCCTTCCACCTTGTTGGAAGCGATGAGGTCGAGGGATTCTTCTTTTTCGATATCGGCCATGGGATTCTCCATCAATGTTGAGGTGCACCAGCAACGATTGGGCCGTAGATTCGCTGCGGAGAATTCCGGGTCGCAATCCATTTTTCGAGAATGGAACTTCAAATTCCCGTGATCCGGACCGGAACCTCCCGGCCCGCAAGACCGTTGCTGTGTCAGATTCCAATAATAAGGAGAACCAGCATGACAGTGGTCGTAAACAAAGACGGTGGCGGCTCAGGCGGCGGCAGCGTGCTCTTGTCCTTTATCCTGGGCGCGGTGCTGCTGGCGGTGGCCGTGGTCGGCTTCCTGATGTGGGACAATTACAAAAGCGGCGGCGCCCCCCAAGGCGGTCGTGATCACCCAACCCAAGTAGGAGTGCCCATGGGCGACCAAGTCATCATTATTGACGACGAGCCCAAGACCAAAGTGGTCGAAAAGGAAACGGTCGTCGTTGTGCCGGAAATCAAGACCGAGAAGAAAGAAACCGTCACCGAACGCACGGTGGTACGCGAAACCCGCGAATAGCCGTCTAAAACCCCGTTCTTACCGACAAGCCCCGGCGCCAACGCCGGGGCTTTTTCGTTGGTCGCCCGCGTCAAAACAGCCCGGCTAAGCTGCTGCTTTCGCGGGCAGAATGCCGCCTTTGGCATCGCTCCAGCGCGCTTGTCGAAAATCCGTAACGGAACTATTTTACAGTCGATTCTGGGCTGGAGCCGCGGCAAGGGGCTGTGGCTTTCACTGAGCTGTTTTTCTGGGGCGCATGCAATATTTCCACGCCGGCCGTCTCCAGGCAGCCGTGCTTCTACTGTTGGGGAGTGTGATTTCGCCGCCTCCTGGGGCGCCGATGCGGGCGATGCGCAAACGCGTTCGGACATTGAACTGCTCGCCGCCACCGGCGTGATCGACAGCATTACCCAGGCCTATCCGCTGGCCTGGGGCAGCATCCGGAAAGACCTGCAGAATTCCGGGTCTCAGCCCGCTTATATAAGTGGTGCTGCCCGCCGCACCTTGAAGCAGGCGGCGGCCGACACCGCCGATACCGGGCTTCGCGCTTCCTTCGATGCCGATGTCACCAGCGCCCCCGCCCTTATTCGCGGCTTTGACGCGCTTGGCCGCCAGGCAGTGCAGGGCCAGGCGATCCTGCATTATTCCCAGGACGGCATCACGCTCCATCTGGCTGCCGGCGCCCGCACCACAAATCGCGGCGACCGCCAGGTGCTGATGCTGAACGGTTCCTATGCCGCGGCGCAATTGGGCGGCGCCGTCGTATATGCCGGTTATGTGCCGCGCTGGTGGGGCCCGGGATGGCGCACCGCCTTGTCGCTGTCCACCAATGCGCGCCCCTCACCCACCATCGGCATCACCCGCGCCAGCACCACACCATTCCGCACGCCGCTGTTGTCGTGGATGGGCCCCTGGCAGGCGGAATTCTTTATCGGTGTGCTGGATGGGCCGCGCCTCACCACCAACACGCTGTTCAACGGCCTGCGCGTCAGCATCACCCCCCCCTGCACGGCCTGGAATTGGCGCTGGCCCGCACCCAGCAATCCTGCGGCACCGGCCAGCCCTGCCAGCCGGTCGAAGAATTTTTCAACGTCTATAACGACCCGGCTCGCATCAACAAATCCAAAAGCGAAGTGAATTTCGACCTGCGCTATACCAATGTGCTGCAGGGCGTACCCTACTCACTTTACACCCAGGTGATGAACCGCGACACCGGCCCCTTCACCCATTCGGCGTCCAACCATCTGTTCGGCGCCAGCCTGTGGCTTCCGGTGGACGACACCGTGGTGCGCCTGACCGCCGAATATGCCAGCACCATTTCCACCCAGAATTTTTTCAGCTTCGGCAAGTATCAATACGGGGTCACCTATGAGGACGCTGTCTATCGCTGGAATTATCGCGGCCGCAGCATGGGCGCCAGCGTGGATACCGACTCGCGCCTTGCCTCGTTCCAGGCCAGCTTCATCGGTGGCAATGGCATCAACTACAGCTTCAGCTTCGACCATGCCATGATCGGCTCGCCGGCACCGGGCTCGGTCAACCGCCTGACCACAACGCCGATCACCATCAATTCCGGTGAGCTGCGGCTCAGCTTCCCCCTCGGCCAATTCAAATTCGATCTTGCCGGCCGCTACCAGGACGATCAGCTCAGGCCCAATTCCGGCGGCCTTTTCGGTGTCGAAAGCCGCATCCGGATGGCGCTGTAAAACAAAAAGGCCCGGATTGCTCCGGGCCTTTTTGCTTTGCTGCCGTGGCCGCTCGCTCAAGCTCGCGGCGTTCGCTGCTCAAATCGGTCCACTGGACCGATTTGCCCCTGACGGGTCGCAGCTCACTACTTCGGCGTGATGTGAAACAACTGGCCAGGATTGTCGTCTTCCAAGGCCCACAGCGTGCCATCCGGCGCCTGCTCGATATCGCGAATGCGCTTGCCCACCGCAAAGCGGTTCAGCACCTTGGCGCCGCCTTTGCCGTCCATCGCAATGCGGGTGAGGCTCTGGGTCGCCAGGCCGCCCATCAGGGCATTGCCCTTCCACTGCGGGAACGCGTTGCCGGTATAGAACATGATGTTGCCCGGCGCGATGATGGGATCCCAATAGATCACCGGGCCCACCATGTCCGGATGGCTGGGCGGCTTTTCAATCGCCACGCCATTATAGTTGTTGCCCCATGACACCACGGGCCAGCCGTAATTCTTGCCCTTCTGGATCAGGTTGAGTTCGTCGCCGCCGCGCGGGCCGTGCTCGACTTCCCACAATTCGCCGGTGGGCGAGAACGCCATGCCGTACGGCGTGCGATGGCCTTCCGACCAGGTCAGCGCCGGAGTCATGTTCGGTGTGGTGTAGGTATAAGTGCTCACCACCTTGGCGGTCTTGGCGGCGATGCTGTCGGATGCCGGATCGATCAGCGGAAGGCTGGTGGCGCCCGCCTGACCGATATGGGGATTGTCCGCCGCCGGTTTGCCGTCCAGCGTGAAGTGCAGAATCTTGCCGACCGGCTGGTTGATGTCCTGCGCCGGGGTAAAGCGCTGGCGGTCACCCACCGTCAGGAACAGCGAATTGCCATCGGGCGCAAACGCGATCTGCGCGCCGGGCTGGCCGCCCATGCCCTTGGGCAATTGGCGCCACAGCACTTCCAGATTTTGCAGACCCGGGCCGCCTTCGCCCAGATTCAGCTTGGCGCGCGCCAGTGCCAGACCGCCGCCATACTCACCGGCTTCGACATAGGTGAGATAGACCATGCCGTCGGTGGCGTAATGGGGCGACAGATACGCGCCATGCATGCCGTTCTGGCCCTGGTAATAGACCGAGGGCACACCGCGCAGCACGGTCTTCTTGCCGTCCTGGGTCACCAGCTGGATGCGGCCGATCTTTTCGGTCACCAGCATGCGGCCATCGGGCAGGAAGGCGACGCGCCAGGGCAAATCGAAGCTCGCCACCGGCGTCAGGGTGAACGGCAGATTGGCGTCGGCTTTGCCCGCGCCTTCATTGGTCTGGGCGACAGCGGCGGCGGGGATCAGGGAAAGCAGCAAGGCGGCTTTGAGAAATTTCATGGGGGTCCTTCAAAATTTCAGTGACCTGACGGATATTTTGTACCATCGGCATAGAGAGACTATTGCATCGCCGCCGCCTGATCTAGAGGTGGCGGGACTGGGCTAAATGCCTGTGGTGCAGGTGGCCGATATCCCAGCGATGAGTGGGGTCTGGCGGTTTGGCGCCGCCTAGGTTTTTTGTGCCTTGTCTAAAAGAACGTCATGATTGAGATCGCACCAAAGGCCGTATCGCCCGTAGCCAGACTGTTGGGAGATTGAGTCAACTGGCTGCCCTTGAACAACAGGGCGCCATTGGCTTCCAGGACCAAAGCATCGGGCACCAGCCAATAGCGCGCCCGCCCCTCGACCTGATGGCCCGCGAAGTTGCCCGCCTTGCCTGTGGCATCGCGCACCCCGGTGGTGGAAAAAGCGTCGGTGGAAGACGCCAGCCACATAGGCCGATAGGTGGCGAACAGATCAAAACGCGCCGTGGGTATGGCCTCGATGCGAATGGCAGGGCTGACGATATTGGCGCGGCCAACGGCGCTGAAAATGCCACCGGGAGAGAAGTCGGCCCGGCGCAGTCCATAAAGCGTATCAAACCGCTGATAGCCGCTACCCGGACCATCGCCGCTGGCATAATCGCCTTGCAGCGACAGACGCAGGCTCCAGGCAGCCGGAAAGGTATACCCGGCGCTGAGATGAGCGAACCAGGCAGAGACATCCAGGCGTGGCGCGGCGGCGGTGAGGTTGTCGCGGATCGTGCCGGTCTGATAGGCGGCCTCACCTTCATAATCGAATGAACCGGGTTTCGGATTGCGGATCAGCCGCGCATCCAGCGTATCCAAACTGCGGTTTTGTATGGGGCGTCCCGGCGCATCATGCTGGTCCAGATGCAGATATGTGACGTCGCCTTCTATCTCGCCAAACAGATGCGGCCTTTCCAGATACCCGCCCCACATCGTCAAATCGAAAGTTTCGAGATCGAAGGTGACATCGTTGTTCAAAATGCCGGGCTTGTCGTGGGGCAGAATGATGTGCGGCAGGGTATAAAATAGCGTGACGGCAGTGCCGCCCAGCGAGAAATCGGTCCGTACACCGGTGTAGGAATTGTTGCTGTTGCGATAGTCTTCTGTGGCCAACAGGCGGCGCGAACCCAAAGCAAGCAGGAAGCGTCCGGCCTGAACGGTGAATTTTTCGGCACCCAGACGGTTACCGAGGTCGAACAGAACATAAGCCTGGAGCGGCTCCAACGCATTGACGTCATTGACGCCGACCGAGCCGGCGGCATGACCGCCATAGGCACGGCTATCATAGATTTCCGCTACCAGCCGCACCCAATCCAACTGGTACGTAGCGAGCAGTGTGATGCGTGAGGTGGTGAGAGTATCGCTGGCGCTGAGCCCGACGCGTGGCTGGCCGCTCAAACTCTCATAACGCAGGCGTGCGGTGCCAGACAGGGAAAGGCCATCCGGCAAGTCCACCCCATCCTTGAGCGACCAAGGCGATGGGACCGCCATACCAGGCGCTCCAAACAGGAGAAGGACAGCGGCGCAGATTGCGGTGCGCAAGGGATGCATCATCATGGCAATTTGTCTGCGGATTATAAAATAGTGGCGTTTATTCCACGTCCCGGAAATACGGCTCCACTTTGCCTTTATACTTCACAGTCATCTGGTTGCCGTGACGGTCCACCGCCTTGCCCACCGCAAGGCGCACCCAGCCTTCGCTGACGCAATACTCTTCGACATTGGTCTTCTCGTTGCCGTTGAAGCGGATGCCGATGCCCCGCTCCAGCAGGGCGGCATCGTGGAACGGGCTTTGCGGATTGACCGAAAGCCGGTCGGGCGGGGTGGTAACTTCGGGCGTGTCTGTCATGGCCCTGAAATACGGGATCATCCGGCCCGCCTCAAGCCCCTGTTTGCATCATGGTTGCGCCTGCCACAAGCCCAACGCAGGATGCCGCAAAATCCATAACAACGAGGTAGTACCCCATGTCCTTTTCCATGTACGAAGCGCTTGTGCCGCCGGTCACCCACATGCTGGGCAGCTATTCCGGCTTTCTCGCCAAGGCCGAAGCTTACGCCAAGGAAAAGGGCATCGACCCCAATTCCTATCTCACCGCCCGCCTCTATGACGACATGCTGCCTTTGACCAAGCAGGTCCAGATCGCCACCGACACCGCCAAGGGCGCAGTGGCCCGTCTCACCGGCACCGAAGCGCCCAAGTATGAAGACAATGAAGCCAGCTTCGACGAGCTGCGCGCCCGTTTGAAAAAGACCATCGCCTATATGCGCAGCTTTGATGAGAAAGCCTTCGCCGGCGCGGAAGACCGCAAGATCCAGCTCAAATTCCCCAGCGCCGAATTCAATTTCGTGGGCAAGGACTATTTGAACAATTGGGTGCTGCCCAACGTCTATTTCCACATCACCACCGGCTACGGCATCCTGCGGATGAAAGGCGTGCCCCTGGGCAAGCCCGACTTCCTGTCCGGCGAAAAAGTTTAAGGGGCATCGCCGCCCGGCTTTTCGGCGAATAGAGAGCAGGATCATCCGGTTGGCTGGGGATTGCCATCCCCGGCCAGCGCCGGCCCGCGCCGCAGCCTTATGACAAATGGGTCATATCCGCGATCCGCGCGTTCCCTGCCTGATAGCAGGAGAACCATTATGAAACGCATGATTACACTGGCGCTTGCCTTGTCGCTGTTGGGCGGCACCGCCATGGCGCAGCCCAATGGCCGGGGCAACGGCAACTACAACAACAATTCCAACAACGGCTACAACAACAACGGCCCGGACCGTTACGACCAGTACCGGACCAATCCCGGCGTGCGCATGAGCCAGCCGCGCTGGTCGCGCGGTGACCGCGTGCCGCGCCAATACCGCAATCGTCAGTATGTCGTGACTGATTGGCAGCAGCGCCATATGCGCCGCCCGCCGCGCGGCTACAACTGGGTGCGTGACGACAGCAACAATTACTTCCTGGCCGGTATCGCCAGCGGCGTGATCCTGGACATGATGCTGAACGGCAACCGCTAGGCATTTCTTTTAACGGCACGCTCCCCGCCCTGGTTTGCCAGGGTGGGGAGAATGCTGTGTGGCCCTGTTGACGGATGCGCGATGCGCGGAAATCTGGTCTGGTAAGGGCATCGGAATTACTTTATAATCTTTCTAATATATATTGAGCGGTGATCCATGGCGAAGAAATCCCCCAAACCCGCGACTCCCAAGCCGATCTCCAAGTCCGCAGCCAAAGGCCGGCTGGAACCCCCCACCGATCTTTCCAACAACGCGGTGCCGGAAATCGCCGAAGCCCTGAACGGCCTGGTCGCCGACGGCTACGCGCTTTACACCAAGACCAAGAATTTCCACTGGCATGTCTCGGGCCCGCATTTCCGCGACTATCATTTGCTGTTCGACGAGCAGGCGGCGGAAATCTTCGCCACCATCGATGATCTGGCGGAGCGCGTGCGCAAGCTGGGCGCCAAAACCATTCATTCGATTGGCGAGATCGCCAAGCTCCAGACCATCAAGGACAACAACAAGGGCTTTGTCAGTCCGGGCGACATGCTGCGCGAGCTGATGCAAGACAATAAGTCGGTGATCAAGCGCATGCGCGCCGCCCACGAAATCGCGGACAGCCATGACGACATCGCCACCGCCTCGATCCTGGAGAATTTCATCGATCAGGCCGAAAAGCGTAACTGGTTCCTGTTCGAGGCCAGCCGCTCCGGCTCGTCCGGCGGGCATTAAACAAGCCCGGTTGCCCTGAAACCCCCGAAACGGCTAAAGGATTGCCTCCTTTAGCCGCTTCGGAGAACACCCTTGTCCGCCACCGCCCAAGCCGAAATCACCATCACCTTGCCCGACGGCAAAGCGATGACTTTTCCGCGCGGCGCCACCGGCAACGACGTCGCCGCCGCCATCGGCCCGGGCCTGGCCAAGGCCGCCCTGATCCTGGAAGTGAATGGCAAGGAATGGGACCTGTTTCGTCCCATCGAAGAAAACGCCGCCGTCCGCATCATCACCAAGAAAGATGACAAGGCGCTGGAGCTGATCCGGCACGACGCCGCCCATCTTCTGGCGATGGCGGTGCAGGAGCTGTATCCCGGAACGCAGGTCACCATCGGTCCCGCCATCGATGACGGCTTCTATTACGACTTCGCGCGCAATGAGCCCTTCACGCCCGACGATCTGCCCAAGATCGAAGAGAAGATGCGGCAGATCGTCAAACAGGCGCGCCCGACGCGGCGCGAAGTCTGGCCGCGCGCCAAGGCGGTGCAGCATTTCAAGGATATCGGCGAAAGCTTCAAGGCCGAACTGATTGAATCCATTCCCTCCGACGAAGACGTCTCGATCTATTGGCACGGCGACTGGCACGATCTGTGCCGCGGCCCGCATTTTCGCACCACCGCCGAAATCGGCGATGCCTTCAAGCTGACCAAGATCGCCGGCGCCTATTGGCGCGGCGACGCCAAGAACGCGCAGCTTCAGCGCATCTATGGCACCGCTTGGCGCGACAAGAAGGAATTGGACGCCTATCTGCTCCGGCTGGAAGAAGCCGAGAAGCGCGACCATCGCAAGCTGGGCCGCGAAATGAACCTGTTCCACATGCAGGAAGAAGCGGTGGGCCAGGTGTTCTGGCATCCCGACGGCCATGCGTTGTGGCGGACGCTTGAGAATTATATCCGCCGCCGCGTGGGCGATGCCGGCTATCAGGAAATCAAGACACCCATCCTGTTCGACCGCAAGCTGTGGGAACAGTCGGGCCATTGGGCCACCTTCCACCAGAATATGTTCATCGCCGATGTGGAAAGCGAAGGCCGCACCCTCGCCGTCAAGCCGATGAACTGCCCCGGCCATATTCAGGTCTTCAAGCAGGGCACCAAATCCTATCGCGAACTGCCGTATCGTTTGGCCGAGTTCGGCTCCTGCCACCGCTATGAGCCGTCCGGCGCGCTGCACGGCATCATGCGGGTGCGCGGCTTTGTGCAGGACGACGCGCACATCTTCTGCACCCACGACCAGATCACCGACGAAACAAAGTCCTTCTGCGAACTCTTGCTGCGCTGCTATCGCGATCTGGGCTTCACCGATGTGCTGGTCAAGCTCGCCACCCGTCCGGAAACGCGCATCGGTTCGGACGAGGTCTGGGATCTGGCGGAAAGCAGCCTGGAAAAGGCGACCCACGCCGCCGGGCTGGCATTCACCTACAACAAGGGCGAAGGCGCCTTTTACGGTCCCAAGCTGGAATTCACCCTCACCGACGCCATTGGCCGGCAATGGCAATGCGGCACGCTGCAGGTGGATTTCAACATGCCCGACCGGCTGGGCGCGTCTTACATCGGCGAAGACGGCGCCAAGCATCCGCCCGTGATGCTTCACCGCGCCATTGTCGGGTCGATGGAACGCTTCATCGGCGTTTTGATCGAACATTATGCCGGCAAATTCCCGCTCTGGCTGGCGCCGGTGCAGGTGGCGGTGGCTACGGTTGTGTCCGACGCGGATCCGTACGCCGCCGAGGTGGAAGCCGCCTTGAAGAAAGCGGGCTTGCGCGTGGTGGTGGATACCGTAAACCAGACGGTGAACTACAAGGTGCGCCGCCACTCCCTCGCCAAGGTGCCCAATCTGCTGGTGCTTGGCCGCCGGGAAGCGGAAAACAAGACCGTCACCTTGCGCCGCCTGGGCGCCGAAGGTCAGGAAACCCTGACGCTGGATGCGGCGATTGCCGCGCTGGCGGCGGAAGCGGTTCCGCCCGATCTGCGCTGAACAGCGCGTTCTGGAACAAGAAACCGCCTGAATCCGGTGTGCATGTGGCCGAATAGCCCTTTTCCCGGGGGCTTTCCCACCCTATCTTACGGCACGAATCTGGCCCCTCGGGCCGGCCGCGCAACAAGTCCCGCGCGTCTCACGAAAGGCTCTGTTCACTCATGATCGAACCCAAGTTCGCTTGTGTCTCTGAACAGACCGGCGAACGTGCAGACGCATGGGCCACGAACAGGAGAGAGTCATAGTAGGTAGACGTCCGCAGGAAGCTAACAAACCCCCGAGCAAGGGTGGTCCTAGCATCAATGATGAAATCACCGCCAAAGTCATTTTCCTGATCGGCGATGACGGCCACAAATATGGCGAACTCGGGCTCGAAGAAGCCCTCGCTCTGGGCGAAGAAAAAGGCCTGGACGTTGTGGAGCTGTCTCCCGACAACAAGCCGCCGGTCTGCAAGTTGATGGACTTCGGCAAATATAAATACGAACAGCAGAAAAAGGCCAACGAGGCCCGCAAGAAGCAGAAGGTCATCGAGATCAAGGAGATCAAGATGCGCCCCACCATCGACGATCACGATTACGACGTGAAGATGCGGGCGATGAAGCGCTTCTTCGATGATGGCGACAAGGTCAAGGTCACCTTGCGCTTCCGCGGCCGCGAAATGGCGCACCAGCATCTCGGCATGGAATTGCTGACCCGGGTCCAGAAAGACACCGAAGTCTTCGCCAAGCTGGAGCAGTATCCCAAGATGGAAGGCCGGCAGATGATGATGGTTTTGGCGCCGCGCTAACGCGCGCCGCCAAACCATTTCGCACATCTGCCTAAGCAATGGGCCGGCCGCGTCCTAGCGGCCGGCGCGGCGACAAAGCGCCGAGATAAGGCGCTTTTCTCTGCTTAAAGTTCGCTCGGCCCGGTCATCCGCCGTGCCGCCATCCGCGCCTTGCGCTTGGTGGCGACGCTGACGCCGAGCAGGTTCTTCCACGACACCCGCCCGCCCTGCACCAGCAACACCGCCTGGGCGCCCATCGCCGTAAAGATGAAGGCGTTGCAATCGGCCGGCTCAGTGTAACAAGCCTGCACCGCCGGATCGAGCGCATCGAAGGTGGCGCTGTCCTTGGGCATGAAATGCTCCATCAGCGCCAGCTTGGACAGACGCTCTGCCCGGGCGGTGTCGAAGCCGATAGTCGAAAGCTGCGATGACGGCATGCCGGGTTTGACGCGGGCATAGGCGTTGGCCAGCTTCTCATCGCTGGAGAAGCCGGAAACCGGCGCCTTAGCCTTCGGCCAGGCGGCCACGGCGATGCCGCCGCCCAGCATGATCACAAAGCCAGCAAATAGAATGAGTCCCCGCATGGTTCCGGATTAACCGCCAGAACCGCGCGATTGAAGCGAATGCCCGCGTAAACCTTAATTCGCAAGAATTATGAAGACCGTTGGACTATGTCCGCGATCTGCGAAAAATCCGCGTTGCCGCCTGACAGCACCAGACAGACGCTCTTTGCTTTTGTCTTCCCTGCCAGCAAAGCGGCCAGCGCCGCCGCACCACCCGGCTCGACCAGCAATTTCAATCTGGTGGCGGCAAAGGCCACCGCCTGTTCCAGTTCGGCGTCGCTGACCGCCAGGCCGGATGACAACAAGCCCTTCGCCAGTTCGAACACATGCACGCCGGGGGTTGGCGCCATCAGGGCATCGGCGATGGAAAACTTGCCGCCAAGTGCGGTGATGCGTTCCCCCGCTTTCAATGACTGGCGCATGCCGTCGAAATTCTCCGGCTCGACACTGCGGATTTTCACTTTGGAATCTTTGATGCCTAAGGCAATGCCGCTGACCAGCCCGCCGCCGGAACAGGGCGACAACACTTCGTCAAACGCCACACCGAAACGCGCGGCATCCTCTGCGATCTCAAGCCCGGCGGTGCCCTGCCCCGCGATGATGGCGGGATCGTCGAACGGCTTGACCAGGGTGGCGCCGCGTTCTTCGCGGATGCGTGCCGCAATGGCTTCGCGGTCTTCGTGGCTACGATCATAAAGCACCACCTGCGCGCCCAGTGCCTGTGTGCCGTCGATCTTGGGGCGTGGCGCATCCGACGGCATCACGATCAAAGCCGGCATGGCAAAGAGCCTGGCCGCCGCCGCCACGCCCTGGGCATGATTGCCGAATGAAAAGGCGACCACGCCTTTGGCGCGTTCGTTTTCGGGAATGAGCAGGATGCGATTCAGCGCGCCGCGAAACTTGAACGAGCCGGTGCGCTGCATCAGTTCCAGCTTCAGGAACACCCTGCCGCCGATGCGCTCACTTAAAGCGGGACTTTCGACCAAAGGCGTGCGAACCGCGTAAGGCGCGATGCGCTTTTGCGCCGCGACAACATCGGCATAGACCGGAATTTCAATCATCTTTCATTCCGTCCAGCTCACGCACCAGATCGTCACCAAAATAGTAAGCCAGTTCGCCGCGCACCCCATCATAGCAACTGGGGCCGTCACCGGCGCAGATCAGAGACCCGTCCAGCACTTCCGTCGATGGCATCAACACGCCATGCTCGAAGGTCAGCGGAAACAGCACACTGACCATGGGCTTGAGGACATGATAGTCCAATCCCTCTTCCAGACTGTAAGCGTGAATCAAACAGCCCCGGCTTTTGGGATCACGGAAGACGCAAGCGCCATTGCGGGTGGCAGTGCGCCGGTTATAGCCGGACGGAAATTCAACATCTTCGGTGATCTCGGCGGTGAACCATTCGCTTGCCGGCACGCCCACCCGTTTTTTGAATTTGTCCGGCGCGGCGAGAAGCCGTTCCGCAGTGGCGGCATCAATGTCCACACCGTGCTGACAACAGGCGTCATGGCAGAACGAACAGCCCATGCAGTTCTGATAATAGCGGCTTGTAAAGATGCGTTCGTCAACGGATATCAGGACCGGCGCACCCAACAGCGATGGATAAGCTTTTGAAAGCGCAATCATGCCGCTGCTTTCACAATGGCCTCGATCAGGTCATCGTACGTCATGCCCGCTTCTTGCGCAGCGGCGGCAAAACCGGCGTCAGGCGCGATACCGGGATTGGGATTGATTTCCAGAATAGACGGCTGGCTAGCGCGCACCCGAAAATCCACGCGGACAAAACCGGTGAGATCGAACAGCTTCCACACGCCTTCGCAGGCGGCTTTGAGTTTGGCCGCCAAAGCCGGTTCTTCATTCTCCACGCCAAAGCGGCGCACGGTGTGACGATAGCCGGAAGAGCCCTCGTCCCACTTGGCGCCATAGCCGACAATGCGGGGCTTATCGGTGGGCCAGTCGGCAAAGGTCATTTCCGCCATGGGCAGAATGTGCAGCGACTGAAGGTTGCCCAGCAGGGACAGATTGAACTCGCGGCCTTCGACATATTCTTCGGCAAACCAGGCGCCGCCGAAACGGCGAAAACAGTCTTCGGCCCGGGCCTTGATCGCCGCTGCGCCTGTTACCACGCAATCGTCATCCAGACCGATGGAACCGTCTTCCAGCGCCGCCTTCACGATGAAGGCGCGCTCATCCAGTCCAGTCCAGTCCGGCGGTGTGCTCCAGTCGGGCGTGGCAAGACCGGCGGCGCGCAATTTCGCTTTGGTCTGGGGCTTGTCGCAAGTGAAGTCCATCGCCTCCGCCCTGACACCGCTGAATGCCATGCCAAGCTGCGACAGCAGACGCGGTGCGGCGGAAGCCAGAATGCCTTTGCCGTCCACGCCCTCCACCAGATTGAACACCATCTCCGGCGCTTGTTCATTCAACAGCGCGGCCAGAGTATCGGCACGGAAAGCAGCTTTGCTCACCGTATTGCCCTTGCGGACCAGCGCAGCGCGCACCGCTTCGGCGGCAATCAGCGTGTCCTGATCCTCGGGCGGGCCGTCGGCCGGGACTTCCGAATGCAGCACTAAAATTTTCATTTTAAATCCGGGTGTCGCTTCAGAAACGAGTCCAGGAATTTTCCGATCAATTGCTGATAACTCAGGCCTTCGAAATTGGCGATGAAGCAAAGATCGGAATAGCCCGGGCGGATGCCCGCCAGCGGATTGACTTCGATGAAGCAAGGCAATCCGTTCTTGTCCAAACGGATATCGGCGCGGCCGCCATCGCGGCAGCGCAGCACGCGCCACGCCGCCAGCGCCACCTGCCCCGCCGCTTGCGCCTCCGGGCCTTCAGCGCGGACAATCTTCAACTTGTCTTCCCAGGTCTCTTTGTTTTCGTAGCCATAGCCATGGCCGATGAATTTCGGGAGCGGCACGATTTCAAGGACACCCAGAACCTTTGCCTCCAACCCGGTGCCGGTGATGCCGACGGTGAATTCCCGGCCAGGCAGGAATTCCTCCACCAGCGCCGGCTGGCGGTATTGTTTTAGCAAGTGGCGGGCAACGCTCTCGAGCTGTTCTTTGTCATCCACCTTGGAGCGGGCGTTGACGCCTTTCCCCGAACCTTCGGCCACCGGCTTGAGGAACAGGGGAAAGCCCAGCGTGATCTTGGCGATATCGGCCTCGGTCGTGATCACCGCGAAATCGGCGGTGGGCACACCGGCATCACGCACCACATGCTTGGTCATGGCCTTGTCCAGGGTCAGCGCCAGGGTGAGCGGATCGGAAAAGACATACGGAATATCGAAGGCTTCCAGCAGCGCCGGCACCTGGGCCTCACGCGAGACGCCCTTGAGGCCCTCACAGATATTGAACACCGCATCCCAGCGCTGGCCGTCCGCCAGTGCCCTGGTCAGCGGTTTGATGCCGCCGATGCGGATGGGTTCATGGCCAAGACTTTTCAGGGCATCGCACAGCGCGGCGATGGTTTCCTCGGCGTCGAACTCGGCCGTTTCTTCTTCGGAATGACCCAGCGCGAGATAATCGCTGCGCAGGTCAAAGGTGACGCCGATGCGCATTAGCGGCCCAGAGCGCCGTTCGGGTCCGGATACTGGAATATCTTTCCTTCGAAATTCTTCAGCAGCAGATAATCGCCATCGCGGCCCGCTACCGGGTCGGGCGCGAGCTGAATCTTTCCGCCGCCGCCCGGCGCATCGACACAGAAGATGGGCGTGGCATAGCCGGTGGTGTGGCCGCGCAGGGCGCGAAGTATCTCAAGCCCCTTGTCCACCCCAGTGCGGAAATGCGCCGAACCACTGATCGGGTCGCACTGATACAGATAATAAGGCTTCACCCGGTTTTTCAGCAGGCCATGCATCAGCGTGGTCATGGTGGCGGGATTGTCGTTGATGTCTTTCAACAGGACGGTCTGGCTGCCCAGGGGAATGCCGGCATCTGCCAGCCGCGCCGTGGCTTCGGCCACTTCGCGGGTCAGTTCCTTGGGGTGCGTGAAATGAAGGCTCATCCATAACGGATGATGTTTTTTCAAAACCCGGGTCAAGGCGCGCGTCACGCGCTGGGGCGTCGCCACCGGCATCTTGGTGCCGATGCGGATGAATTCGATATGGCGGATGGCGCGCAGGCGGCCCAGCAGCCAATCCAGCTTGTCGTCAGACAGCGTCAACGGATCGCCGCCCGACAGCAGCACATCGCGCACTTCGGTATGGGCCGCCAGATAATCCAGCGCCTGTTCCCACTGGCTTTTGGAGAATTGATATTCGCCGCCGGGATTGCCCACCAGCCGCGAGCGTGTGCAGTAGCGACAATAGGTCGAGCAGGTGCCGGTGACCAGGAACAGCACCCGGTCGGGATAGCGATGCACCAGACCGGGCACCACCGTGTCGTGATCTTCACTCAAGGGATCATCGTCTTCGCCGGGCGCTTTGGCATACTCGCCGCCGGTGGTGATGTGGGTGCGGCGCAGAGGTTCGCTGGCATCCGTCAGCCCCATCAGGCTGGCGTAATACGGCGTGATGCCCACCGGCAGCGAGCCTTTGTGGCGGGCCACGGCGGCATATTCGTCTTCCGACAGGCGAAAGATGCGCGCCAATTTTTCCAGGCTGCGAATGCGGGTGCGCATCTGCCAGCGCCAGTCATTCCATTCATTGGGACCGGTGCCGGGAAAGAAGCGGCGATAGAAAGCGCGGGCGTCGCTTGAAATGGGAAAGCGCAGCTCAACTTTAGGGCCAGGCAGCGAAAGCTTGGCGACAGGCGCGCGATTGCTCTGGGGAGCAGCGGCGCCTTCGGAATGCTGGCGGAGGGTTCGCGCCAGGGGCCTGACAATGCGCCCCCGCGCACTCTCGAATGCCATGGTCGTCTCACATGCGCCGTGTGGGCGCTGGATCCTGTCTCGCGTTTTGTCCGGCGGCGCCCCAGCGGCAACCTTCATCGGACGAACGAGCCCGGCGATAATTCCAGCCTTCGGTAAGTTGTCAAGAGAGGGGCACACAAGGCGATGTGTGCGATTGCGTCTGCTAGCGCGGCAGCGGACGCGCGACGGGGTTCAGCGGCGCCACACGATAGAGCGTCACATGCGAGGCACGCCCACGCGAATAGTTGAACCCGGAAACCGCATCCACCGGCTCGGCGCTGCCTTGCAATTCGGCAAGCCGGGCCAGGAAGGCCGCGCCGTTTTCGTCATCGACCAGCGCCAGCCCACCCTGACGTAAACCCAACTCCGCCGCGCCTTTTCCGTCCGTCAGCGCCACATCCTTGCCCAGGGCGAAGACCATGCTGGGTTCCTGATAGCCGGCCAGTATGGGCGGCGGGTCGTAGGGCAGGCGGGTTTTGCGGGCGGCCTCGGCAAGGCGCTCGGTGAACCAGAATTGATGCAAGCCCGGCCCCACCCCGGCGGTGAGGCCCGGCACAAGAATAAGCATGGCGGCCAAAGTGACAATAAATCCGCCCAGCCGTTTTTTCGCCAACACCAGAATCACACCGGTCAGCCCGACCAGCCCGCCGGTTGCCGCCAGCGCCAGCAGCCACCAGGGCGCGGGGCCATCGCCAAAGCGCGTGGGCAGGATGAAAGGCGCCAGGGTGAAAGCGGCAAGGCCAGCCAGGGATTGAACGGCCGCAGCGATGGGCAGCCAGCGCCGCCATTTTTGATGAGAAGTGGGGGCAACCTCATCGCGCGCGGCCATGATCCAAAGCGCCGCCAGAATGGCGAGCGGCGGCATCGCGGGCAGGACATAGTTGGGCAGCTTGGTGGGCACGATTTCAACCAGCAGCCACCAGCCCGCCGCCCAGGCAATCAGGAAACGGATGGAGGGTTCGGCGCGGCGCACAAAGGCAAGGCCCACTCCCGGCAATACGAACAGCACCATCGGCCAGAAGGTGAGCGAGGAAACCAGCAGGTAATAGCCGGGCAGCTGGCCATGGCCTTCCTGGCCTTCGGCAAGCTTGGCGGCGAAATCGCCCCCCAGCGATTGCTGGAAGAATTCGCCATGGCTGGCCAGCGCAATCGCCACTGCCCAAGGCGCGGTCATCAGCACGACCACACCCAGCCCGCGCCACGGCTTTGTAGCGGCCAGCCATTTCAGATCGAAGCGTTTCTTTTCCCAACGCTCCCACCCCGCCAGCACCGCGATGGTCATCAGCACGACGCCGGGGGCCACCGGGCCTTTCAGAAGAATGCCCGCCGCCAGCGCCGCCCAACCCAGCATCACCAGTTTGAGCGAGGGCGCGGGCATATCCTGCCGCGCCGCGCGCCACAGCCGGAAGAGCACGCCCTGGCTAAAGACAATGGTGCCCAGCAGCGCTGCATCGGTGGTGGCCTGGGTGGCTTCGGCGCTCAGCAAAAGACTGGCCGCCGTCAGCAACCCGGCCAGCAGCCCGGCTTCGGCGCTGAACAGCGAAGCGGTCCAGAAGATCGCCAGCGCCGCCGCCGTGGCGCCGAGCAACGATGGCAGGCGGTAGGTCCAGATATGGGTGTGATCTCCGCCACCGGCTATCGCCGTGGTGGCGGACTGAAGCCAGTAAATCCCTGCCGGCTTTTTGTAGCGGGGCACCTGGCCGAAGCGGATGTCGACATAGTTGCCGCTGTCCAGCATCTGGCGGGAGGATTGGGCGAAGCGGCTCTCATCCCGGTCCAGCGCCGGCAGGCTGAGAATCTCCGGCAGCCACAGCGCCAGACACACCAGCAGGATGACAATTTTGCCATGCCGGGCCGCCCGCGTCAGAAAGCCCGGGACCGGCGGCGGGGTGCCCAGGGGCAAATCAGTGGCGGCGGGCGCTTGGGAAACCGGTTCTTCGTCGGCCATAACGTGGGGATGTTTCAGCTTGGGGGCCGGACCTGTATAAGGCCGCCGAAGCACTTAGTGCAAAAGTCGGGCGCAAAGCCAAAGGAACATGAGCCTTATGCCGCTTGCCCTTTCTGTGGTCGTGCCCGTCAAGGATGAAGCGGGGAATGCCGCGCCCCTCGCCCGGGAAATCGCCCAGGCGCTGACGGCCGTGGGGCCGCATGAAATCATCTTTGTGGATGACGGCTCAACCGACGGCACGGCGGCGGAGCTGACCGCACTGCGGGCCGAGATTCCGCAACTGCGGGTGCTGCGCCACAAGCGCAATCTGGGCCAGAGCCGGGCGGTGCGCAGCGGCGTCCTGGCAGCCAAGGGCGCCATCATCGGCACCCTGGATGGCGACGGTCAGAATGACCCGGCCGACCTGCCGCGCCTGCTGGCCGAAATGAAAAGGCTCAATACTTCAAGTGGGGGCAACGTGGCGATGGTCGGCGGCGTGCGCGTCAAGCGCAAGGATACCGCCAGCCGCCGCATGGCCTCCAAAATCGGCAACGGCTTTCGCAACTGGATGCTGAAGGATGGCGCCGCCGATACCGGTTGCGGCATCAAGGTACTGGAACGCGAGGCGTATCTGGCGCTGCCCTATTTCGATCACCAGCACCGCTTCCTGATCGCGCTGATGCGGCGCGAAGGGTATGGCGTGGGTTTTCTGCCGGTGGGCCACAGGCCGCGCGGCGCGGGCGTTTCCAAATACACCAATTTCGGGCGCATGCTGGTGTCCATCAACGACCTGCTGGGCATGCGTTGGCTGATCAGCCGTCATCGCGGCCCGGCCGGGACAGAGGAATTGTGAGCCGATGAACTTCCTGACCCATTGGTACACGGCGGCGATGCAAAATCCGGACACGTTCTGGATCAGCATCGGCTTTCTGGGCCAGGCGCTGTTCGGGGTGCGGTTTCTGATTCAATGGCTGCGCAGCGAACAGGCGGGCCACAGCGTCATCCCCATTGCCTTCTGGTATTGCAGCCTGTTCGGCGCGACCGTGAGCCTGGCTTACGCCCTGCATCTGCGGGCCTGGCCGCTGGTGATGGGCCAGGCGATGCCGCTGCCGATCTATGCGCGCAATCTTTGGATGATCTACCGGGACCGGGGAAAAGGCTGAGCCCTAATCGCGTGCTAAGCTAACCAGGCCCAAGAGGACAATTCGATGCGCGCCTTTCCGATGATCCTGATCGCGGTGATCCTTTACAATCTGGTGGCGTTCGGCGGCGGCATGGCCGCGGGCGGAAATGTGCAGGCGGTGCTGGATAACAGCTTCACCATCGCCATGTTCTCGGGCGATCTGTGGAAAGTGACGGTGGGCGACCTGCTGCTGCTGGCGACGCTGGCGCTGCTGTTTGTGGAAATCGTAAAGGCGGCGCGCAACTCCTCGCGCGAAATTCTCAACCACGCCTTCTCAATGTTGACGTTCGTGGTCGCGCTGGTGGAATTCATTGTGCTGAAGGGTTTTTCCACCTCCACCTTTTTCCTGATCACCGCCATGTGCCTGTTCGATGTGGTGGCGGGCTACACCATCTCCATCGTGGCGGCACGGCGCGACTTGAGCGTCGCGCCCCTGGACCGGGATTATCACAACTGACACCGGCGGACGGGATTGATCCCGATCAATAGAAGGAAGGCCGGTTTGCCTTAGCCTGATGGCTGGAGGCAGGACCATGAAACTTGTGCATCGCCGCGCGGTTCTTTTGCGTTGCCTGACCGGCGGCGCCGGATGCCTGATGGCGGCGAGCGCGAGCGCCCAGCCATTGCCATCCGCGCAGCCATCCGCGCAATCTTATTTTCCAAAATCCACCCACAACCAGGCCGGTTATCTCGACCACGCCCAGCCAGAACTGAGGCTGTGCGGGGCGTGCAATTTTTTCCTCAATCCGGACGAATGCCAGATCGTGGAAGGGCCGATCAATGCCTATGGCTCGTGCGATTATTACGAAGACTAGCGCATCGTCTCTCTAGGTTTCATTCCCGTTGCTGGAGCCGGCCACAGGAGCACCATTGCCGCCGCTGCCGGCCGAAGGGTCCATCGGCGGCGCAGGCTCCGGGTTTACGGTGGTCATCTTGTCCGGCTCTTTCTTCAACTCCGCCTTGGGCGGCTGCTTGGTCGGCAGCTCGTTGGAATTATCGGCCAGCGCCGGGGTGACCGCCAGCATCAGGCTCAAGACCGCAATCGAAACTCGCATGGCATTTCTCCTTTAATGAGAGAACGTCTGGGCGCGCGGTTGGAGCCGGGACGGAACCGGCCCGAACACGCTGGGAACACTGGAAAAAGGGCCGGTTCCCGAAAAACTTGCGAGACCCAGCGAGGCGGGGTATTGGCTGCGCCCAAGGACAGGTGGCCGAGTGGTTGAAGGCGCACGCCTGGAAAGTGTGTAACGGTGAAAGCCGTTCGAGGGTTCGAATCCCTCTCTGTCCGCCAATAAAAAGGGCCCCCGGTTGGGGGCCTTTTTTATTGGCGAATTGAGGGAGACGAACGGACCCGGCAACGTCCGCTTTGCGCCAATAGCACCCGTTATTGACGCGTCCCGCAAGGGGCGTACATTACCGGCGCTGAACTTCTGGGTTCCTTCCAAGGAGGAAATGATGGCTCCGAAACGAACTAGCCGCAGGGAGCTCTTGAAGCGTGGCGCGGCAGCTATGGGAGCGGCAGCCACTGTCGCGCCCATCACAAACAGCGCCTTCGCGCAAACACCGGCAGGAAAGCTCGCCACATACGCCGAAAACGAAGCGCCGATGATCGCGACCGACGATGATCTGGTCGCCTATGGTACGCGCTCTCATTACGTAACCTCCAAGCGTATTCCCACAAACGGCCGGCCATCACCCGACGACTTTGGGTTGGGGTTTCATATCGCCACGCCGTTGCAGGATTCTTATGGCACGATCCAGGCCTCGTCGCTCCATTATGCGGCGACGACCAAGGGCGCCTTCACCCCGGACATTGATCCCGCCACGCACACGCTGATGATTAACGGGTTGGTGGACAAGCCCCGGGTTTTCACCATGGCGGACTTGAAGCGTTTCCCGTCCGTCAGCCGGTTTCATTTCATCGAGTGTTCGGGCAACAGCGCCAGCGCCGCGAACAGGACTGTGCAGGAATCGCATGGGCTGACCAGCAATGCCGAATGGACCGGGGTACTTCTTTCAACCCTGCTCAAGGAATGCGGGCTGAAAAAGAATGCAACATGGTTTGTTGCCGAGGGCGCCGAAGAGATTAAGGGCGCGTCGACCATGCCCATCAACAAGGCGATGAGGGACACCATTGTCGCCTATGGCATGAACGGCGAGCCCTTGCGGCCGCAGCAGGGGTTTCCGGTGCGCCTCATCGTTCCCGGGTTCGAGGGCATCTTCAACACCAAATGGCTGCGCCACATCAAAGTCGTTGATCAATATCAGCTCAACATGAACGATTATGGCCATCTGCAACGGACAGAGATTGCCGCTGCGATGATTTTCGAGATCGGACCAAAGTCGGTTATCACCTTCCCCTCCGGTGGGCAGAAACTGCCCGAACGCGGATGGTACGAGATCACAGGACTTGCCTGGTCGGGCCAGGGCGCCGTTCGCAAGGTGGAGATATCCACGGACAACGGCAAGACGTGGCACGTCGCCCAGCTCAAGGGGACACCGCAGCCGATGGCGCATGTCCGGTTCGGCTATATGTGGAATTGGGACGGCGGCGAGCACGTCATCCTTTCTCGCACCATCGATGCGATCGGTCAGGTCCAACCGACTCGCGAAGAAGTCGCGAAGATTTTGGGTGTCGCCTATACACCGCAGTTCAGGCCACCCCAGAACAACAACACCATCATGAAGTGGAAGATCGCCCGCGACGGCAACGTGACCAATGGGCTCGCTTAGATAGGACGCTACCGGTTGCCGGCAAGCCTCGGCCAGTCTGGCCTGCCGGATATTTTGTACCAGGGTGAGTGAGACTACTGCATAGCTGGCGTTCCATCCAGATGGGGTGGCGCGGGCATAAAAGCCTGCGGCGCTGGCGGTCGATATTCCAGCGATGAATGGGGTCTGACGGTGTTGTAGTGGTGGC
>CANJIS010000006.1 GCA_947474565.1 Alphaproteobacteria bacterium
CGGGCGACAACGTGTCTTGCGAAGTCGAGCTGATCGTCCCGATCGCGATGGAAGAGAAGCTGCGCTTCGCCATCCGTGAAGGCGGCCGCACCGTCGGCGCCGGCGTCGTCGCGAAGATCATCAAGTAAGCAAGCGGACCGGTTCGAAGGAATATCCATGCAAAATCAAAACATCCGCATCAGGCTGAAAGCCTTCGACCACCGGATTCTCGACAATTCGACGCGGGAGATCGTTAATACCGCGAAGCGCACCGGCGCACAGGTGAGGGGCCCGATTCCGCTTCCCACCGGCATCGAGCGCTTCACGGTCAATCGCTCTGCCCACGTCGACAAGAAGAGCCGTGAGCAGTTCGAAATCCGGACGCATAAGCGTCTTCTCGACATTATCGACCCCACTCCCCAAACCGTGGACGCGCTGATGAAGCTCGATCTGGCGGCGGGCGTGGACGTCGAGATCAAATTGTAAGGAGCGTAAGGTGCGCACAGGCGTCATCACGCAGAAGGTCGGCATGACCCGTCTATTTCAGGCGGACGGTACTCATGTCCCGGTCACAGTTTTGAAATTGGACGGTTGCGCCGTGGTCGGCGTCCGTACCAAGGACAAAGACGGCTATACGGCTGTTCAGCTCGGTTCGGGCTTCGCCAAGGCGAAGAACACGAACAAGGCCGAGCGCGGCCAATTCGCCAAGGCTGAAATCGAGCCCCGCAAGAAGGTGGCCGAATTCCGCATTGACGAAAAGAACATGCTCGAAGTGGGCGACGTGGTTCAGGCCGATCATTTTATCGTCGGTCAGAAAGTCGATGTTCAGGGCGTCACCAAGGGGCACGGTTTCACCGGCGCAATGAAGCGCTGGAATTTCCGCGGTCTGGAAGCGTCGCACGGCGTGTCGATCAGCCATCGTTCGCTGGGCGGTACCGGTGGTCGTCAGGATCCGGGCAAGACCTTCAAGAACAAGAAAATGCACGGCCATGACGGCGTCGACAATGTGACCACCCAGAATCTGGAAGTGGCCAAGGTCGATGTCGAACGCGGCCTGATCATGATCCGCGGTGCCGTTCCCGGCTCCAAGGGTGGCTGGGTGATGGTGCGCGATGCGGTGAAGAGGTCGCATAAGGACGTGGCCTTGCCCGGTTCGGTGAAGAAGCGTGCCGGCAATGCCGCGCCCGCCGCCGAACAGCCGGCTCCCGAACAGCAGGCTGAGGGCTAAGCGATGAAAACCAAGATCCTCAATCTCGACAACAAGGCTGCCGGTGACGTTGATCTCAACGACACCATCTTCGGCCTGGAGCCGCGCCAGGACCTAATCCAGCGCGTCGTGGTGTGGCAGCTCGCCAAGCGCCGCTCGGGCCAGCACAAGGTGCTGACGCGCGCGGAAATTAATCGCACCAAGAAGAAGATGTACAAGCAAAAGGGCACCGGCCAGGCCCGCCACGGCGCGCGTTCTGCACCGCTGTTCGTGGGCGGCGCCAAGGCGATGGGTCCGGTGTCGCACAGCCATGAGTTTGACCTGCCCAAGAAGGTCAAGGCTCTGGGCCTGAAGCACGCTTTGTCGTCCAAGGCCAAGAACGGCTCCATCGTCATTCTTGACGAAGCCAAGTCCAAGGACATCAAGACTGGCGCGCTGGCCAAGCAGTTCGGCAAGCTCAAGATCGGCAGCGCCCTGGTGGTGGATGGTGAGTTCGACAAGAACTTCCAGCTCTCCGCGCGCAACCTGTCTCATGTCGCGCTGATCACCGTCGCCGGCATCAACGTCTATGACATTATGAGAAGCGACAAGCTGGTTCTCACCGCTGCCGCCGTCAAAGCGATCGAGGCGCGTCTGGCATGAGCAAGTACGACATCATTCTGTCGCCGGTGATCACGGAAAAGGCCACGCGCCTGACCGAAGCGAACCAGGTTGTCTTCCGCGTCACCCTGGGCGCCACCAAGCCGGCCATCGCGGCTGCGATCGCTGACCTGTTCAAGGTCAAGGTCAAGGCAGTGAATACGATCACTGTTAAGGGCAAGCGCAAGCTGGCCCGCGGCAAACGCTATACGCGCAACGATTTCAAGAAAGCGATCGTGACCCTCGAAGAGGGCCACCAGATCGATATCACCACGGGTCTCTAAACCATGGCATTGAAACACTTCAAACCGTCTACTCCCGGCCAGCGTCAGCTGGTGCTGGTGGACAAGTCCGGCCTCCACAAGGGTGGTCCGGTCAAGTCGCTCACCGAGGGCAAGCATTCCAAGGGTGGCCGCAACAACACCGGCCGCATCGTGGTGCGCTATCAGGGTGGCGGTCACAAGCAGCGCTATCGTCTGATCGATTTCAAGCGCCGCAAGTTCAACCAGGAAGCAGTGGTCGAGCGTCTGGAATACGATCCCAACCGCACCAGCTTCATCGCCCTGCTCAAGTACAAGGATGGCGAACTGGCTTATATCCTGGCGCCGCAGCGTCTGGCCGTTGGCGACGTTGTCGTCTCGGGCGAAAAGGTTGACGTCAAGGTGGGCAATGCCATGCCGCTCGGCGCCATGCCGGTGGGCACCATCGTCCACAATATTGAAATGAAGCCGGGCAAGGGCGGCCAAGTGGCGCGTTCCGCCGGCACCTATGCCCAGTATCTGGGCCGCGACGGGGCCAACGCTCTGGTGCGTCTCAATTCGTCGGAAGTTCGCAAGATCCCGCTGACCTGCATGGCCACGGTGGGTGCGGTTTCCAATCCCGACCACATGAACGAAGTCATCGGCAAAGCCGGCCGCAATGTCTGGAAGGGCAAGCGCCCGCATGTCCGCGGTACCGCCATGAACCCGATCGACCATCCCCATGGCGGCGGCGAAGGCCGCACCAAGGGCGGTCGTCATCCGGTCACGCCCTGGGGCAAGGGCACCAAGGGCAACAAGACCCGTACCAACAAGCGCACTACCAAGATGATCGTGCGCACCCGTAAAGGCAGGACGCAAAGCACATGACCCGCTCGGTTTGGAAAGGCCCGTTCGTCGACGGCTATCTGCTCAAGAAAGCGGAAGCTGCGCGCAACTCTGGCCGCAAGGACGTTATCAAGACCTGGTCGCGCCGTTCGACCATCCTGCCGCAATTCGTCGGCGTTACCTTCGGCGTTTATAACGGTCACAAGCACATCCCTGTGGCGATCACCGAAGACATGGTCGGCCACAAGCTGGGCGAATTCTCGCCCACCCGCACCTTCCATGGCCACACCGCGCAAAGCGGCGGCGATAAGAAAGCGAAGAGGGCCTGATGGGCAAGGAATCCCGCGCGCGCGTGCTCAAGGACCATCAGGCGATGGCGATTGGCCGCAACATCCGCGTCTCCCCGCGCAAGCTTAATCTCGTGGCCCAGTCCATTCGCGGCAAGCGCGTGGACTATGCCATCAACCAGCTCAGCTTCTCGCCCAAGCGCATCGCCAAGGACGTGAAGAAGATCCTGCAGTCCGCCATCGCCAACGCCGAAAACAACCATGACCTGGATGTCGACGATCTGATCGTCTCCCAGGCTCATGTCGGCAAGAACCTGGTGATGAAGCGTTTCCATGCGCGCGGCCGCGGCAACTCGGCCGGCGTCGAAAAATTCTTCAGCCAGATCACCATCGTGGTCGAAGAAAAGCGCGAAGAAAAAAAGTCTGATGCCAAGCCTGACGCTAAATCGGGCGCGAAGGCCGAGGGCAAGAAATCTCCGGGCAAGGCGCCCGCCAAGAAGGCGGCAGCCAAGAAGCCCGCGAAGGAGAAGAAGTAATGGGTCAGAAGGTCAATCCCATCGGCTTGCGTCTGGGCATCAACCGGACCTGGGACTCGCGCTGGTACGCGGGCAAGAAGGAGTACGGCAAGCTCCTGCAGGAAGACATCAAGATCCGCGAGTATCTCAGCGACAAGCTGAAGGCCGCCGGCGTCTCCCGTATCGTGATTGAGCGCCCGCACAAGAAGTGCCGCGTGACGATTCATTCCGCCCGTCCGGGCGTGGTGATCGGCAAGAAGGGCGCCGACATCGACAAGCTGAAGAGCGATGTCCAGAGATACACCACCGACGAAGTTCATCTGAACATCGTCGAAATCCGCAAGCCGGAAGTTGACGCCAAGCTGGTGGCTGAAAACATCGCGCAGCAGCTGGAACGCCGCGTTGCGTTCCGCCGCGTGATGAAGCGTTCGGTGCAGACCGCCATGCGCCTGGGCGCGCTCGGCATCCGTATCACCTGCGGCGGCCGTCTTGGCGGCGCCGAAATCGCTCGCGTCGAATGGTATCGCGAAGGCCGCGTGCCGTTGCACACGCTGCGCGCCGACATTGATTTTGGCGTTGCGACCGCTTTCACCACCTATGGCACCTGCGGCGTCAAGGTTTGGATCTTCAAGGGCGAGATCATGGAACACGATCCCTTCGCCACCGAGAAGCGCCAGGCTGATGCCGATGCCGGCAACCGTCCCGCGCGCGAGCGTGATCGCGACCGCGCCCCGGCCGCTGAGTAACGAGAAGAACCATGCTGTCACCCAAGCGCACAAAATTCCGCAAGCAGTTCAAGGGCCGTATTCACGGTCCTGCGAAAGGCGGCACCAGCCTGAACTTCGGCGCCTATGGCCTGAAGGCGCTGGAGCCGGAACGCCTCAATGCCCGTGAGATCGAAGCGGCTCGCCGCGCGATCACGCGCCAGATGAAGCGTGCCGGCCGCGTCTGGATCCGCATTTTCCCGGACGTGCCGGTGTCGAAGAAGCCGGCCGAAGTCCGCATGGGCTCGGGCAAGGGCGCGCCGGAATTCTGGGTGGCCAAGGTCAAGCCGGGCCGTATCCTGTTTGAGATCGACGGCGTGGACTTGGAAACCGCCAAGGAAGCGATGCGCCTGGGCGCCGCCAAGCTTTCGATCCACACCAAATTCGTGACGCGCGGGGTCTAAAGATCATGGCGAAAAAAGCAGCAGCAAAAACCGCCAAGCCCAAGGCGAAGAAGGCCACTACGGCCAAGGCCGCATCGAAGGGCGATGACATTCGCGCCAAGAGCGCCGACGAACTGGCCGGTGACCTGGTGGGTCTGAAGAAAGAGCAGTTCAACCTGCGCTTCCAGCTCGCCAACGGTCAGGCCGAGAACACCGGCCGTATCCGCACGGTGCGCCGTAGCATCGCCCGGATTGAGACCGTGCTCACTGAACAACGCCGCAAATCGGCCAAGGGTTAAGAGAGAAAAATGCCCAAACGTATTCTGCAAGGCACCGTGGTCAGCGACAAGAACGCCAAGACCGTCGTCGTGAAGGTGGAGCGCCGCTTCACCCATCCGATGCTTGGCAAGACGGTTCGCCGTTCGAAAAAGTATCACGCCCATGACGAAAAGGGCGAGTTCAAGACGGGCGAAGTCGTCCGCATTCAGGAATGCAAGCCGATTTCCAAGCTGAAAACTTGGGAAGTGCTTGAACGCGTCACGAAGTAACGGCGCGGATTTAGGAGCTTAGTCATGATTCAGATGTCCACAGAACTCGACGTCGCCGACAATTCCGGCGCCAAGAGCGTGATGTGCATCAAGGTGCTGGGCGGTTCACACCGTCGTTACGCCGATGTCGGCGACATCATCGTGGTGTCCGTTAAAGAAGCCATTCCGCGCGGTCGCGTGAAGAAGGGCGAAGTGCTGAAGGCCGTGGTGGTGCGTACCGCCAAGGGCATCCGTCGTCCCGACGGCAGCCTGATCCGCTTCGACGGCAATGCCGCGGTGCTGGTCAATGCCCAGGGCGAGCCCATCGGCACCCGCATCTTCGGACCGGTCACTCGCGAATTGCGCGCCAAGAACCAGATGAAGATCATTTCGCTGGCGCCGGAGGTCCTGTAATGAGCAAGATCCGCAAAGGCGACAAAGTCGTCGTCATCACCGGCAGCGACAAAGGCAAGAAGGGCGAAGTGATCAAGCTTTTCCCGAAGGAAGAGCGCGCCCTGGTCCGCGGCG
Organism: Alphaproteobacteria bacterium; assembly: GCA_947474565.1. Classification (GTDB taxonomy): domain Bacteria; phylum Pseudomonadota; class Alphaproteobacteria; order Micropepsales; family Micropepsaceae; genus Rhizomicrobium. The sequence goes on from CANJIS010000006.1 coordinate 5,915, forward strand.
TGAATGTGGTCAAGCGTCATCAGCGCCCGACCCAGAAGCAGCAGGGCGGCATCGTCAGCAAGGAAGCGACTATCCATCTTTCCAATCTGGCGCATGTCGATCCCAAGTCGGGCGGCGCCAGCCGCGTTGGTTACAAGACGCTGGGCGACGGCAAGAAGGTCCGTTTCGCCAAGAAGTCCGGTGAGGTCATCGATGTCTGAGGCAGGTAGCAAGAATCCGCAGGAAGCCGCGAAAGCGGAAGCCAAGGCGGCCAAGAAGGAACGCCGTCAGGTCAATACCGGCACGCAGGTTGCGGTTGGTGAGCGCCAGTCCGAGAAGGGCTATGTTCCGCGCTTCAAGCAGCGTTACAACGAGAAGATCCGCGCCGATCTGATGAAGAAGTTCGGCTACACCAACGCCATGCAGGTCCCCAAGATCAACAAGGTGGTCCTGAATATCGGTGCGGGCGAGGCGGCTTCTGACTCCAAGAAAATTCAGCAGGCTGTCAACGACCTGACCGCCATCGCCGGCCAGAAGGCGGTGATGACTCGCGCCAAGAAGGCGATCGCGCAGTTCAAGATCCGAGAAAACCTGGCCATCGGCGCCAAGGTCACGCTGCGAGGCGACGTGATGTATGAATTCCTGGACCGCCTGATCACCATGGCGCTGCCGCGCGTGCGTGACTTCCGCGGCGTCAATCCCAAAAGCTTCGATGGCCGTGGCAACTACGCCATGGGCATGAAGGAGCATGTTGTGTTCCTGGAAATCGACTACGACAAGACCGAAACCGTTTGGGGCATGGATATTGTCGTCAACACCTCTGCGAAGACCGACGAGGAAGCCAAGGCGCTTCTTGAAGGCTTCCAGTTTCCCTTCACGACGAATTAAGGACGAGCGAAATGGCGAAAACGAGCCAGATCAACCGGAATAAGAAGCGCGAAAAGCTGGTCGCGCAGTATGCCGTCAGGCGCGCGGAACTGAAGAAGATCGCGGAAGACATGAAGGTGTCGGCCGAAGATCGCTTCGCCGCCCGTCTCAAGCTGGCCAAGCTGCCGCGCAATTCTTCCAAGGTCCGCATCCATCATCGCTGCGAGCTGTCGGGCCGCCCGAAGGGCTATTACCGCAAGATCAAGATGTCGCGTATCGCGCTGCGCAGCTTGAGCAATTTCGGCCAGATCCCCGGCATGACCAAGGCGAGCTGGTAAGGAGACACCATGATTATTGATCCCATCGGCGATCTTCTTACCCGCCTGCGCAACGGTCAGTTGCGCCGTTCTTCATCTGTGCGTTCGCCCAACTCGCGTTTGCGCATCCGTCTTTTGGATGTGCTGCAGGCCGAAGGCTACATCCGCGGCTATGCCGAAGTTGAGATTAAGGGCCACAAGGAGCTGGAAATCGAACTCAAATATCATGAGGGCGAGCCGGTGATCCGCGAGCTGAAGCGTGTCTCCACGCCGGGCCGCCGGGTCTATACTTCGGTCAGCGATCTCAAGCCGCATCGTCAGGGACTGGGCGTTTCCATTCTTTCCACGCCACAGGGTGTCATGACCGACACGTCTGCGCGCGAAAAGAATGTCGGCGGCGAAGTTCTCTGCCAGGTCTTTTAAGGAACCGGACAATGTCACGTATCGGCAAGAAACCCGTCGCGCTTCCCAAGGGCGTTACCGCCTCGGTGGAAGGTCAGACCGTCAAGGTCAAGGGCCCCAAGGGCGAACTCAGCGTCAAGCTGGTCCCGCAAGTCTCCGCCAAGGTGGACGAACACGGCATCACCGTGACGCCCGACAAGGCGCAGGAACGCGCTGCCCAGATGTGGGGCCTGTCCCGCACACTGGTGAACAATCTGGTGGTGGGCGTGACCAACGGCTTCACCCAGAAGCTGGAAATTCAGGGCGTCGGTTATCGCGCCGCCGTGCAGGGCAAGGTGCTGAACCTTCAGCTCGGCTTCAGCCACGACGTGCCCTACGCAATCCCGGAAGGCATTTCCATCGTGACGGAAAAGCCCACGATGATCGCGATTTCCGGCATCGATAAGCAGTTGGTCGGCCAGGTGGCCGCCGAAATCCGCGGCTGGCGTCCGCCGGAGCCCTATAAGGGCAAGGGCGTGCGCTATGAAGGCGAATATGTGCGCCGCAAGGAAGGCAAGAAGAAGTAAGATGAGAAACACTCATTTCAAAAAGCGCCAATCGCGCACCCGCCACCGTCTCGGCACCCATGGCACGCGTCCGCGCCTGTCGGTGTTCCGTTCGGGCAAGCACATCTATGCCCAGGTGATCGACGATACCCAGGCTCTCACGGTTGCCTCGGCCTCGACCGCTGAAAAGGAAACCTCGGGCAAGGGCTACAATGTCGAAGCCGCCAGCCAGGTCGGCAAGAAGATCGCCGAACGCGCGCTCGCCAAGGGCGTCAAGCAGGTCATGTTCGATCGCGGCGGTTACATCTATCACGGGCGCGTCAAGGCGCTGGCGGAGGCCGCGCGTGCAAGCGGCCTCGAATTCTAAGGAACAAAGCAATGGCGCGTGAAGGACAAGGTCGGGACGACAAGCGCGGGCGCGGTGGCCGTGACCGCGAAGAACGCGATAACGAATTCATCGACAAGCTGGTGCACATCAATCGTGTCGCCAAGGTCGTGAAGGGTGGCCGCCGTTTCGGTTTCGCCGCTCTTGTCGTGGTCGGCGATCAGAAGGGCCGCGTCGGTTTTGGTCATGGTAAGGCGCGCGAAGTGCCGGAAGCCATTCGCAAGGCCACCGAAGAAGCCAAGAAATCCCTGGTTCGCATTCCGCTGAAGGATGGCCGCACCCTGCATCACGAAACCCGTGGTCATCATGGTGCCGGCAAGGTTGTGGTGCGTCCGGCTCCGGCTGGTACCGGCATCATCGCCGGTGGCCCGATGCGCGCCGTGTTCGAAGCCCTGGGCGTTGGCGACGTCGTGTCCAAGTCGTTGGGCACCTCCAATCCCTACAACATGGTGCGCGCCACGTTCGACGCGCTGCAAAATCAACAGAGCCCCCGCATGGTCGCCAATCGCCGCGGCCGTTCGGTGGCGGAAATCTTGGCCAAGCGTGAAGGCTCGGCTGAAGCGACGGCATAAGGAAGAAAAGTCATGGCCGAGAAAAAAGCACCCGCCAAAAAGGCAAGCGGCAAGACCGTGACGGTGCGCCAGATCAAGAGCGCAAACCGCAGGCCGGAGATTCAGGCCGCGACGTTGCGCGGGCTGGGCCTGGGCAAGATTCGCCGTGAGCGCACCCTGGAAGATACCCCGTCGGTGCGCGGCATGATAAATTCCATCCGGCACCTCGTCGAGGTCGTCGAGGAAAAGAAGTAAGTCACACCTCGTCCTGACCGGATGAGGCAATGGGAATAGAAGCCATGAAGCTCAACGAAATCCGCAACAATTCCGGCGCGCACAAGCACAAGCACAAGGTGGGCCGCGGCTCGTCTTCGGGCCTGGGCAAAACCTCCGGTCGCGGCGTCAAAGGCGCCAAGGCCCGTACTGGCACCAAAGTGTACGGCTTTGAAGGCGGTCAGATGCCGCTGCACATGCGTATGCCCAAGCGCGGCTTCAACAATATTTTCGGCAACGACTTCTCGGAAGTGAACCTGAATCGCATCCAGAAGGCGATCGACGACAAGCGCCTGAAAGCCGGCGAAAAGATCACGGAAGACGTGCTGCGCAAGGCTGGTCTGGCCCATAAGAGCCGTGACGGCGTGCGTCTGCTCGGCAAGGGCTCCATCACCGCCAAGATCGATATTGAAGTGGCTGGCGTCTCGGCTGGCGCCAAGGCTGCGGTCGAAAAGGCCGGCGGCAGCGTCACCACCACCTTCGTCAAGAAGGTCTATCTCAACAAGAAGGGCGAGCCGGGCAAGCGCCAGAAGCGCCGTTCGGACGCCGAGGCCAAGCGGATTTCCCGCAACGGTCACGCCTAGAGCATGATCGCGTTTCCCTGAAACGCGACATGCTCTAGTCTATTGTTTGGTCGCGCAATTTTTCCGAAAACCGCTTCTCACTTTTCGGATTGCGCTCCAGGCTCGGGGAATTCGTCCCGGGGCGGCTCGCAAGCAGCGAGCCGGACACTATATAAGACCCGGGCCGGGCCTTTGCCGGCCGGGGTGGAGTGACGAATGGCATCTGCAGCCGAACAACTGGCCGCCAACTTCAGCTTCGGTAATCTGGGCAAGTCCCACGAGCTGCGCAGCCGCATCTTCTTTACGCTGGGCGCGCTGATCGTTGCCCGTCTGGGCACCTACGTTCCCATGCCCGGCATTGATCCGGCGGCCGTTGCGCAGCAGTTGCAGCAGCAGGGCGGCGGTCTGCTGGATGTTTTCAATACCCTGGCGGGCGGTGCGGTCGAACGCATGGCGATCTTCGCCCTCGGCATCATGCCGTACATCTCGGCCTCCATCATCATTCAGCTGATGACCACCGTTTTCCCGGAGCTGGAAGCGCTCAAGAAGGAAGGCGAGGCGGGCCGCAAGGTTCTCAATCAATACACGCGCTACGGCACCGTCGGCCTGGCGCTGATCCAGGCCTACGGCATCGCCATCGGGCTGGAGCATTGGGGCAACGCGGTCATCAATCCCGGCTTCTTCTTCCGGATCACCGCCATGATCACGTTGACGGGCGGCACCGTGCTTTTGATGTGGATCGGTGAACAGATTACCAGCCGCGGCGTCGGCAATGGTATCTCGCTCATTATCTTCGCCGGCATCGTGGCGCGCTTTCCGGCTTTGGCGGCCCAGGGTTTGGAATCGGCGCGCACCGGCGCCATCAACCCGCTTCTGCTGATCGCATTTGCCGTGATTTCGGTCCTGCTGGTGATGTTCATCGTCTTCATGGAACGCGCCCAGCGAAGGCTGTTCGTCACCTATCCCAAGCGCCAGGTGGGCAACAAAGTTTATGGCGGGGAAAGCTCGCATCTGCCGATCAAGCTGAACGTGTCGGGTGTTATTCCGCCGATCTTCGCCAGCTCGATCCTGCTCTTGCCCACCACCATCGCCAGCTTCAATGCGCAGAATCTGCCGGGCTGGCTGCAGACGGTGGTGACGTATCTCAGCCGCGGCCAACCGCTGTACCTGGTCCTGTATGCCCTGCTGATTTTCTTCTTCACCTTCTTCTATACGTCCATCGTTTTCCCGCCGGAAGAAACTGCGGAGAACCTGAAGAAGTATGGCGGCGTGTTTCCCGGCATCCGTCCCGGCAAGAAGAGCGCGCAATTCATTGACTACACCGTGACCCGCGTCACCGTGATCGGCGCATGCTACCTGGGCTTTGTCTGCTTGCTGCCGGAATTCATGTTCTACAAATACAATCTCAGCTTCTCGCTGGGCGGCACCTCGATCCTGATCGTGGTCAGCGTGACCATGGATACGGTGGCGCAGATCCAGAGCCATCTGATTGCCCAGCAGTACGAAGGGCTGATCAAGAAATCGAAGCTCAAGGGAGCGCGCCGGTGAATCTGGTTCTGTTCGGACCGCCCGGAGCCGGCAAGGGCACCCAGGCCAAGCTTCTGACGGAAAAGCGCGGCCTGCCGCAGCTCTCCACCGGCGACATGCTGCGCGCTGCCATCGAGGCGGGCACGCCCGTCGGGTTGGCCGCAAAGGCGATCATGGACAAGGGTGATCTGGTGTCCGATGCTGTGGTGATTGCGATCATCGCCGACCGTTATGACCAGCCTGACTGCCAGAACGGCGCTATCTTCGACGGCTTTCCCCGCACTGTTGCCCAAGCCGAAGCGCTGGACAAAATGCTGGCCGCCCGTGGCCGCCAGATCGACCATGTGCTGGAACTCAAGGTGGATGACGCCGCCTTGCTGGCCCGGGTGGAAAGCCGCATCGCGAGCGGGGGCCCGGTTCGGGCCGACGACAACCCGGAAACCCTCAAGAATCGGCTGGCGGTCTATTACAAGAACACTGCCCCGCTGCTGGGCTTTTATGGCGCCCAGGGCAAGCTTCGGACGGTAAGCGGGATGGACCCCATCCCCGATGTCACCAAGGCTATAGACGCCGCACTGGGCGCCTAAACCCTCGAAAATCCCAGGCCTACCGCCCTCCCGGAGCAGGAGCGAGACGGCCGCGCCGGCCCTTGGCCAGCTTGGCGTCGCTACCGGCTGGACGCCCTAAGCGGCACTGCGACAATAAATCCCGGGGAGCTGTTGACGGTAGGGGGTCCGTTCCTATACTCCCCGCCCTCGCGACGGTTTTTCCTGTCATTTCCGGGTTTTTGGGGCGTTTGGATCAAACCCCCGGACGGCCCGTTTTGACAAAAACCGCGCGTAGCATTTTTGAACCCTATCAACGGCTTGAAAGCCGGGAGAGAAATTCGTGGCACGTATCGCCGGCGTCAATATCCCGACCCAGAAGCGAGTCGAAATCGGCCTGAGTTATATCCATGGCATCGGTCCGCACACCGCCCGCAAGATCATCGCGCAGCTTGGCATCGCGCCGGAACGCCGCGTGAGCGATCTCACCGAATCCGAAATCATTCAGATCCGCGAAGTCATCGACCGCGATTTCCTCGTTGAAGGCGATTTGCGCCGCGACGTGGCGATGAACATCAAGCGCTTGATGGATCTGGGCTGCTATCGCGGCCTGCGTCATCGTAAGAGCCTGCCGGTTCGCGGCCAGCGCACGCACACCAACGCCCGCACCCGCAAAGGCCCTGCCAAAGCGATCGCCGGCAAGAAGAAAGTTACCAAGTAAATGGCCGAAGCTAAATCTGCCGGCAAATCTGCCGGTCGCGCCCGCAAGAAAGAAAAGAAAAACATCGTTGTCGGCGTGGCGCATGTCGCCGCCACCTTCAACAACACCATCGTCACCATCACCGATGCCCAGGGCAATGCGATCAGCTGGTCGTCTGCTGGCATGATGGGCTTCAAGGGTTCGCGCAAATCCACGCCGTATGCGGCGCAGATGGCGGCCGAAGATGCAGCCAAGAAGGCGATCGAACACGGCATGCGTACGCTGGAAGTCGAAGTCTCCGGTCCCGGCTCGGGCCGTGAGTCCGCGCTGCGCGCGTTGCAGGCGGTCGGCCTGGTGGTCACCTCCATCCGCGACGTCACGCCGATTCCGCACAATGGCTGCCGCCCGCCAAAGCGTCGCCGCGTCTAATTCTATTCGGACTTAGAACTAACCCGTCGAACGTATGGGCATGGTCCGACATGCCCGGGACACGATGAGGAAAAAATGTTTCAGAAAAACTGGCAAGAACTGAAGAAACCCAACAAGCTTCACACCGAAGCGGGCCACGACTCCGCCCGGTTGGCTACGCTTATCGCCGAACCGCTGGAACGCGGCTTTGGTCTGACGCTGGGCAATTCGCTGCGCCGCGTTCTGTTGTCTTCGCTTCAAGGCGCCGCCGTCACCTCGATGCAGATCGAGGGCGTGCTGCACGAATTCTCGTCCATTCAGGGCGTGCGCGAAGACGTCACCGACATCGTGCTGAACGTGAAGCAGATCGCGCTGCGCATGCATGCCGAAGGTTCGAAGCGCGTCAGCTTGCGCAAGCAGGGCCCGGGCGAAGTGAAGGCCGGCGACATTCAGGGTTCTTCCGACATCGAAATCCTCAATCCCGAACTGGTGCTCTGCACCCTGGACGAGAAGGTGGATTTCCGCATGGAGCTCACCATCGCCACCGGCAAGGGCTATGTTCCCGCCGACCGCAACCGTCCGGAAGATGCGCCCATCGGCCTGATCCCGGTGGACTCGCTGTTCAGCCCGGTGAAGAAGGTTTCCTACAAGGTCGAGAACACCCGTGAGGGCCAGAACCTCGACTATGACAAGCTGACACTCACCGTTGAAACCAATGGCGCGGTTACGCCGGACAATGCCGTGGCCTATGCCGCGCGCATCCTGCAGGACCAGCTCCAGGTCTTCATCAATTTCGAAGAGCCGCGCGAGCGCGTCACCGAAGAAGCCAAGCCCGATCTGGCCTTCAATCCGGTGCTGCTCAAGAAGGTGGACGAGCTGGAGCTTTCGGTGCGCTCCGCCAACTGCCTCAAGAACGACAACATCGTTTACATCGGCGACCTGATCCAGAAGACGGAAGCGGAAATGCTCCGTACGCCGAATTTTGGCCGCAAGTCGTTGAACGAGATCAAGGCGGTTCTGGCCGAAATGGGCCTGCACCTCGGCATGGAAGTGCCGGGTTGGCCGCCTGAGAATATCGAAGATCTCGCCAAGCGTTACGAAGACCAATACTGATTTAAAGAAAGTACCTCCCAATGCGTCACGGTAATCAAGGCCGCAAGCTCAACCGCACTGCTTCACACCGCAAGGCGCTGTGGGGCAACATGACGGCTGCGCTGATCAAGCACGAGCAGATCAAGACCACGCTGCCCAAGGCGAAGGATCTTCGCCCGGTGATCGAAAAGCTGGTGACGCTGTCGCGTCGCGGCACCAAAGATCTGCACGCCCGCCGCCAGGCGCTGGCCCAGATCAAGGATGCCGATCAGGTGACCAAGCTGTTTGACGTGATCGGTCCCCGCTACAAGGGCCGTCCCGGCGGCTATACCCGTGTTCTGAAGGCGGGCTTCCGTTTTGGCGACAATGCGCCGATGGCGATTATCGAGTTCGTGGACCGCGATGTGGACGCCAAGGGCAAGGATTCCGGCCCGGTGGAAATCGCGGAAAACAGCGAAGCCTAAATACCGCCCATTTCCGGCGCGAAATTAAGGGCGGCTGAAAGGCCGCCCTTTTCTTTTGGCGATAGGAGCCTGGAGTGTTCCCGATGACGTGGCGCAGAAAGACAGCATCCATCGCAGCAGGCGCAGCAATTCTGGCGGCTGGTCTGGCGCTGGCCGTTCCTGCCCTGACACAGCCGCGTGCCGCCGCGCCCACGCGTCTGGTGCCGCCTCAGCAGCAGCCACCGGCAAAGGCGCAAGCTGCTCCGCTGGCGCCGCCCGCCGCGCCGCCCAGTTCCATGCAACAGGTTCAGTTGACCTTCGCCCCCGTGGTCAAGCGGGTCGTGCCGGCAGTGGTCAACGTCTATGCCAAGACGGTGACCCAGGTGCAGGTCAATCCGCTCTACAACGATCCGTTCTTCCAGCAATTTTTCGGCGCTTCGCCAGAGATGCGCCAGCGCGTGCAGCAGAGCCTGGGCTCGGGCGTGATCGTGCGCGCGGATGGCCTGATCGTCACCAACAATCATGTGGTACAGGGCGGTAATGAGATCACCATCGCTTTGTCCGACAAGCGTGAATTCAAGGCCAAGGTGCTGCAGGCCGATCCGCGCACCGATCTGGCGGTACTGAAAATCGACACCAAGGGTGAGCAATTGCCGGTGGTGCCGTTCGTGGACAGCGACCGCATCCAGGTGGGCGATCTGGTGATGGCGATTGGCGATCCGTTCGGCGTCGGCCAGACCGTCACCATGGGCATTGTTTCGGCGCTGGCCCGCACGCAAGGCTCGGCCAATGATTATCAGTTCTTCATTCAGACCGACGCGGCGATCAATCCGGGCAATTCCGGCGGCGCGTTGGTGACAAGCGATGGCCGGCTGGCCGGCATCAGCACCGCCATCTATTCGCGCAGCGGCGGCAGCGTCGGCATCGGCTTCGCTATTCCCGCCAATCTGGTCCGCCGCGTGGTGGAAAGCGTGGAAGGCGGAAAGAATCCGGTTGCGGGCGGTCTTCAGTTGGCTTGGGTCGGCGCCAATGGCCAGGCGGTGACCAGCGCCATCGCCTCCAGCCTTGGCCTGTCCAGGCCGGGCGGGGTGCTGATCAAGGATGTTTATCCGTCCGGCCCGTTGGCCAATGCCGGGGTCAAGAGCGGCGAAGTGATCGCCCAGGTCAACGGCGATACTGTGGACGATATGCAATCGCTCAATTACCGCATCGCCACCCATCGTGCGGGCGAGGTGGTAAAACTGCGCGTGGCGGCGGGTAAAGCGGTGCGTGACGTGAATGTTACCCTGGCGCTGCCGCCGGAAAATCCGCCTCGCGAAGTCCAAACCCTTTTCGGACGCAATCCACTGGGTGGCGCGAAAGTGGAAAATCTTTCACCCGCTGCGGCCGGAGAGCTGCAGATGGATCTGATGGCCAAGGGCGTTGTGATCATATCCGTGAATCAGAATTCCTATGCCGGCGCGCAAGGCTTTCAGCCCGGCGATATCGTGCGCAACGTGAACGGTGTCACTATCAATCGCGTTGGTGATCTTGCGCGGCCTCTGGCTGCGGCGCACTGGGATATGGTGATTGAGCGTGGTGGGCAGAGAGTTTCCCTTTCTGTCGATGGCTAGTTCCCGCCGTTTTTGATTCGCTTGTTAACTTCTGCTCACTTTCCGTAGGCGGATAAACGTTCCGTTGCCGGCGGAAATTCCTGACTTGTTGCAAATTGTTGCAGCGCATCACTTTTTTTTGCCTCTGCGCGACACCATAAACGCATTGCTGCGTTAGCCCTTCATCTGGGTGGCATCGCAAAAAAAGAGGCATGCGCAGTATGAAAAAATATCTTGCGGCTTTTACACTGATGTTGCTGAGCGCCAGCGCGGCGCAGGCCGACATGTTCGACAATCCCACCGTTTCGGTGCTGGGCGGCTTGACGTCGCATCCCAATCTCACCCTGGGCACAACGCAGCCTTCGGTGAGCGACAGCTACAATGCGGGCGCGCGCATCAGCGTTGATTCGCCGGTTCCCGGCTTCACCATGGATGCCGACTATTTCTACAACCGCGGCGGCTATGCCAGCGGCGGCAGCCTGAATTCGCAAAGCGTGATGGGCGACCCGATGTATCATACGCCCCCGACCTTCCCGGTGCGGTTGTATGGCGGTGCGGGTATCGGTCTGGTCAACAGCAGCCTGGGTGGCGCGCTGAAGGGCAGCTCTACGGTTCTGGGCTGGCAGAGCATTGGCGGTCTGGAATTCCCCCTGGACAACGGCACCGGCACCACTCTGTTCGCCGAATACCGCTACCAGAACGCCCATAACGCCAATGCCGGCACCATCCGGGGCGTTGGCAACACCAGCAACAACCTCTCAGTCGGTATCAAAATCCCGCTCTAAAAGATTGAGTTAAAATTAGAAACGCCCCGGTTCATCCCGGGGCGTTTCCTTTTATACTCGGCGCATGAGTGATCTGTTTGAGTCCGGCGGGCTTTCTGAAGGCGCACCGCGTCCGCTTGCCGACCGTCTCAGGCCCCAGTCTTTGGCCGAGGTGATGGGTCAGGATCATTTGCTCAATCCGGAAGGCCCGCTGGGCCGCATGGTGGCAGGGGGGCGGCCACACTCCATTATTCTGTGGGGACCGCCCGGCACCGGCAAGACCACCATCGCCCGCTTGCTGTCCAGCGCCTTCGATCTTCACTTCGAGCAATTGTCGGCGGTGTTCAGCGGCGTCGCCGATCTGAAAAAGACGTTCGAGGCGGCGCGTGTCCGGCGCAAGATGGGGCAGGGCACGCTCCTGTTCATTGACGAGATTCATCGTTTCAACCGCAGCCAGCAGGATTCCTTCCTGCCGGTAATGGAAGACGGCACCGTGGTGCTGGTCGGCGCCACCACGGAAAATCCTTCCTTTGAGTTGAATGGCGCCTTGCTGTCGCGGGGCCAGGTTCTGGTGCTGCGGCGGCTGGATGATGCCGCGCTGGAAAAACTGCTTCAGCGCGCCGAAGCCCATTATGGCGAGAAACTTAAACTGACCGATGAGGCGCGGGCCTCGCTTCGCGCCATGGCCGATGGCGATGGCCGCTATCTGCTCAACCTGACCGAGGAAGTGGCGAGCTTGAAGATTGCCAAGCCGCTCGACTCTGCCGGTCTGATGGCGGCGGTGCAGCGGCGCATGCCGATGTACGACAAGTCGCGCGAAGAGCATTACAACATCATCTCGGCGCTGCATAAATCCATTCGCGGCTCCGATCCCGATGCAGCGCTGTATTGGCTGGCGCGGATGTTGGCGGGTGGCGAGCAGCCGCTTTACATCGCCCGCCGCCTGGTGCGGGCCGCGATAGAAGATATCGGCCTGGCCGATCCGGAAGCGGTGCATCAGGCGCTGGCGGCCAAGGACGTGGTAGATTTCCTCGGCAGCCCGGAAGGGGAGATCGCTTTAGCGCAATGCGCGCTCTATCTCGCCAGCGCCCCAAAATCCAACGCGGTCTATGTGGCGCTCGGCGCAGCCAAGCGGGCGGCGGCGGAGCATGGTTCGCTCATGCCCCCGGCGCATATCCTCAATGCGCCGACCAAATTGATGAAGAACCTGGGGTACGGCTCGGGTTATCAATATGACCACGACGCCGAGGACGGCTTTTCTGGCCAGAATTACTTTCCGGACGCCATGGCGCGGCAGCGTTTTTACGAGCCCAAGGAAACCGGGTTTGAGCGCGAGATTGCCAAGCGGCTGGAATACTGGTCCAAGCTGCGGGCGAAGCGCGAAGGAAACGAGACATGAAGGGCACCATCCTGGCGATGGTCGGATTGGGCGGCGCCATTGGGTCCGTCGTTCGCTATGTGCTGGCGGGCTGGTTTCAGCCTGCGTCCTGGACCGGATTTCCCTATGGCATCTTCATCGTCAATGTCACCGGCGGCCTGCTCATGGGCATTTTCACGGAAGCGATGGCGCTGAAATTCCAGGTCTCGCCGGAAATGCGCGCTTTCCTCACCACCGGCATTCTGGGTGGGTACACGACTTTTTCCACCTTCTCGTTGGAAGCCGGCATGTTGATCCAGCGTCAGGCTTACGGCCAAGCCGCCGCCTATGTCACCGGCTCGGCGCTGATTTCCATCATCGCTCTTTTCATCGGCTTCTGGCTGGTTCGAGCGGTCTATGCCTGAACAAAGAGAAGTTGCACCGGACGATGACGGCATCCGGTTGGACCGCTGGTTCAAGCGGCATTTCCCCACAATCACGCATGCCCGCCTTGAGAAACTGCTGCGCAAGGGCGAAGTGCGGGTGGACGGCAAGCGCGCCAAATCCGCAGACCGGCTGGCCACCGGGCAGACGATGCGTCTGCCGCCGCAAGTGATCCATGACAAGGCCGAACCGAGACCGAAAGTGGCGGCGGTCCAGACATCGCGCAAGCTTGAGGATTTTATCCTCTATATGGACAAGCATCTTTTTGTTCTGAACAAGCCCTCCGGCCTGGCGACACAAGGCGGCTCCGGCTTGAAGGAGCATGTTGATGGCATGCTCGATCAGATCACGTATGAAAAGACCACGCGGCCCAAGCTGGTGCACCGGCTGGACAAGGATACCTCCGGCGTGTTGCTGATCGCGCGCACGGCGCAGGCGGCGTCTGGCCTGTCTGTTGAACTGGCGCGCCGTGATGCTTCCAAAATCTATTGGGCGCTGGTCAAGGGCGTGCCGGAGCAGAAGCGCGGTGTCATCCGGGGTGCGCTGGCCAAGGAAGGCGTGCGTGGCAAAGACGAGCGCATGGAAATCAGTGAAAGCGAAGATGCCAAATTCGCGCTGACCGAATATTCCGTGATGGGGCAGGCGGGAAATGATTATGCCTGGGTCGCGGCCAAGCCCATCACTGGCCGTACCCATCAGATCCGCGTTCACCTCGCCAGCCTGGGCACGCCGATTATCGGCGATTTCAAATATGGCGGTACGGAATCGAGGGGCAAGGGCTCCATACCCGACAAGCTGCATCTGCATGCCCGGTCGATTGATCTGGCGCGCCCCGATGGCGGACGCTTGCAGGTGACGGCGCCGCTGTCGCCGCACATGGTCAAAAGCTGGCAGATTCTGGGCTTCGATCCGGATGACAAGCGCGATCCGTTTCCGCCGCTGAAAAAGCGTGCGCCTTCCAGCAGTTATGCCGCAGGACGCAAAAGAAGGCGCACATGAAGCGCTTCTATAAAGAGGCCGCTGTTGCGGCAGGCGAGGACGGTTATCGCGTGCTTCTGGATGGGCGGCCGGTGCGCACGCCCGGCGGCAACCTTTTGTCGCTTCCCAGTGCCGCTTTGGCGACAAGCATCGCAGAAGAATGGCGCGTTCAAGGCGATGAAGTCGTGCCGGCCTCCATGCCCATGCTGCGGCTGGCGAACACCACCATCGACGGCATCGGCAAGACCCGCGAAGCGGTGATCGATGCCATTCTTCGTTTTGGTGAACATGACCTGATTTGCTACCGCGCCGAGCAGCCGCCGGAATTGGCCAAGCTGCAGGATGAAGCCTGGACGCCGTTGCTGGCGTGGGCGGCGCAAAGTCATGGCTCCAAGTTGACGGTCGGGGCCGGGGTTACTCATCTCGCCCAGCCGGTGGAAGCGCTGGCGGGGCTGCGCCGGGCGGTGGCGGAAATGGATGATTACGCCCTGGCGGCGCTGCATGTGATGGCCTCCATCACCGGTTCGCTGGTGCTGGGTTTGGCTTTGGCGGAAGGCCGGATCGATTCTGGCCAGGCTTTCAAACTGTCCCGCATCGATGAGGATTATCAGGCCGGAAAATGGGGCTCTGATGCCGAGGCCGAGGTGCGGGCCAAGGGTCTGGCGCGGGAGTTGGGCACCGCAGCGGCCTTTCTTGCTGCATCGGGGGATTGACCTCAGCTAAGGCCGCTTACAGTGTTCGGGAGCGCGGCCAGCAAAGTGTGCAGCGGTTTTGCGTTCGGCCGCGCGACCATTAAAAGAGCCCATGGCTGATATTTTGGAAGAACTGGAAAAGCGACGGGACGCGGCGCGGGCAGGCGGCGGGGCAGCCCGCATTGCGGCCCAGCATGCCCGCGGCAAGCTCACCGCCCGCGAGCGCATCGAGATTTTGCTCGACCCCGGCAGCTTTGAAGAGTTCGACATGTTCGTCGAACACCGCTCTTCCGATTTCAGCACGGACAAGAATCGTATTCCCGGTGATGGCGTGGTGACCGGCTGGGGCACGATCAATGGCCGCATGGCCTATGTCTATGCCAAGGACTTCACCGTGCTGGGCGGTTCGACTTCCGAAACCCATGCCCAGAAAATCTGCAAGATCATGGATATGGCGATGCAGAATGGCGCGCCGGTGATTGGCCTGTTCGATTCCGGCGGCGCCCGCATCCAGGAAGGCGTGGCGGCGCTGGCGGGCTTCGGCGAAATCTTCAAGCGCAACGTGCTAGCGTCTGGTGTGGTGCCGCAGATTTCCGTGATCATGGGGCCGTGCGCCGGCGGCGATGTCTATTCGCCCGCGCTGACCGATTTTGTCTTCATGGTGCAAGGCACCTCGTACATGTTCATCACCGGCCCGGATGTCACGCGCACCGTGACGCATGAAGATGTGACGCCGGAAGAACTAGGCGGTAGCCTGGTCCACACCACCCGTTCCTCGGTGGCGGATGGCGCGTATGAGAATGACATTGTCTGCCTGGAGGAAATCCGCCGGCTTTATGATTTTCTGCCGCTGAACAATCGTGCGCCCACGCCGGCCTGGCCGGTGGAGGACGATCCCCGCCGCGAGGAATTGTCATTGGACACGCTGGTGCCCGACAGCGCTAACCAACCCTATGACATGATGGAATTGATCCGGAAGGTGAGCGACGAGGCCGACTTCTTTGAAGTCGCCGCCAAATTCGCACCCAACATCATCACCGGTTTCGGCCGCATTGAAGGCGCCACGGTCGGCTTTGTCGCCAACCAGCCCATGGCGCTGGCAGGCGTTCTGGATTCCGACGCCAGCCGCAAGGCGGCGCGCTTTGTGCGCTTCTGCGATTGTTTCAACATACCGATGGTGACGTTTGTGGACGTTCCCGGCTTCATGCCTGGCACAGCGCAGGAGCATGGTGGCATCATCAAGCACGGCGCCAAGCTTTTATTCGCCTATGCCGAAGCCACCGTGCCGAAGGTCACCGTGATCACCCGCAAGGCCTATGGGGGCGCCTATGACGTCATGGCATCCAAACATATGCGGGCCGATGTGAATTATGCCTGGCCCAGCGCCCAGATCGCGGTGATGGGCCCCAAGGGCGCGGTGGAAATCATTTTCAAAAAAGAAGGCCCCGATGCCATCCCCGGCCGGATGAAGGAATATGAGGATCGCTTCCTCAATCCTTTCGTCGCCGCCTCACGCGGCTATATCGACGATGTGATCCGGCCCCATTCCACCCGCTGGCGGCTGGCCCGGGCCTTGCGCATGCTGAAGAACAAGCAGGTGGCGCAGATCTGGAAGAAGCACGACAATATTCCGCTCTAGCGGGAATTATTTGTCGTTGTATTGCGCTTCCAGCAGCGTCCGCCATTCCGGAATGCGCTCATACTGATGCACGATGGGATATTCCTTGGAGCCGTCCGAGGTGAAGACTTTGTGCTCCGCGCCCACCTGTTTCAGGATCGGTGACGGCTCCATCAGGAACGGCTTGTGCGCGGCCATCTTGGCAGGATCGGCGGTGGTGCCCAGCTGCGCCGCCCAGCCGGCCTCGGACGGCAATTTCAGAATCCGGGAATTGAAAACATCCTGGTTGATGAGGAAATTGAACACCGACTGGTCCACGATTTGGATCCTGCGGCCATGGGCCATTTCAAAGATGGTTTGACCAAGTTCCTGGATGGCCTGACGGGTGCCGCCCAGCACGCCGACATTGTACATCTCGCAGTCTTTGTATTTTTCATAGACCGGGGGCGTGAAGGTTTCCATCAGGTTGCGATTGCCCCAGGGCTCGTCCCGATAGCGCATGCTTTCGGAGGAAGCGATAAAGCCGAAATTGGGGTGAGTCGCCGCAAAGGCGCGCAAGGCTACGAACGGGTCCTTTTGGAAAACCACGTCCCGCACATCGGTGGTGATGACATATTCGGGCTTCTGGTTTTCGGGCAGCCCTTCCAGCAGCGTGAAGAGATAATAAAATCGCAGGACATGAACGGGAATGTTGACGTGCTCGGCGACAAGATCGCCCTTGGCATCAATGGTGCCGAAATGCATGACCTTCCAGCCGCGTTCCGCCAGCTTCTCGACCGTTGCCCGTGTGGTGCCCATGACAATCATCACTTTGCGCCCGGCAAAGCCGGTGCGGTCCAGCGAGTTCACGATGAATTTGATCTGGTCCCAGTCATAGCCGGTGAAGCATCCGACATACATGTCGGAATGATCGATGCTGTTGGGATCGGAAATCTGGTTCATCAGGCGCTCTTATAAATCATTCCAGCGGGTAAATCATTCCAGCCGGGCCGCCAGCCGCGCGACCTTTTGCGCACCCTGTTCGATATGGGCCAGCCGCCGCGCCAGAATTCCCATCGCCGCGGATGGTTCTGTACCCGGGGACGGGGTAACGGCTTTAGGTTGGTGTGACAAGAGCGCCAGGACATGGTTGCGCGTGGCCTCGATCCTGTCCGCCGCGGTGGCATCCAGTTCGGGGCCGCGCAATTTCATCAGGATGGGCATCGAGGCCAGGCCGGAAAAGAACAGGTAATTGGCGCTGAGCAATTCACTGAGCGAGGCCAGCGCCCGGCGGTGGGTATCGGGTTCGTCCACCAGCCTGCGGATGGCGCCGGAAAGCTGCGCCACCGCATCCATCGCCTTTTTGCGCGCCAGGCGATAGGCCTGCTCGGGGCAGAACAGTCTCAGCGCGGCATCGGCAAAGCCGGAATCGGCGGCCAGAAGCCGACGCACAATGCGGGGCAGGTCGTCACGCTCCCAGGTCGGCAGGAAATAGCCAAAGGCCCAGCTCAACGCCGCGCCGATCAATGTGTCGATGATGCGTTCGTAGAAAACCGGATGATCGCCAAAGGAAAAATGCAGCAGCAGCAGCGACGACACGGATGCGGCGATGGCGGTGATGCGGTAGCGCACGGCGACATAGGCATGGCTTACCCCCACCGCCACGATGATCGTGGCCAGCAACAAGGGGTCGGGAAGGGCGGAGATCAGCGCCACGGCAAGGGCGCTGCCGATCAGGGTGCCGGTGACGCGATCCCAGCGGCGCTGGCTGGTAACGCTGTAGTTGGCCCGCATGATCAAGGCGATGGTGAGCAATACCCAATTGGCGTGACCAAAGCGGGGAAAGGCCACGGTGAGGCTTAAGCCCACCGTCATCGCCGTCGCCAGCCTGATGGCAAAGCGCATCGCAGGTGCGTTGAGATCGAATTGCCGCCGCAGAATTTCCAGACCGTTGGGTGCGGGCACGCGGAAAGCATCCAGATCCAGTTCCGATGCCAAAGATGAGGGCGGCGTATCGCGGTCCAGCGCCGCCGCCAGCGCCCTGATGTGGAAATCGGCTTCTCTGAGTTTGGCGGCGGTGACGGCGAACGCGTGGTCTGTGGCCGCATCTTCCGGCGCGTTCTCGTTTGCCTCGGCCACCGCCGCGATCAGGGCATTATCTTCTTCATCATGGCCGCGTGCGCTGACGCGCGCGTGGCGGTTGCGCAGCGCAAGTGTCAGGTCATCCACCTGCTCGGCGATGTGCCGGATCAGGGCGTTGATCCGCCATTTGATCTCACGCCGCCCCGAGCGGCGCAGCAATTCGAAATCGGCATCGCAGGCCAGCATGGTTTCAAAAGCATCCAGCAGCGCGATCAAAGTGTCGATGCGTTTGAGATGAACAGGATGAAACCGGCGGGCATATACCGCATCGCGCGCCGCCTGCAGCCGGTCGACCAATCCGGCATAGGTATCGATCATCGCCTTGAAGGGCGCGCTGCCTTCGGCATCCGGGCTGTAAAGCGCTGCCTTGGCGCGCAGATAGGCGGAGAAGCTGCGCATCGCTTCCGCCAGCAGCAGCCGCCGCACCCGGTCGTCGAAAGCCCAGGCGAACAGTCCGGCGTAAAGCGTGAAGAGAAGAGCGCCCAATGATGTCAGGCCCAGATGCAAAGCGGCGTCGGCGGGCGTGTCGAAATGCTGGCCCATGGCGAAGACGAAGGCCAGCACCGCCGTCATCGACAGGCTGAGCGCGCGCTTGCCGTAAGCCGAGATCAATCCGGTGAACAGGCCGGTGAAGATTGTGGCGGCGACAAAGGCCCAGGGGTTGAACATCGCAAAGGCGGGCAGCGCGGTGAACAGAACGGTCAGCGCAAAAGAGAAGCCCAGCACCCAGGGTTTCTGGATCAGGGGATCGGGCTGGTCCGATATCGAGGCCGCCACCGCCCCCATTGCCGCCGCCACCGCTGCGGTAAAGCCAAAGGCCCAGCCCACGGCCAACCCGGTCAGCCCCACGCCCAGGGCGACCGAAACGCCATTTTCGAGATGGACGCGGAAGACCGCCAGAGCCACTTGGCGAGGGGTTGCACGGATATTCGCCATGTCTTCGGGTACAGCGGTTTACGCTTGCGCTGCAACCCCTTAGGTTTGCGCCCAACAAAGTCCGGGGAAGTGCTTGTTTCGCAAGATATTGATTGCCAATCGCGGCGAAATCGCAGCCCGCGTCATCAAGACCGCCCGCCGTATGGGAATCGCCACCGTGGCGGTTTACTCGGACGCGGACCGGCATGCCCTGCATGTCCGCATGGCGGATGAGGCGGTAGCCATCGGGCCCGCGCCCGCTGCCCAGTCCTATCTGGTAGCGGAAAAAATCATCGAAGCCTGCCGCCAGACCGGCGCCGATGCGGTGCATCCCGGGTATGGCTTTTTGTCCGAGCGCGAAGCCTTCGCCGAAGCGCTGGCCAAGGCGGGGATTACGTTTATCGGTCCCAATCTCAAAGCCATTGCCGCCATGGGCGACAAGATCGAATCCAAAAAGCTGGCCAAGGCGGCGGGTGTTTCCACCGTGCCGGGCTTTGTGGGCGAAATCAGCGACGAGGCGCACGCCAAGAAAATTGCCGCCGAGATCGGCTTTCCGGTGATGGTGAAAGCCTCGGCCGGTGGCGGCGG
The DNA here is from genome assembly GCA_947474565.1 of Alphaproteobacteria bacterium. GTDB lineage: Bacteria > Pseudomonadota > Alphaproteobacteria > Micropepsales > Micropepsaceae > Rhizomicrobium. The sequence goes on from CANJIS010000006.1 coordinate 25,581, forward strand.
CAAAGGGCTGCGCATCGTTCAACGCGAATCCGAACTGGCGCAGGCGATCCTGTCATCTCGCAACGAGGCGTTGGCCAGCTTCGGCGATGCCCGCCTGCTGGTGGAAAAATTTGTCAGTGAGCCGCGCCATATCGAAATCCAGTTGATCGGCGACAAGCACGGCAATGCCATTCATCTGGGCGAGCGGGAATGTTCCATCCAGCGCCGCCACCAGAAAGTCATCGAAGAAGCGCCGTCGCCATTTCTGGATGAAAAGACCCGTGAAGCGATGGGCGCGCAGGCCGTGGCTCTGGCCAAGACGGTCGGCTATGACAGCGCCGGCACGGTCGAGTTCATCGTCGATGGACAGAAGAATTTCTATTTTCTGGAAATGAATACGCGCCTTCAGGTCGAGCATCCGGTGACGGAATTGATCACCGGGCTGGATCTGGTCGAATTGATGATCCGTTCCGCCGCCGGCGAAAAGCTGCCGCTGACCCAAAAAGATGTAAAGCGCAACGGCTGGGCTATCGAGGCGCGGGTTTACGCGGAAGATCCGTATCGCGGATTTTTGCCTTCAACGGGACGGCTGTCACGCTATCGCCCGCCGCCTGAAGGCGTTGATGGCGGCATCACGGTCCGCAACGATACCGGCGTGTTCGAGGGCGGCGAAATTTCGGTCTATTACGATCCCATGATTGCGAAGCTTTCCACCCACGCCGCCACAAGGCTGGAAGCGATTGACGCCATGGCGTGGGCGCTTGATCGCTTCGAACTGTCCGGCATCGCTCACAATCTGCAGTTTCTCACAGCGATTATGCACAATGCGCGCTTTCGGGAAGGGCGACTGACCACCGGCTTTATCGCCGAGGAATATCCTGACGGGTTCCGCGGTGCGCCTTTGACGGGCGAAGATACGCGCAGCTTTATCGCCGCCGCCGTGGCGGCGAAGCTTCTGCGGACCCAGCGGGCCGGGCGCATCACCGGCGCCTTTAATGGCGGGCATCATCCCGCAGACAACTTCACCGTCACCTTGAATGGCAAGAACCATGCGGTGACCGATGCCCATCTGGAAGTCGGCAGTCTCTATCTGGTGATCGACGATGCCGTGCTGGAAGGCGTGGTGGATTGGTTCCCGGGCCGGACAGCGCTGAGACTGACGGTCCAGGGCGAAGACAGGCTGTTCCAGATTACGCGCGAAGAGGGCGGCTATTGTCTGGCGCAAGGTGGCAGGGAGCGGCTTGTAACGGTACGTGCGCCTGTTATCGCCCGTCTTGCCGACATGATGCCTGCCAAGCCGCCGCCGGACACCTCGCGCAAGCTGGTCTGCCCGATGCCCGGCCTGGTGGTGGCGCTGCCCGTTACAGAAGGCCAACAGGTCAAGATGGGCGAGGTTTTGGCTGTTATCGAAGCCATGAAAATGGAGAACGTCCTTGTCGCCGAACGGGACGTTACTATCTCTAAGCTGCACGCCCAGAAGGGCGGCAGCCTGGCGCGGGACGACATCATTATGGAATTCACATGAGCACAGATGACATTACATCCTTGAAGGTCCGGGTCGAAGGAGCCGTGCAGGGCGTTGGTTTCCGCGATTTCCTGGCCATGGCGGCGGAGGCCGACAAGCTGGATGGCTGGGTGCGCAACCGTGCCGATGGTTCGGTGGAGGCGCTGGTCTCGGGCCCCACCAAGGCGGTGGAGAATTTTGTCAGCGCCGCCACCCACGGGCCGCGTGGCGCCCGCGTCACGTCCGTTGATCTGCTCAATAGCGAACCGCCGGCCGAGAAGGGATTCCTGCGCAAGGCGACGCTGTAGTGGAAAAGCGCAAGCTGGGCCGCTCCGGTATCGAAGTGGCGCCGCTCTGCCTGGGCGGCAACGTCTTCGGCTGGACGGTGGACGAGAAAACCGGCTTCTCTTTGCTCGACGCTTTTTTGGATGCCGGTTTCGGTTTCATCGACACCGCCGATGTTTATTCGGTCTGGGTGCCGGGCCATGAGGGTGGCGAAAGCGAAACCATGATCGGCAACTGGCTTGTGGCGCGGGGCAATCGCGACCGGCTGGTGATCGGCACCAAAGTGGCGATGTGGCCGAAAATGCCGGGCTTGAAAGCCGCCAACATTATCGCGGACTGCGAAGGCTCGCTGAAGCGGCTGAAGACCAGTTATATCGATCTGTATCAGGCGCATCGCGACGATATCGACGCGCCGATGGACGAAACGCTGGAAGCCTTCGGCAAGTTGATAAAGGCGGGCAAGGTGCGCGCCATCGGCGCTTCCAGTTTTCCCGCCGATCGGCTGGCGATGGCGGAAAAGATTTCCGAAGAGGGTGGGTTGCCGCGCTACGACACGTTGCAGCCCTGCTACAATCTGGTGGAGCGCGATTTCGAGCGCGCCTTGCAGCCGCTCTGTGTCGAACAGGACATCAGCGTCATTCCCTATTATGCGCTGGCGGCGGGTTTTCTCAGCGGCAAGTATCGCAGCCGTGCCGATACCGAAGGCAAAGCGCGCGGCGGCCGGGTGATGCAATATCTCACGGATGAGAATTTTGTCCTGCTGGATAAGATGGAAACTGTTGCCAACGCGCATGGCGCGACACTAGCCGAAGTCGCCATCGCCTGGCTGCGCGACCGGCCTTCCGTAGCGGCGCCCATCGCCAGCGCCACCAGCCTAGAGCAAATGAAGTCCTTGATCCGCGGTGCCAGTTTGAAATTGTCAGCGGAAGAAACGGCGCTGCTTTCCTAGCCAAACACTTTGGCGAAGCCGCGCTTCAGCGCCTCATCGACATCGGCCATCGAAGCTTTCACGCCCAGGTCGGCCAGGCTGGTGACGCCATGTGCGGTGACGCCGCATGGCACGATGCCGGTGAAATGGGAGAGGTCCGGATTCACGTTCACCGCCACGCCATGGAATGTCACCCAATGGCGGATGCGCACGCCGATGGCGGCGATCTTATCTTCTCTAAGTTCACGCGCAACCCAAATGCCGACGCGGTCGGCGCGGCGTTCACCCTTCACGCCCAGAAGCGCCAGCGCTTCGATCAGCCATTGCTCCAGATCATGAACATAGGCGCGCACATCGGGATTGCGATGCTTCAGGTTCAGCATGACATAGCCAATCCGCTGGCCCGGCCCGTGATAAGTGAACTGGCCGCCGCGCCCGGTGCGATAGACCGGAAATCGCGCATCGATCAAATCACTGTCCTTGGCGCTGGTGCCGGCGGTGTAGATCGGCGGATGTTCCAGCAGCCAGACCTGTTCGTTCGCCGTGCCGGAGGCGATGGCGTCGGCGCGGGCCTCCATGGCGGCCAGGGCCTCAGGGTACGGCGTGAGGCTGGGCGAGGCTTTCCATTCCAGGCGGGTTTTCAGGGAGGCGTCCAAATTAAGCTTTCCGAAACCATAAGCGGGCAGGCTGGCCCTTCAAGGCAATGTAAGGACGAGCGGCATGGCTTCCAACCTGGATAATGTGAAGGTCGAGATTTCGGTCGTACTGGGCCGCTCGGTCATCCCCATGCACCAGTTGCTGCGTATGGGCCGTGGCGCGGTCATTGAGCTGGATACCCACCAGGACGACCCGGTGACCATCCTGGCCAACGACAAGCCTGTGGCCAGAGGCGAAATCCAGATCCAGGGAGACAAGATCGCGGTTTCCGTTGTGGACCTGCTGTCTACACACGAATAAACACGCTAATTAGCGTGGAATTTTATATTCTCCACCGCATTCTTGCATTTTAGCCCCCCCGGGAATACCTCTGACAGACCTGATCAGAGGCTGGAATGCTCCCGCTTGTTTTCACTCCCCATGGCGTAAAGACCGGTCTGGCCGGGCAAGGCGAAGCCTTGGCCCGCCGTGCGGCCTTATTGGCCGAGGCCGGGGTGGAAGCGCGGCTTCTTTCGTATGACGCCTCAGACGCGGTCCTGGAGCCCCTGCAACTACTTTTCGTCGCCGGCCTGCCGGACGGCGAGTCTCAGGCGCTGGCCCGCCGGGCGCGGGCGCTTGGCGTCCTGGTGAATGTCGAAGACGTGCCGGCGCTGTGTGATTTCCACGTTCCCGCCCTGGTGCGCCGGGGCGAGCTGCTGCTGACCGCCTCCACCGGCGGTTCTGTGCCTGGCCTGTCGCGCCGTCTGCGCGAATGGCTGGCGGATAATTTCGGGCCCGAATGGACCCATCGTTTGAGAGAATTGTCGGCCGAGCGGGCCAAGCTTCGTTCTGCGGGCTTCAGCCCCACCGAAGTTTCGGAGAAAGTCCGCGACCTGATCGAAGAAAAGGGCTGGTTGTGAGTAACGTCACCGTCATTGATGCCAAGCGGGGCCTCAGCCCCCGCGCTTTCGACCGCAGCGGCAGCGGCGCCAATGATCCTGTGATCAAGGCGCGGCTGACCATGCTGCTCGACAAGGCGGCGGGCAGGGGCGCGGACGGCATTCTGGAACTGGCGCTGAAAGAAGAATTCGCCGGCAAGACCGCGGTGGTTTCGTCCTTCGGGGCGGAGTCCGCCGTGCTGTTGCACATGGTGGCGCAGATCGACCCATCCACGCCGATCCTGTTCCTCAACACCGGCAAGCTGTTCGGCGAGACGCTGCGTTACAAGGACCGGCTGCAGGACGAACTCGGCCTGGCCGATGTCCGCAGCCTGGCGCCGACGCGCGAAGCGCGCGATACGCTCGATCCCGATGGCGCGCTCTGGTCGAAGAGCACCGACGCCTGCTGCAATTTCCGCAAAGTCGTGCCCCTGGCCCGGGCGCTAGCGCCGTTTGAAGCCCAGATCACCGGCCGCAAGCGCTTCCAGACGCGCGAGCGCTCGACGATGCAGCCGGTGGAGTATTTCGACGGACGCTTCCGCTTCAATCCGCTGTGGCAGTGGAGCTTGCAGGAACTGGAAGCCTACAACGAGGCGCATAAACTGCCGCATCACCCCTTGGTGGATGACGGCTATCCGTCCATTGGCTGCATGCCCTGCACCCGCCGTGTTCAGGCGGGCGAGGATTACCGCGCCGGCCGCTGGGCCGACAGTGAGAAGGATGAATGCGGCATCCATCTCACCGATGGCGGCGGCATCTAAATTTTCCAGAGAGTTGCAAAAGAAAACGGCGGGCCATCTTGCGATGACCCGCCGTTCTTTTAGGCGCCCGTCTTGTGGGCGTAAGCTTTAGTTGCCCTGCGGCAGAGCGTAGGCGAGATAGTCGCCCGAGTAGTTGCCGCCGGAGACGGCGACCACAACAAATTCCCTGCCTTCGATGGCATAGGTCATCGGCGAGCCAGACTGCGGCGCGGGCATGAACACCGCACCGACTTCCGCACCCGTCTTCTGATCGCGGCCGCGCAGATAAGCGCCACGCGGATGACCGGGCTGGGTGACATAGCCACCGTCGCCCTGGAAGATCAGCGTCTTGTTCATGGCCACGCCAACCTGTGCACCCATACCGGTCGGCGGAATGGTCAGGCCCTTGAGGAGCGGATTGTCCTTGATCTCATCAGGCGTGGGGCCATTCGGCACCTGCCAGAGATGATCGCCGGTGTTGAGGTTGATGGCGGTGACAGTGCCGTAAGGCGGCTTGCCCAGCGGCAGACCGTCCACGTTACGCGGCGGGGGCGGACCAACCGCAACCTGCGGATGGGCAGCGAGAGCCGCGGCCAGCTTCTGATCTTCGGCGCTGACCTTCGGCGCGTCCGACGCGGAGCCGTAGCCCGGGCCGCCATTGATGCGGAACACCTGGCCACCGACGCCACCGGCATATTTGAGGTTGGTGAGACCTTCCGGCGTCGGCACAACGCCGGTAGCCGAAACGCTCTGCGACGCGGGCAGGAACACAACCTGGGTGGTCGGGTTGAAACCGCCGCCCGGCCAGTTGGTGCCGCCGCCGGCGCTGCCGTTGTTGATCGAACCCGAGGGGAATTCACCCTTCATGTTCGACAAGGCGGGCGGGTTATACATGCTGCCCATCTTGTAATACTTCTTGATGATGTCCTTCGCCCGGGCGTTGATTTCCGGGGTGAAGTCGACGATGTCGTTCATCGTCACTTCGGTGCGCACATACGGCGCCGGCTTGGTGGGGAAGGGCTGCGTCTTGGAGGTCTTTTCAGTCGGCACATTGGACTGATCGACAGCCTTCTCGACGATCGGCCACACCGGCTTACCGGTGAGGCGGTCGAAGGTGTAGAGCCAGCCCTGCTTGGACGGCATCGCCACGGCTTCAATCGCCTTGCCATCGACATTGATGTCAACCAGCAGCGCCGGCGAGGACAAGTCATAGTCCCAGATCGGATGGTGGGTGACCTGGAAGTACCACTTCAGCTTGCCGGTTTCGGAGTCCACTGCGACCAGCGAGTCGCCGTAGAGGTTGTTGCCCGGGCGGCCGCCGCCAAAATAGTCGGAGGTGGGGTCTTCCATCGGCAGGAAGGCGGTCTTGTTCTTTTCGTCGACCGTGATGCCGGTCCAGGTGCCGGTGTTGCCGTTATAGTCGGCAGAACCCTTCTCCCAGGTGTCGTAACCGAACTCACCCTTTTGCGGGATGTTGTGGAAGGTCCAGATCAGCTTGCCGGTCTTCACGTCGAAGGCGCGCGACAGACCCTTGGTGTTGTTCTGCTCCAGGGGCTGCATGCCTTCCTTGAAGGCGGAGCCGACAAAGATGGTGTTGCCGGCGACGGTCGGCACGGTGTGCAGGCCGATTTCACCGGTGATCAGGTCGATCTGCTTGTATTCGCCGGCCTTGCCCGGGACGCCGATATAGGCGCCGATCTTCAGATCCACCACGCCATGCTCGCCGAAGCTTTCGATCGGCTGGCCGGTCTTGGCGTTCAGTTCCACCATGCGATAGCCGGTGGTGACATAGATGATGCGGTCATCGCCATTGCCGTCGGTCCAGTAGGCGACGCCACGGCCGGAAAGCTGACGCGGGCTGATCGCAGCGCGCAGGCCTTCGTTCATGGAGTAGACCCACTTCAGTTCGCCGCTCTTGGCATCCAGCGCCACAACCGCGCGGCGCGAACCGCCAGTGGTGTAGATGGTGCCGTTGATTTCGATCGGGGTGCCTTCCAGCTTGTATTCCGGATGGGCGCCCAGGGCGTCGGTCTTGAAGTGCCAGGCCAGTTCCAGCTTGTTGAAGTTCTGGGCATTGATCTGGTCTTGCGGCGAATAACGCGAGCCGCTGGTGTCGGCGAAATACATCGGCCAGTCGCCCTTGGCGGTGGAGGGCGTGTAGCCCTGCGCGTTGGCGACGCCGGCGATCACGAATGGCGCGAGCGCGATGGCGGCAACAGATGATAGGCGCAGACTCTTGCGGTTAGACATTGGACGTTTCCCTTTCGACACGGAGATCTGAGCGTGTAAGCCACGCCCATTAATTTTATTCTATACAGTTTTCACACCAAAGGATGATGACTGGCAATACGCCTGGACCCTCTGGAAGCGAGATTCCGGGGATGAAAATGCAATAAATACAACGGGAAAACTTCCCGGACGGCCAAAACTGGAACCGGCGGGCAATTCAACGCTGTTGCAGCAAAAAGAAAATAGCGGGCCATCGCAAGATGACCCGCTATTCTTTTAGGCACCCGTTGGGGCTTACTGGTTCTGCGGCAGAGCGTAGGCGAGATAGTCGCCCGAATAGTTGCCGCCCGAGACGGCAACGATCACGAACTCCCTGCCATCGGTGGTGTAGGTCATGGGCGAGCCGGACTGCGGCGCCGCCATGAAGATCTTGCCCACTTCCGCACCCGTCTTCTGGTCATAGCCACGCAGATAAGCGCCGCGCGGATGACCAGGCTGGGTCGAGTAGAGACCATCGCCCTGGAAGACCAGGGTCTTGTTCATGGCGATGCCCATCTGGGACTGCTGGCCGGTCTTGGGGATGTTCAAACCCTTCAGAGCCGGATTGTCCTTGATCTCATCCGGTGTGTCGCCATTGACGACCTGCCAGACATGATCACCCGTGTTGAGGTTGATGGCGGTGAGCAAGCCGTAGGGCGGCTTGACCAGCGGCAGGCCACGGACGTTACGCGGCGGGGGCGGGCCAACCGCAGCTTGCGGATGGGCGGCAAGCGCCGCGGCCAGCTTCTGATCGTCGGCGCTGATCTTGGGCGCGTCCGAAGCAGAACCGAAGCCCGGGCCGCCATTGATGCGGAATACCTGGCCGCCGATGCCTTCGACATACTTCATGTCGGAAAGGCCTTCCGGCAGCGGAACCAGGCCCATCATCGAGACGCCGGCATTCGCCGCGGGGGCGAAGACGACGCTGGTGGTGGGATTGAAGCCGGCGCCGGGCCAGTTGGTGCCGCCGCCAAGCGTGCCGATATCCATCGTGGCCGACGGGAATCCGCCGGTCGGATTGGAGACCACCGCAGGGCCAAACATCGGCGACATTTTCCAATGCGCCTTCACGATGTCCTGCGCTTCCTTCTTCATTTCCGGCGTGAAGTCGATCAGGTCGGCGTCCGTGATTTCCTGACGCGCATAAGCTGCCGGCTTGGTCGGGAAGGGCTGTGTCTTGGCGGTCTTTTCGCCAGGCACATTGGTTTGCGGCACGGCCTTCTCATTGATCGGCCACACCGGCTTACCGGTGATGCGGTCGAAGGTGTAGAGGAAGGCCTGCTTGGACGGAACCGCGACAGCCTTGATCGGTTTGCCATCAACAGTGATGTCGACCAGCAGCGGCGGCGAGGACGAGTCATAGTCCCAGATCGGGTGATGAACGAGCTGGTAGTACCAGCGCATTTTGCCGGTATTAAAATCCAGCGCGACGATGCTGTCACCGAACAAATTGTTGCCCGGACGGCCGCCGCCAAACGCGTCGTTGGTGGGATCTTCGATCGGGACATAGACCATGCCGGATTCTTTATCGGCGGTCATCGAGGCCCAGGTGCCGGTGTTGCCGTTATAGTCGGCAGAACCCTTTTCCCAGGTGTCGTAACCGAACTCACCCTTCTGCGGGATGTTGTGGAAGGTCCAGTTCAGCTTGCCGGTCTTGGCGTCATAGGAACGCGTGATGCCCTTGGTGTTGTTCTGCTCCAGGGGCTGCGAACCTTCCTTGAAGGCCGAACCGATGAACACCGAGTCACCGACAACAGTGGCGGTGGAGTGCAGGCCGATTTCACCGGTGGTGAGATCGATCTGCTTATAGGTGGCGGGCTGGCCCATCACGCCGGTGTAGGCACCGACCTTCAGATCCACCATGCCGTGATCGCCGAAGCTGTCGATCGGCTGGCCGGTCTTGGCGTTCAGTGACACCAGGCGATAGCCGGTGGTGATGTAGAGAATGCGGTCATCGCCATTGCCGTCAGTCCAGTAGGACACGCCACGGCCGGAAAGCTGGCGCGGGCCGACAGCGGCGCGCAGGCCTTCATTCATGGAATAGACCCACTTCAGTTCACCGGTCTTGGCGTCCAGCGCCACAACCGCTCGGCGCGAACCGGCGGTGGTGTAAACCACGCCGTTCACTTCGATCGGAGTGCCTTCCAGCTTGAATTCCGGATGGGCGCCGAGCGAGTCGGTCTTGAAGTGCCAGGCGAGCTCCAGCTTGTTGAAGTTCTGGCCGGTGATCTGATCGGAACCTGCCGAATAGCGCGAACCCGACGGGTCGGCGAAATACATCGGCCAGTCGCCCTTGGTGGTGGACGGCGTATAGCCTTGCGCGTTGACGGCGGCGGCAAGCATGAACGGCGCGAGCGCGACGGCCGCGACCGATGACAAGCGCAACATGGTGCGATGAGACATTGAACGTTTCCCTTTCCCGACACAGAGGTGACAGGCGAGAAGCCCCGCGCCTTTATCCCTCCATATATTGTGGGCTCAGCTTTACACACGCTCGGTAGGAGTCGCAATACGCTGCCAGCCGCCGGAGGGCCAGAAATGGTCAGTTTTCTTGTCAAAACCGAGGGGGAAAAATGCCCGATGCGGATCATTTCCGTGGCATGCAAAATTGTACAAAAACATGAGAACAAAGGCGCTTGTTCGCGTCCGTTCAACCGCGGACTCAGCAATGCCGCGTTCGGCCCTGTTGATGTTGCCCATATCCTAGGCAGGGCCGCTGCCTTCCCGGCCGGGCGCCGAAGGGATAAAAACCTGTCGTTGGAATCTGAAACTCCGGGGAAACGGAGAGCGGTTCCGTTTTCATCAGGGAGAGAGAGAAATGAATAAAATCGTTCTGGGCACAACCGTGCTCTGCCTTGCTGCTACCGGTGTCCTGGCCCAGGCCATGGCCCCCAAGCCCACCGCATCCACCTTCATCAGCAACGCCACCATCGAGAGCATCCTGAAGGACTCGATGGGTGATCACACTATCAAGACCATGGAGATGGGTCAGGGCTATCAGATGGCCGTCGCCGTTGTGAATCGCGGGCCCTCCAATGCCCCGGCCGCCGCACCGACCGCAGCACAGCAGGCCAATGCCGCCGCTGCCGCCAAGCAGCCGGCCTGCGGTGTCGCCACAGCGCCCGCCGGCGCCAAGCTGGGCCCCAAGGGCATGATCCAGCATGACGCGACCCCCGAGACCTACATCGTGACCAAGGGCTCGGGCACGCTGGTGACGGGTGGCCAGGTGCTGGCCGGCCGCCGTTCGGATCCCGAAGGCATTGTGACCAAGATTTTGAATGGTCCGTCCTGCAGTGGCCAGGCCGTGGGCAATTTCACTTCCCAGAAAATGGTGGTGGGTGACGTGATGGTGATCCCGGCGGGCGTGCCGCATGGCTGGACCGATATTCCGGCTTCCGGCGTGACGTATCTGAGCATTCGTCCGGACCCGAAATATGTCCTGCCGCGCAACTTCACGTATCAGCTGGGCAAGAAATATCCCTAAGAAAATTCGAGCTTGAAGATCAGGCGCCGGAAACGGCGCCTGGTTTTTTACGTCCTGAGTTTTCTGCAGTTCTAAAGGTGATTGAAACGAAGCGATTTGGTAACCGCATCATGATTGGGAAGGCATTGTCGCATGACCAATTTTGGATTCGTTGTTCCCTATAGAGATAGAGCAGCTCACCTCGAACTCTTCATGCCCCATATGCTGGCGTATTTTCAGCAGCCTTTGAACAACTGGGCTGACCGCGTCGTCTTGAAAATAATCGAGCAAGAGCCGGGGCTGGAATTCAACCGCGGCGCATTGAAAAATATCGGGTTTGTCTTGTCCCGTCAGGCCACCTCGGCCACCTGTTTTCATGACGTGGATTTTCTGCCCGTCCATGTGAATTATCGCACTCCTGCGGGTTGGGCCCCTCTGGTCCAAGGCGGGTTTGAACAGGCTTACGCCGGAGGGCTTATTGTTCCCCATGCGAAGGATTTCTACGGCGGCGCGGTTATTTTCCAGAATTCCTGCTTTGAAAATATCAACGGCTACAGCAACACATATTGGGGCTATGGTTTTGAGGATGCCGATCTTGCCTTGCGCACCGGCATCGGTGACGTGCCGTATGAACACCGAAGCGGCGAGTTCAAGCTCTTGCTGCATGAGCATCACGGCTTTGCCGTTTCGACCTCCGGGGATGTTGCGCGCGTGCCGAGCTTTTTGAGGAACGAGGCGCTGTTTGACCAGCGCTTCCCCAGCGGCTCCACGAATGCGCAGCGCCGCTCAAGCTCCTGTTATTCCACCGATGGACTTTCGTCCCTCAAGTTCGAAATTCTGAACCGCCGAAGACTTGTCGACGTGCCCGATAAATTCGACATAGAGATTGTGACCGTTTCAATTTCTCCATAAGGGGCGCGGCCTGCCTGTCCTGCCATGAAAAAAGCGCCCGCTTGGGCGGGCGCTTTTTGAATGGTGCGGTCGAGAAGACTCGAACTTCCACGGGTTGCCCCGCTACCACCTCAAGGTAGTGCGTCTACCGTTCCGCCACGACCGCACAGTCAGGAAAAAGCTGGTAGGGGCGGGGGTTTAGCAATCCAAAGCCCTCAAGACAAGCGGCCCTGCGCCTGTTAAGAAAAACCCATGCTCCATCTCATCAAACTCTGTGTTGGCGTGGATTCCCTTGAGGTATTGGCCCGTTGGCAGAAACAGCGGCTGGCCGAAAAGAAGAAGAAAGGCCAGAAGCCGGAACTGGTCCATGTCACCCGCCAGACGCCCAAGCGGGCCGAGGAGCTGCTGGATGGCGGTTCGCTCTATTGGGTGATCAAGGGCCAGATCGCGGCGCGTCAGAAGCTGATCGCGCTGCGGCCGCTGACGCGCGAAGGGGTGCCGCATTGCGGGCTGGTGTATGACAAAAAGCTGGTGCCGGTGGCGCGCCGGCCGCGCGCCGCGTTCCAGGGCTGGCGTTATCTGGATGCCAAGGAAGCGCCTGCTGATATCGCCGATATCAAAGGCGCCAAGGGATTGCCGGCGGCGCTGCAGCAAGAGCTTGCCGCCTTGGGGCTTCTCTAGACAGCCATGTTGTCGATGAGGCGCGTTTTGCCGATGCGCGCCGCCGCCAGAAGGCGCGCGGGCGCGCCGGTCTGCGTGACGGGCGTAAAATCCGCAGCATCGCGCAACGCCAGATAATCCACGCTGTCGAAACCGGCTGCTTTCAAGGCGGTGGTACCCAGCGTCTGGGCTTCGGCAATGCTGGCGCCCCGTTCCAGCAGGGCGATCACATCCTTCATCACCCGATTGAGCTTGCCCGCGATCTGGCGCTCAGCGGGCGTCAGATACGCGTTGCGCGACGACATCGCCAAGCCATCGGCTTCGCGGGCGATGGCGACGGGAAGTATTTCAACCGGCAGCGCCAGATCCAGCGCCAGCCGCTTCACCACCAGCAATTGCTGATAATCCTTTTCGCCGAACGCAGCCCAGTCGGGCATGGCGGCGATCAGAAGTTTGGCGACAACCGTGGCGACGCCGTCGAAGAAATGCGGGCGGAAATCTGTTTCCAGTCCGGCCGCCGGTCCCTTCATAAGCAAGGTGGTGGCAAAGCCGTCGGGATACATTTCCTTTGCGGTGGGCGCGAAGATCATCGAAGCGCCCACCGATGTCAGCCTGGCGCGGTCGGCTTCCAGATCGCGGGGATAGGAATTGAAATCCTCATGCGGCGCGAATTGGGTAGGATTGACGAAGATGCTGACCGCGACATGCGGTGTTTTCTTTTTGCAGGCTTCGACCAGAGAGAGGTGCCCGTCATGCAGCGCACCCATGGTGGGCACCAGCGCAACGCCATCTTTGCGCCAGGGCATAAGCATGTGGCGCAGCTCGGCCACCGTGGTGACAACAGGAGGGTATGTCATTGGACCGCTTTAACGCGTGACGACGGCCAGACAGCTTTGATGGCGCTGTTCCAGCTGGGTGCAGACATTGCGCGCTTCGGCTTCGGCATAAGGACCGAAGCGTGCGCGATACAGCGTTTTGCCGCGCGACGTGATCGGCGCGACGATGGGGTCCGCTTCTCCGATAATATCCTTGGCCTTGGCGACAAAGTCTTTCAGCTGCGCCTGGGCCAGCGTCTGGTTGCCGAATGCGCCGATCTGGACGATCCACTGACCGGGCATGGCGGCAGTTTCAGCCACGCCGGCCCTGAGGCTCGGCGCAATGCTTGCCACCTGTTGCGGTTTTGCGGGCGCAACGGCCGGCGGAGCAACAGCAGCCGGCTTCGCCACCACAGCCGGTTTGGCGACAACGGGTGGGGTGGGCGGCTTTGAGGTCACGATCTGCGACTTGCCCATCATCAGGCTGGCAACTATCGCCGGTTTGGCCGGCGCGGGTTTGGCAACAGCGGGCGCCGCAGGCTTTGGCGTCTCCGCGTGAATGACGGTGAAGTTTTCATCCGGCGCGCGATGGGCTTCAGCAGCGTCTTCGTCGGCATTGGCGGCAACCGCCGTCGCGGGCAGGGCGGAAAGTTGCTGCGCCGGCTGCTGCGGCGCCGTCAAGGCAGCCATCTGGCTGACCGAATAGCCGCCAGCCGGCGGCGCCAGCCTGAAACCGGCCACCGCGGGCGGCGGCGTTGCCGACGCGACGGCCTGCCACGGCACGGTGGCACGCGCCACCAGTGTGGGGTTGGCGGCGATGTCGGCGAATTCCACATCCATCAGATGCATCATTTCCAGATCGCGGCGTACGGCGGTGCGTCCGCCCATCACAACGCCGATCAGGTGCACGCCATTGCGCACCACCGAGGAAGCCAGGTTGAACCCGCTGGCGCCGACATAACCGGTCTTGATGCCATCGGCCCCGGCATACTTGCCGATCAGGTTGTCGTGGGTGGGATAGTAGACGCCTTTGTAGGTGAAACCGGTGGTGCCGAAATAGGGGAAGTATTGCGGAAAGTCGTAGGCCAGGCGGCGCGCCAGAACGGCCAGGTCGGTGGCCGTGGTGATCTGCAGCGGATCGGGCAGGCCCGATGCGTTGTGATAATTGGTTTCCTTCATGCCCAGGGCGCGGGCTTTTTCATTCATCATTTCGGCGAAATGAATTTCGGTGCCGCCCAGGGCTTCTGCGATCACCACCGCCACGTCATTGGCAGAGCGGATCACGATGGCGCGGATCGCGGTATCGACATCGATGGTCTGGCCGCGGCGGAGCGAAAGCTTGGTCGGCTTCTGCACTTGGGCATGAAGCGAGACCGGCATCTGGGTTTGCATGGTTACTTTGCCCTGTTTGAGGGCATCGAACAGCAGATAGAGGGTCATCATCTTGGTTAGCGAGGCGGGATGACGTTCCAGCGTCGCATTGCGGGCGAACAGAACCTTGCCGGTGGCCCCGTCAACGATCAGGGCGGCGTCCTTGGTGGGATCGGTGGCCCCGACGGGTATGCGGCTGATGCGGGACTTGGCGGGTACGGCCGCCCGTTTTTTGACCGCTGCCGAGGCCGGCGATGCCAAAAGCCCGGCCAGAACCAGCGCCAGGACCAGGGTCTTGGCGAAAAGCTGGCTCAATAGTCGAAGGCGAGGCTCCAACCTAGCGTCCCCAGTGATTCCAAAGTCCAGATAGCCAAAAGACCAAATTGCGCCTCTGGGCGCAAGCAGAACGACGAATCCCCATGCATTTTCCAGCGTTTAGGTGAGGGGGCAGCAGGGCAATTGTTCCCGCAAATTATTTTGCTGCGTCGCAACAAATTGCCTTGACGAGCCAACTGGCCATAGGCATATAACTCATGTTGCAGTGCAACAGGCAGCGGATCGAGCACCCCCCGGGCCGTCAACAGATTTGATCAGGGAAAGGGTACAATATGAGCAAGGCAAAAACGGCCGCCGAAAAGACCTCCGCGTCGGCTGAACAGACATTCTTCAACGGCGCCGAGACCATCAAGGCCGGCTTCGAGAAGGCCATCAAAAATTACGACACCGCTCTGGGCTACGGCAAAGACACGGTGGAAGCTTACATGAAGTCCGCCACGGTCGCGGGCAAGAGCGTCGAGACCATCAACAGCGAGATTTATTCCTACTCCAAGGACGCGATCGAGGAATCGGTTGCTGCCGGTAAGGCGATCCTGGGCGCCAAGTCTGTCCATGAAGCTTTCGCGCTTCAGACCGACTACGCCAAGAGCGCTTTTGAAGCTTATGTCAGCCAGCTGACCAAGGTTTCCGCGCTGTTCACCGCCGCCTCCAAGGACAGCTTTGCGCCGCTTCAAGGCCGCGCCGAAGCCTGGGCGGAAGTGGTTCAGTCGGCGCGCGCCGTCTAAATCGTTTCGTCGAAAAGTTAAGACAAGGCCCGGAACGCTGTTCCGGGCCTTTTTCTTTTCATGTCCTGTCACTATTTGTCTCATTCTGCGCTTTAGCAGGGCGCAAATCATGGTCTAGACTGCTCCCGGATACATTCCATGAGAGACAATAGCGACAACAATGACGGCAAGGGCAAGGACGGTACCGGCAGCGGTATCGTCACGAAGACACGCCCCAAGGTCAAAAAGCCGTCACTCTACAAGGTGCTGCTCCTCAACGACGACTACACGCCGATGGAGTTCGTTGTCCATATCCTGGAAAAATTCTTCGCCAAGAGCCGGGAAGATGCCGTCGAAGTGATGCTGCATGTCCACCGCCATGGCGTGGGGGTGTGCGGGTTGTTCACCTATGAGGTGGCGGAAACAAAAGTGGCGCAGGTCATTGAATTCGCCCGCCGTCATCAACATCCTCTACAGTGTACGATGGAAAAGGAGTAGCGATGCCATCACTCTCGCGCAGTTTGGAAACGGCCCTGCATCACGCCATCAAACTTGCCAGCGACCGGCATCATGAATACGCAACCCTGGAACATCTGCTGCTGGCGTTGATGGATGACGCCGATGCCGGCCAGGTGATGAAAGCCTGCAATGTGGACACCGAGGCGCTGCGCCGCGCGGTCCAGAAATATGTCGATGAGGAACTGGTCACGCTGGTGATCGAGGATGGCGAGGAAGCCAAGTCTACCACCGGATTCCAGCGCGTGGTGCAGCGCGCCGTGCTGCATGTCCAGAATTCCGGCCGCGATGAAGTCACCGGCGCCAATGTGCTGGTGGCGCTGTTCACCGAGCGCGAAAGCCACGCCGTCTATTTCCTGCATGAGCAGAACATGAACCGGCTGGATGCGGTGAGCTATATCAGCCACGGCATCGCCAAGCGTCCGGGCATGAGCCAGCCCAAGCCGGCGCGCGGCACGGACGATGAGGAAGAAGGCGAGAAACCGAACAAGCAGGGTACCGAAGCTCTGGAGGCTTATTGCGTCAACCTGAATGAGAAGGCCAAGTCCGGCCGGGTGGACCCGCTGATCGGCCGTCACGCCGAAGTGGAACGCACCATCCAGATTCTCTGCCGCCGCCAGAAGAACAACCCGTTGTTCGTGGGCGATCCCGGCGTGGGCAAGACCGCCATCGCCGAAGGCCTGGCGCGCAAGATCATCAACAATGAAGTGCCGGAAGTTCTGCGCGGCAGCATCATCTATTCACTCGATATGGGTTCGCTGATCGCGGGCACCCGCTATCGCGGCGATTTCGAAGAACGGTTGAAGACCGTTGTGAAAGAACTGGAAGGCGTCAAAGGCGCCATCCTGTTCATCGACGAGATTCACACCGTGATTGGCGCGGGCGCGACATCGGGCGGGGCGATGGATGCCTCCAACCTGCTGAAGCCGGCGCTGGCGGCGGGCATCCTGCGTTGCATCGGTTCGACCACCTACAAGGAATACCGTCAGTATTTTGAGAAGGACCGCGCCCTGGTGCGCCGTTTCCAGAAGATCGATGTCGCCGAGCCCACCATTGCGGATTCGGTCAAGATCCTGATGGGCATCAAGTCCTATTTCGAGGATTACCACAAAGTGCGCTACACCGCCGACGCGGTGAAGGCGGCGGTGGATCTGTCGGCCAAATACATCAATGACCGCAAGCTGCCCGACAAGGCGATCGATGTGATCGACGAAGTGGGTGCCTCGCAGATGCTGCTGCCCGAGAGCAAGCGGCGCAAGGTGATCGGCGTCAAGGAAGTGGAAGACGTCATTGCCAAGATGGCGCGCATCCCGTCCAAATCCGTGTCCAAGAACGACACCGAAGCGCTGCGCAACCTGGAAGGCGATCTTCGCCAAGTCGTCTATGGCCAGGACAATGCCATTCACGCCCTTTCAACGGCGATCAAGCTGGCGCGTGCCGGTTTGCGCCAGCCGGAAAAGCCGATTGGCTCTTATCTGTTCTCTGGTCCCACCGGCGTCGGCAAGACCGAAGTCGCCAAGCAACTCGCCAAGATCATGGGCGTGGAATTCCTGCGCTTCGACATGTCGGAATATATGGAACGCCATACCGTCAGCCGCCTGATCGGCGCCCCCCCGGGCTATGTCGGCTTCGACCAGGGCGGCCTTCTGACCGACGGCGTCGATCAGCATCCCCATTGCGTGCTGTTGCTGGACGAAATCGAAAAGGCCCATGGCGACCTGTTCAACATTCTTTTGCAGGTGATGGATCACGGCAAGCTCACCGACCATAACGGCAAGAAGATCGACTTCCGCAACGTGGTTCTGATCATGACCACCAATGCGGGCGCGTCGGACGCCGCCAAGGAAGCCATCGGCTTCGGCCGCGGCAAGCGGGAAGGCGAGGACGAGGAAGCGATCAAAAAGCTGTTCACGCCCGAATTCCGCAATCGCCTGGATGCGGTCATCACCTTTGCGCCGCTCAGTCGCGGCACCATCGACAAGGTGGTGGAGAAGTTCGTGCTGGAACTGGAAGATCAGCTTGCCGACCGCGACGTTACCTTTGAACTGACGCCCGAAGCCACGCGCTGGCTGGGTGAGAAGGGCTATGACGACGCCTTCGGCGCCAGGCCTCTGGAGCGAGTGATACAGGATCACATTAAAAAGCCGCTGGCGGATGAAATTCTGTTCGGCAAGCTGAAGGATGGCGGCACAGTGCGTGTGCTGCTGGACCGCGAGGCCGACAAGCTGGCGTTCGAGTTCATTCCCGCTGCGGAGGCCAAGCCGCGCGCGCCGATGAAGTCGTCCAAGAAGAAGCCGGTTGTCTAGATAGTTTCTTCGTAATGCTCGACTGCGGGTGGGCTGGCGAAGAACGGTCCCAGATGCTTGCGCCATTCGGCGAAGGCGTCGGATTCGCGGAAGCCTTTCATATGGTCTTCCACCGTGTCCCACCACACCAGCAGCAGCCAGCTGTCCGGATTCTCCACGCCTTGCCGCAACTCGATCTTGTGAAAGCCTTTTGAGCCGGCGATGTGCGGCTTGGCCAAGGCATAGGCGGCGGTAAAGTCCGCTTTGCTGGTGCCGGGCTTGATGGCGAAGATGGCGCGTTCGACGATCATAGAGCGTTCCTTATTCTTGCGGCGATGGGTTCAAGCGTCCTGGGATCCACCATGTCGCGGGCATGCAGCGCCATGTCAACACCACCATGCCGGGGGATGACGTGGAAATGAATGTGAAACACGCTTTGACCAGCAGCTGAACCATTGAGCTGCGCCAGCATGACGCCGGGCGCGTTCAGACCCATCTGCACCGCCTTGGCCACTTTCTGGGTGGTGGCGATCAGGGCGGCGGCGCCTTCCGCCGACAGATCGAACAGGTTTTCCGCAGCCTCTTTCGGGATGACCAGCACATGTCCTTCTGCCTGGGGCATCACATCCATGAAGGCCAGAGTCTGGGCGTCTTCATAGACTTTCACCGAGGGAATTTCGCCCCGCAGGATTTTGGCGAAGACGTTGTTGTGGTCGTAAGACATCTGGTTGCCCCAAACTGAAATTGTCATGGCCCGGGAATCCGGGCCATCCAGGTGACCCAAACGCGGTGCGGGACATTCGCGGATGGACTGGTACTGCGTCAACTGGATGGCCCGCACTCCGGCGGGCCATGACATCAGAGCTTCTTGAACGGACCCTGGGCGGTCAGTTCATCGATGTTTTCCCGGATCGCGTCGCGTTCGCGGGCGAGATAATTGTCCACCGCGCCGGCCAGCCCGGGATGGACGATGTAATGGGCGCTGTAGGTTTCTTCCGGCATATAGCCGCGCAACAGCTTGTGCGTTCCCTGGGCGCCTGCTTCGACTTTGTTCAAGCCGCGCGCGATGGCGAAATCAATCGCCTGATAATAGCAGGTTTCGAAATGCAGGAAGGGCAGGCTCTCAACTGTGCCCCAGTTGCGGCCATAGAGCGTGCCGTTGCCGAACAGATTGAGCGCGCCGGCGATATACAATCCGTCTTTTTTCGCCATCACCAGCAATATCTGATCGGCCAGTGTGGCCCCGATGCGGCTGAAGAAATCGCGGGTGAGGTACGGGTCGCCCCATTTGCGGCTGCTGGTATCTGTATAAAAATCGAAAAACCGGTCCCAATGGGCTTCGGTGAGCGTGCTGCCGGTAAGATGTTCGAATTCCACACCCGCCTCGCGCACGGCAGCGCGTTCCTTGCGGAGATTTTTGCGTTTGGCGGACGACAGGCGCGACAGAAAATCCTCAAAGTCGCGATAGCCGTCATTCTTCCAATGAAACTGCCGGTCGGTGCGCAGCAGATAATCGGCGTTCCCTGCGGCTTGCCATTCCACCTCAGTGAGAAAAGTGATGTGCAATGATGAGGCTTGCGTCTGCCGCGTCACTGCTTTGGCGGTTTCCAGCAGTAGCGGGAAGTGTTCGGCGCTTCCCAGTAACCGTGGTCCGGTCACCGGGGTGAAGGGCACCGCGCATTGCAGCTTGGGATAATAATCGCCGCCCGCCCGCTCCAAGGCATCAGCCCAGGCGTGATCGAAAACATATTCGCCCTGGCTGTGGTTTTTGAGATAAAGCGGCATCAGCGCCTTGATCGCGCCCGCGCTTTCCAACGCCAGATGACAAGGCTGCCAGCCGGACGCGGGTGCGGCCGATCCGGATTGCTCCAGCGCCGCAAAAAATTCATACGTCGTGAAAGGATGCGGATCACGCGCGCCGTCCGGATTGGCCAAGGCGTTCCAGGCATCGGCCCCGATGGCGGCGGCGCTGGTCACCAGGCGTGCCGTAGGTGTGGCGTCAGTCAATCCGGGCCCGCTTACTCAATCTCAAAAAGACCTTCGACTTCCACCGCCACGCCGCGCGGCAGGGACGGCGCGCCCACGGCGGCGCGGGCATGCTTGCCGGCTTCGCCCATAAGCTGAACGATGAAATCCGATGCGCCATTGGCGATTTCAGGATGCTGGGTGAAATCGGGCGTGGCGTTGACGAATACGCCCAGCCGCAGGCATCGCCGGGCGCGGTCCAGATCGCCATTGCAGGCGGCTTTCAACTGCGCGATCAGGTTGAGGGCGCAAAGCTGGGCTGCCGCCTTGCCGTCTTCGAGGGAAATGGTGTCGCCCAGCTTGCCGACATAGACCGGGCCCTTCGGCCCGGCGGGAATCTGACCGGAAATCGTCACCAGCTTGCCGCTGATCGTAAAGGGAACATAGCTGGCGACCGGCTTGGGCGGTTCGGGGAGGAGCATTCCCATTTCGCGCAGGCGCTGTTCAATCTTTGACATGATGTGAATCTGGGGGGATGAGGGCTGGAGTTGCGGCCTTCATAAGACCCCAGAGGCACCGATCAGCGCAAGCCGCGACCCTTATTTACGGATGCGCCGCCGAATTTCGAGCGGATTTTGTCCATCGCCCGCTCGGCTGCAGCGCGTTTGTCGTTCTGCGGGTCGATCAGGCTCTGGGGATCGGCCCCGGTGGCGGGGGCCAGGCCCGAAAGCCCCACGCCCAGCAGGCGGAAGCGGGTGCCGTCTGCCTCCCGCTTCAAGGCCATCAGCGCCGTGCGGAAAATGCGATCCGCCAATTGGGTGGGGGCATCCAGCGAGGTGCTGCGGGTCCGAAGGTGAAAATCGGAAGTCTTGAGCTTCAGCACGATAGTGCGTCCCGCCATGTCATAAGATTTGGCACGTGCGGAGACACGCTCAGCCTGACGCCAGAGAATCTTTTCCAGCTCGGCCAGGCGCGACAAGTCTTTGTCGAACGTGGTTTCCGAGGAGATGGTCTTCATTTCGCCACCCGGATCGACGCGGCGGCTGTCTTCGCCCTGGGCGACGCGCGCCAGCCATAATCCAGTGGCGCCATAGCGGGTCGCCAACTCGCGTGTATCGGCTTGGGCCAGAGCGCCGATGGTGGCATAGCCATCGCGTTCCAGCTTGGCGGCAAGCACCTTGCCTGCGCCGCGAATGATCCCCACCGGCTTGTCGCGCAGGAAGGATTTGGCTTCGCCCTTGCCCAGAACGGCAAAGCCGCGCGGCTTGTCCAGCTCGGACGCGAGCTTGGCGAGGAACTTGTTGTAGGACAGGCCAATCGAAACGCTGATGCCGATTTCCTTTTCGATGCGGGCCGACAGCGCCGCCATGGTGCGCGCCGGGGAACGGCCCTGCATTTTCTCGGTGCCGGAAAGATCCAGATAGGCTTCGTCCAGCGACAAGGGCTCCACCAGCGGCGTCAGCTCTTGGCAGAAGCCGCGTATCTCTTTGGCGACAGCGGCGTAATGGCTGTGGCGCGGCTTGACGATCACGGCCTTCGGACACAGCTTTTTTGCCTGGAACATGGGCATGGCGGAGCGCACGCCATATTTGCGGGCGATATAGCAACAGGTGGAAACCACGCCGCGCGTTTCTCCGCCCACGATCAGCGGCTTGTCTTTCAGGCTTGGATCGTCCCGCTTTTCGATGGCGGCATAGAAGGCGTCGCAATCCATATGGGCGATGGAAAGCTGATTGAGTTCCGGATGGGTGAGGATGCGGGTGCCGCCACAGTTGGAGCAGGACTCACCAGCTACCGCATCTACAAGGCAATCGCGGCAGAAGGCGGGCCAGTCTTTCATTTGGGAGCCAACCAGGCTGCACCACGAACCCCGCTCGAGTCGCCATGTTTGTTCGGCACGATCCGCGTCGGTGCTTCGGCGCTGAAGGAATGGCGCTCCACCAGCGGCGGCAAGTCACGATAAAGACTTTGGATATTCGAAAGACCGCCGCCCAGCACAATCACATCGGGATCAAGGATATTGACCACGGTGGCGAGCGCGCGGGCGAAGCGATCGGTCCAGCGTGCCATCGCGGCCTTGGCGGCTGGATGGTCTGAGGCAGAGATTGCATCGGCGGTCAGTTCGCTGCCGCCATGGCGTTTGAAGTCTTCGGACAAGGCCGGCCCGCTGCACCAGCTTTCGATGCAGCCGCGCTTGCCGCAATAACACAGCGGCGCTTCATGCCATTCTTCGACCGTCATGCCGGGCAGGGGATTGTGGCCCCATTCGCCCGCCAGCCTGTGGCCGCCTTCCAGAACGCGGCCATGTACCGCCACGCCGCCGCCGACGCCGGTGCCGGCGATGACGCCGAACACCACCTCGGCGCCTTGGCCCGCGCCATCGGTTGCTTCTGAAAGCACGAAACAGTTGGCGTCATTGATCAGCGCCATCTCGCGCCCCGTCGCGGCCGCCAGATCGGCGGCGAGTGGTTTGCCATTCAGCCAGGTGGAATTGGCATTTTTTATCAGACCGGTTTTGGGGCTGATGCAACCGGGAATGGCGACGCCGATGCCGCGCTGGGGTCCCAGGCGGTTCTCCGCCGCCGCCGCCAGTTCTGCCACCAGCTTCACCGTGGCGTCATAATCATGGCGCGGCGTCGGGCGCCGCTCGCGGAATATTTCCGCGCCGGAAGCGTCCAGCGCCACCGCCTCGATCTTGGTGCCGCCCATGTCGATCCCGACAGACATTAGAAGCTATCCGGCTGGAGCGTGTGGCGGGCGCGGTGGAGGCTGGCGGCATCGCTGCCACTGGCTTCGCAAAAAGCCAGCAGAAAGGGCTCATGGGCCAAAAGGAAATCGAAAATCGCGATGGTCAGTTCGGGGCTGCCAGCGGCATCGCGCAACTCCGCGCCCGATACCCCGCTCGCCGCCAGGAACTTGTCCAGGGCGTCCGGCTCGGCGGCAAGCCAGCCCAGGGCTTCAAGACCCAGTATTTCTGCCCTTTCCGGGCTCATTGCGTGGGGCATCGTCAAGACGGCGTTAAGACCTTCTCCTTAATACTGTGCATCCAGGGACGTGTGCCATCCCAAAAGTTTTCGGCATGCCCTGGCCCGGGAGTTGAAGTCATGGACGCCAAGACCAAAACAGTCCTGATCGTGGAGGACAATGAGCTCAATATGAAGCTCTTCCACGACCTGTTGGATGCCCATGGCTATAACATCCTCCAGACCAAGGACGGCATGGAAGCGCTGGATATCGCGCGCGAGCATCACCCCGACCTGATCCTGATGGACATCCAGCTTCCTGAAGTGTCCGGCCTGGAAGTGACCAAATGGCTGAAAGAGGATGACAGCCTCAAATCCATTCCCGTGGTCGCCGTCACCGCTTTCGCGATGAAGGGCGACGAAGACGTTATCCGCCAGGGCGGTTGCGAGGCCTATATCTCCAAACCGATTTCCGTGACGGGCTTCCTGGAAACCGTTCGCCGCTTCATCGGATAACACATGACGGCCCGCGTTCTTGTCGTCGACGACATTCTCTCCAACGTCAAGCTGCTCGAAGCAAAGCTGACGGCTGAGTATTTCGACGTCGTCACCGCATTCAACGGTCTGGAATGTCTGGCCCGGATTTCCGAGACCGCGCCCGATATCGTGCTGCTGGACGTGATGATGCCGGGCATGGACGGGTTCGAAGTCTGCCGCCGCATCAAAGCCAATCCCAAGACCGCCCATGTTCCCGTGGTGATGGTGACCGCGCTGGACCAGCCGTCCGACCGCGTTGCCGGCCTGGAAGCGGGCGCGGATGATTTCCTCACCAAGCCGGTGGATGACGCCGCCCTGTTTGCGCGGGTGCGTTCGCTGGTGCGGTTGAAGATGATGACCGACGAACTTCGGATGCGCGAGAATACCGGCCAGGGCATGGGCCTGATCGATCCCGCCGAAGCCATGACCGACAACAATCAGTCCGGCCGTATTCTGGTGATTGAAGACCGCGCCGAATCCGCTGCCTGGTTCAGCGCCGCGCTGCAGCCGATGCATGGCGTATCCAGCGTGGACACGTTCGAAGAAGCCATGGTGCGGGTGAAGGGCGGCGATCCCGATCTTGTGGTGGTCAGCCTGGGCATGCGCAGCTTCGACGGCTTGCGCCTTTGCTCGCAGCTTCGCTCTCTGCCGGAAGGCCGCAATGTACCCATTCTCGTTGTGGTGTCCGACGGCGACCGCCGCAAGCTGACACAGGCGCTGGAAATGGGCGTCAACGACTATCTCACCCGCCCGGTGGACAAGAATGAACTGGTGGCGCGCGTGCGCACCCAGCTGCGCAAGAAACGCTATGCCGACCGGCTGCGCCACAATGTGCAGCTGTCGCTGGAAATGGCGATCACCGATCAGCTCACCGGCTTGCATAACCGCCGCTATATGAGCCGCCATCTCGACAACCTGGTCGAGACCGCCAAGAAGACCGGCAAGCCCATCGCCTTTGTGATCATGGACATCGATTACTTCAAGGCGGTCAACGACACTTACGGCCATGATATCGGCGACGAAGTGCTGAAGGAATTCGCCGGCCGCATTGCCGCCAATGTGCGCGGCATCGATCTGGCTTGCCGCTATGGCGGTGAGGAATTCGTGGTGGTGATGCCCGATACCGACATCAATTTCGCCATGCAGGTGTCGGAACGTCTGCGCAAGAGCATCGAGACCACGCCGTTCCCGATCAGCCGCGATCCCAAGACGCTCAACCTCACCATTTCCATCGGCATTGCCGGTTCGGAAGGCGAGAGCGACAGTGCTGGCGCCTTGCTGCACCGTGCGGACCAAGCTTTGTATCGGGCCAAGAGAACGGGCCGCAACAAGGTCGTGGCGGACGCGGCCTAAGCCTCGGGCTGTGCCTCGTCAGGCTGCTGCTCCAGCATATCCAGCGCTTTATCAATCACCATCGCCAATACTTCCGGCTCGCGTGCGCCCGTGACCGCAACGCGGTTGCCGAAAATCATCGCCGGCACGCCGGTGACGCCCATCTCCCGCGCCAGCTTGTCTTCGCGCTCGACCAATTGGGCGTCGGTATCGCTTTCCAGCATGCCGGCCACTTCGGCGCCGTCCATGCCGCACAGATCGGCGATATCGGCCAGCACGCGGATGTCGCCGATATCATCGCCATTTTCGAAATAAGCGATGAACAGTTTTTCCACCACTTCGTCCTGAACGCCCTGGGCTTCGGCCCAGTGGATCAGGCGATGGGCGTTTATGGTGTTGGGCCGCTTATGGATTGCCTCCCAGGCGAACTCGATGCCTTCCTTGACGCCTTCCATCGAGATCGCCTCATGGGCCTCCTTCAGCATGGCGTCGGCCCCGAAGCGCGCGGTCATATAGGCGGCACGATCCACGCCTTCGCGCGGCACGGTGGGATCAAGCTGATAGGGGCGGTAGCGCACTTCAAAGATGATGTTGGGCCGAAGCGCCATGGCGCGGGCCAGGCGGCGCTTGCCGATAAAACACCAGGGACAGACCGGGTCGGAAATAAAATCGATTTGCATGGATAAACTACTTGAGGATCTCGGTGGTTATTTCGTTGGAGCCGGATATCACGCGGACGGCCACCACGCCCCGCCGCCAGCGCAAGGTGGTGGCGGCATGGATGGGAAGCAAGCCCTCGATGACCGCGCGGCCGGACGTAGGCGGCAAGGCGACAAATTCCACCACAATGGTGTTGGCATCGCCTTTCGCCGGGCGCAGGCGGCCCTGGCGCCAGCCGCCGCTGCCCACCGCACCTCGCGCCTGGATCAGCACATTGCCGCTGTCCATGGTGGCGATCACGCTGTCGATATGGGTGATCAATTCCGGCGGCGGCGCAGGTGTGGCCGCTCCGGCCGGAAGGGCCAGAGTCGCGATCATCGCCAGCAAAAGACAAAGTGAGCGCATATGGCCCTTCGGAATCTCGCCGCGACTATAGCCAGAAATGCGGCGATATTCAGATATCGAGATTCACCCGGTGTGGTGGACCGGGAAAAAGGCTTATCCAGCGTTGCTAGCGGCAGCGTAGCAACGCCGCAGGCTGCCCGTTAAATATCCAGTTCGCACCACACCGGGACATGGTCGGAAGGCTTCTCGGCGGCGCCGCGCACGTCACGGTCGATTTCGCAGGCCCGCAGCAGGTCCGCAGCCTGGGGTGAAAGCAGGATGTGGTCGATGCGGATGCCGTTGTCGCGCTCCCAGGAGCCGAAATAATCCCAGAAGGTATAATTCCCGGCTTCCGGATGCAGGGCGCGGAAAGCCTCGGTGTAACCCAGATTTTCCAGCCGCCGCAGCGCCGCCTTGGACTCGGGCTGAAACAAGGCGTCCTTCAGCCATGCCTTGGGATTATACGCGTCCTTGTCTTCGGGGATGATGTTGTAGTCGCCCATCAGGACAACCGGCTCTTCATTGGCGAGCAGGCGCTTGGCGTGACGGTGCAGACGTTCCAGCCAGGCCAGCTTGTAATCGAATTTGGGGCCGGGGAAGGGGTTGCCGTTGGGGGCATAGATCGAAGCCACCCGCACCACGCTTTTGTCGCCCGTCACCACTGCTTCGAGATATCGGGATTGAATATCGTCTTCGCCGCCGGGCAGGCGCGGGGTGACGTCTTCCAGCGGGCGCTTCGACAGGATGGCAACGCCGTTATAGGTCTTTTGTCCGTGTACGGCGCAATTATAGCCTAGGCCTTCAAAGACCTCGCGCGGGAAATTCTCGTCCACGCATTTGATTTCCTGCAGGCACAGCACATCGGGCTGCGCGTCCTTGATCCATGCCTGCGCCGGCTCCAGCCGCGCCTTGATGGAGTTGACGTTCCAGGTGGCAATTTTCATTAGACGGAAAAGCTGGTGCCGCAGCCGCAGGAGGCAGTCGCGTTGGGATTGTTGACCTTGAAGGCCTGGCCCATCAGGTCGTCGCTGAAATCGATTTCCGATCCCGCCAGGAAATCCAGCGACACCGGATCGATCAGGATTTTGGCCCCGGCTTCTTCCAGCATCAGATCGTCATCCGCCTGCGTCTCATCCAGGGCGAAATTGTAGGAATAGCCGGAACAGCCGCCCCCGGTCACCGCCAGCCGCAGCATGGTGGGATGCGCCTCAGCCGCCAAAATGGCGGAAATCCGCTTGGCGGCACGGGCGGAGATCGTTACGGGCAAAGCGGTCATGGATGCTCTAGGCAGGGATGGCGACGCACCTTATGTAGTCCCGACCATGGCGTCCGCAAAGGGCTCAATGCCCGCAAATTTGCCTGTTGGCCGGCTTCTGGGGCCGGTGGTTCCCGGGCCTATGCCTTTGGCCCCATTTGCGACATGGGTAACGGGCAGCCGGGGCCGCTTTTACCCGGAAGAAGAAAGCGCCACCCGCACCTGTTACAGCCGCGACCGGGACCGCATTATCCATTCCACCGCCTTCCGCCGCCTGAAACACAAGACCCAGGTGTTTGTAGAGCATGAGGGCGATTATTACCGCACCCGTCTCACCCATTCGCTGGAAGTGGCGCAGCTGGCGCGCAGCCTGGCGCGCAGTTTGAAAGCGGATGAAGACCTGGCCGAGACGATTGCCCTGTCGCATGACCTGGGTCACACGCCGTTCGGCCATGCCGGTGAAGACGCGCTGGCAGCAGTTACGGCTGATATCGGCGGCTTCGATCACAACGCCCATGCGCTTCGGCTGGTGACCAAACTTGAGCATCGCTACGCCGATTTCGACGGTCTCAATCTCACCTGGGAAACGCTGGAGGGCCTGGTCAAGCATAACGGCCCGATTGCGCCGCCTGCGCCGGGGCCGATTGCGGGCTTTGACGCGCGGTGGACGCTTGAACTGTCGCGATGGCCGGGGATCGAAGCCCAAATTGCCGCGCTCGCCGACGATATCGCCTACGTCAATCACGACATTGACGATGGTCTTCGGGCCAAGCTTTTTTCCGTCGGCGATATTCAGAATGCCCCGTTGGCGGGGCCGCATGCCAAGGCGGTGTCGGCCCGTTATGGCGAATTGGAACTTTCCCGCTTCATCGGCGAGATGATCCGTACTCTGATGAGTGCATTGCTGGATGATCTTCGCGCCGAGACCGGGGCGCGGCTGGACAAAGCCAGGCCGGGTTCGGCCGAGGCGGTGCGCGCGCTGCCCTATGCCCTGGTGGCGCTATCGGGGCCGATGCAGGCAGAACTCAAGGCGCTGAAGAAATTTCTCTTCACCCATATGTATCAGCACCCACGGGTGATCGCTTCCATGACCCGGGCCCAGGCGGTGATCACCGACCTGTTCGAGGCTTTTGTTGCCGATCCCACGCTGCTGCCGCCCGATTGGGCCAGGTTATGCGGGCAGGGCGGCGCAGGCGGGGTGGTGCGCGATTACATTGCCGGGATGACCGACACCTATGCGCTGGCGGAATATGCCCGCGTCTTCCGGAACGAAATCCAGCTCTGAATTTAGAAACGATGATTCGCGGGCTCAGGGGTGCTAGAATCCGGCTCACGAGATTCGGGAACTTGATCTGATGGCCCATTTTGAGCGCGGCGTTTACGAGCCCAACGACGACATGCGCGTCTTTGACGGCGCGAAAGATGACGAAGACGTCGAAGGCTCGCGCCTGCCGCTTCTGATCGTGCTGGCGCTGCTGGTGCTGGCGATGTTCGGTGGTGTTGTCTGGCTTGCCTACACCCAGGGCGTGGCGCGGGGCCGGACGGAAACGCCGGTGCTGACCGCCGAAAATGGTCCGGCGCGCGTTGCCCCCCAAAATGCGGGCGGCGTGGCCGAGCCGTATAAGGGCTTCAAGATTTACGAACAGCCGGCGCCGGCGGATGACGATGTGGACACGGCTGTGACGCCGGCGGCCAAACCCGCGCCCGTTGCAGCCACGCCCGCACCGCCCCCCGCCGCCAAGCCCGCGCCGGTCGCTTCCACACCTGCGCCGCCACTTGCTGCACCCAAGCCCGTTGTTACCGCGCCTGTCGTTGCTCCGAAAACGGCTATGACCGCAGCAGCGCCGAAAATCGCCGCCGCAACACCAGCACCGCCGGTGGCCAAGCCCGCAGCAGCGCCTGTGAAGCAAGCCACGGTTGTTGCCAAGGCGGCTTTGCCGGCGCCTGCGCCCGCAAAGCCTGCTTCGGTTCCGGTGGGCCCTGCCAGTGCTGCGCCGCGTTCGCTGGCGCTGAACAATCAGCCTGCCGCAACGCCTGCTCCGGTGGCGGCGCCTGTGGCGGCAAGCGGTACGTCTGTGCTGCAGATCGGCGCTTATAAGAGTCAGGCCGAAGCGGATTCGGCCTGGGCTGCTTACAAGGGCAAGCACGCCGCGCTGCTGTCGAGCGCCAGCAGCAATGTCCAGCAAGCCGATCTGGGCGACAAAGGCACCTGGTACCGGCTGCGCATTGTCGGCTTTCCCAGCAAGGACGTTGCGGCGGCCATGTGCGAACGGTTGAAGGCGGACGGGGGCAGCTGCTTCCTCGGCAAGTAATGAGAAGCCGCGCGATCTATGGCTGTGCCGGGCTGGTTCTTTCAGCCGAGGAGCGTGACTTTTTCCGCGACGTGAAGCCTTGGGGCTTCATTCTGTTCGCGCGCAATGTTGCGTCTCCGGATCAGATAAAAAAGCTGGTGGCG
Source organism: Alphaproteobacteria bacterium (assembly GCA_947474565.1). Classification (GTDB taxonomy): domain Bacteria; phylum Pseudomonadota; class Alphaproteobacteria; order Micropepsales; family Micropepsaceae; genus Rhizomicrobium. The sequence continues at coordinate 55,451 of CANJIS010000006.1, forward strand.
CAGTTGCGCGATACCGTGGCCGACGCCAAAGCGCCCATCCTGATTGATCAGGAAGGGGGCAGGGTGGCGCGGTTGAAGCCGCCCCAATGGCTCGCCCGCCCGCCCGCCGCCCCGTTCGGTGCACTCCATGCCGAAAATCCGCAACGGGCCCGGGAAGCGGTCTATCTCAATGCCCGGCTGATCGCCCATGACCTGACGCAGCTGGGGATCAATGTGGACTGCCTGCCGGTGCTGGATGTGCCGGTCCCCGGCTCCCATGACATTATCGGCGACCGCGCCTTTGCCGCCGACCCCACCACCGTGATCGCCCTGGGCCGGGCCCAGATCGAAGGGCTGCTGGAAGGGGGCGTTTTGCCCGTCATGAAACATATCCCCGGCCATGGCCGCGCAGGAGCGGACAGCCATCTGGCGCTGCCCCGGGTTGGCGCCAGCCTTTCGGAGCTTTCGGCCAGCGATTTTGTCACTTTTCGCAGCCTGAATACCTGCCCGATCGCGATGACCGCCCACGTTGTTTATGATTCGATTGATCCACAGCGGCCTGCCACCACCAGCCCGAAAGTCATTCGGGATGTGATACGCGGTGAGATAGGATTTGAGGGATTACTGATGTCCGACGACCTGTCCATGCAGGCGCTGGACGGACCCCTGTCGCTCAGGGCGAAGGCGGCGCTGTTCGCGGGTTGCGACCTGGTGCTCCACTGCAATGGCGACATGGGCGAGATGAAAGACGTGGCGGCCGAAGTGAAGGAGTTGGAAGGGTTGAGCCTGAAACGCAGTGAACAGGCGCTGGCGCATCTGAGCGTGCCGGACGAGGGCTTTGATCCCCAGGCCGCGCAAACGCGGCTGGCCGGGTTGATGGGAGCCGGGGCATGAATAGCGCCGCCGAAAGTTTCGACGATTTTGAAGTGAACACCCTTGCCGCCCCGGAAGAGGCGCTGATGGTGCGGGTGGACGGCTTTGAAGGTCCGTTGGATCTTCTGCTGACCCTGGCGCGCAATCAGAAAGTCGATATCGCCAAGATTTCGATCCTCAAGCTTGCCGACCAGTATCTGGAATTCATCGAAGCGGCCAAGCGCATCAATCTGGAGCTGGCTGCCGACTATCTGGTGATGGCGGCCTGGCTGGCCTACCTGAAATCACGCCTGGTTCTGCCGCAGGAAAAGATTCCGGAAGGCGAACCCAGCGCTGATGAGATGGCGGCGCGGCTGCGCTGGCGTTTGCAGCGGCTGGACGCCATGCGCAAATCTGCGGCCCGGCTGATGGGCCGTGACCGGATGGACCGCGACGTGTTCGGGCGTGGCGATCCGGAGCCGGTCAATGTCGTCAAGCTGCGCACCTACAAGGACACGCTGTACGACCTGCTGACTGCCTATGCCACCGACCGGGTGCGCAAACTGGGCGGCACGGCCTACAAGCCGGTCATCGCCCCAGTGCTCCAGATCGAGGAAGCCCGGGAGCGCCTGGAGCGGATGCTGGGCAAGATATCGGACTGGAGCGGGCTGACCCGGCTTCTGCCTCTAGATTGGCAGGGCGGGGCCCGGCGGCGGTCGGCGATGGCTTCGACCCTGCTGGCCTGCCTGGAGATGGCCCGGGACGGCAAGGTTGAGCTGCAGCAGATGGCGCCGTTCGACGAGGTATATGTCCGGGACCGCCCAGCCGGGGAGCGTATAGAATGAGCAGTGTGGCCAAAATGATTGCCGAGATTGAAGACCAGATGGAAGCCGAAGCCCCCGCAAGCAACGTCAATGCCGAGCATCTGCGGATGGTCGAGGCGCTTCTGTTTGCCGCCAGCGAACCGCTGGATGAGAAGTCGCTGACAACATCGCTGCCGGAAGGCGCGGATGTGCCTGCGCTGCTGGCGGCGCTTCAAGCGTTGTATGAGAAGCGTGGCGTAACCCTCTGTTGCGTCGCGGGAAAATATCAATTCCGTACCGCCAGTGATTTTGCCTTCCTGCTGCGCAAGGAAAAGCCGGAACAGAAGCGTCTGTCCCGGGCCGCCATCGAGACCTTGGCCATTATCGCCTATCACCAGCCCGTCACCCGGGCCGAGATCGAAGAAATCCGTGGCGTCGCCATGTCCAAGGGGACGGTGGACACGCTGATGGAAGTGGGCTGGGTCAAGATCCGTGGCCGCAAGCGCACCCCGGGCCGCCCGGTCACCTATGGCACCACCGACGCCTTCCTGGTCCAGTTCGGGCTGGAAAGCGTCAACCACCTGCCGGGCACCGATGAACTCAAGGCGGCCGGATTCCTGGAAGCCATTCCGCCCGCCGGGTTCGATGTTCCGAACCCCTCCGACGCCCTGGCGCCGGATGAGGACCCCTATACCGGGGAAGAGCCGCAGGATTTGCTGACGGGAAGTGTGAACCTGGACGAGGCGTAAGCTCTCATTGTCATGGCCTGCGAATGCAGGCCATCCAGGTGACCGAGTTTCCGTGGCTTGCAAGATGCTTGTTTCAACTGGATGGCCCGCACTCCGGCGGGCCATGACAGTTAGGGTTGTCGCGCCAGTTCGGCCATTTTCTCGATGCCGGCCTCAAACCGCGTCTTGCGGCGGGCGATGTCCGCTGCCTTTGCCTCTGGCGTCATGGCCGAGGTGTCGTAGAGCAGGTCATAGACGATCTTGGAATGGGTGGCGTCCACCACCTCGACCGACAGATTGCCGTGGTAATAGATCGGCGAGAGCGGCTGGGAGTAGGCGTAGGAGAGCGGGCTCTTGGCCACCATCAATTCATCGGTGGTGCCGTTGAGCCGGCGGTTGGTGCCGATCTCACCCGTGCCCGTCGTCAAAACACATTTGCTGCCGAGCCAGGTTTCGATCTGACAATAGCCGCCCACCTTGGCCCACACGGTTGTGGCCGGGCGGTCCACGGTCTTTTCCATATGAATGGTGGTGAAGTCCGGCTTCTGGTTGACGAAGCCCGTCATGGGCGCGGGAGCAGGAGCGGCGTTTTGAGCATAAGCAGGAAGCGCCGCCAGCATGAGCGCGGTGCTGACAAGCATCTTTCTCATGCGTCATCCCCTTCCAGTTCGACGACGACAGCATCGCCATTTTCCAGGGCAATGGCCAGATCGCCTTTGCGCAGCAGCTTGGCGTCATTGCCGAAGACTTCGGCGCGCCAGCCACGCAGAGCGGCAACGCCTTCGTCATCTTCCACCGCCAGCTTTTCAATATCGTCGGCATTGGCGATCAGGCGCGGCGCAACTCCGGCGGCTTCGGCCCGCAGCCGGAGCAGGGTTTTGAGCAGGTCAATCGCGGCGGGCGATGGCTCACGGCGGCGGCGCTGCGGCGGAGCGACGGAGCCTTCCGGGGCGGGTGCATCGGCTGCTGCCGCCAGCGCTTCCATCAATCCCTTGCCCAATTTGGAGTTGGCGAAACCCTTGGGCACGGCGCGAATGCGTTCCAGCGCTTCGCCGGTCTCTGGCGGATGGGCGGCGATTTCGGTGATGGCTTCGTCTTTCAACACCCGTCCGCGGGGAATGTCGCGGGCTTGCGCTTCGCGTTCGCGCCAGGCGGCAATGCCCGCCAGCACGGCCAGGAAGCGCTTGCTGGAGGAGCGCGGCTTTAGCCGTTTCCAGGCCAGTTCGGGATCAAGCTTGTAGAGCGCCGGGTCCTGTAGCGCCGAAACTTCTTCGGCCACCCAGGATTCGCGGCCGGTCTTTTCCAGCTTGGCTTTCATCCATTCATAGATCACCCGCAGATGGGTGACGTCGGCCAGGGCATATTCCAGCTGGCGTTTGGAAAGCGGGCGGTGGCTCCAATCGGTGAAGCGCGCCGATTTGTCGATCTCGACATGGGCGATGCGTCGCGACAGGGTTTCATATGACGCCGCATCACCGAAGCCGCAGACCATGGCGGCGATCTGGCTGTCGAACAAAGGGTGGGGCAGGACGCCGCCCTGCAGATAGAAGATTTCGATATCCTGCCGCGCCGCATGCAGCACTTTGACGATATCGGGACGCTTCATCAGTTCGTAGAAGGGCGCCAGATCAATCCCGGGCGCCAAGGGATCAATGATCGCTTCGACACTCGGGTGGCCGGGTGTTTCGGGAGAGGCGACCTGGATCAGGCAGAGTTTGGGATAATAGGTCTGGTCGCGCAGGAATTCGGTATCCAGCGCCAGATAAGGTGCGCCGGAAAGTTCTGCGATCAGGGCGGCCAGCCCTTCATTTGAGTCCACTATCCGCACGGGGCAGTGATAGCGGATTCGGTCCGGCTGGTGGTGCTTTTATTGCCCCATGAGGCCGACGACCCGGCCTTCAATTCCCGCCGCGTCGAAATAACGCGTAGGGCCCACGCTCTGACCCTCCAGCACGGTACGCAACCCGCTATTGGGGTCGGGTTCCGACATCACCCGGTGTTTTTCTGCCTGGACCGGTTTGCCGCCGGTCAGCGCTTCGCTCGCTACCCGGCCGACCAGCTTGCCCCGGGCGGGAAGCTCAAAGCCCATCACCTGCGCCAAAGTGGGGGCGATGTCGGCATTGGAAACCGGCGCGGGATCGGCAAAGCCTTTTTTGAAATCCGGCCCCATGGCGGCCATGAAGTTTCGCGTTTCCGCCCGGCTGAAGCCGCCATGATTGCCCTGGCCGGTGCTGAGCGGGGTATCGCTGATGGCGATCGTGCATTGCAGAATTTCGCGGCAATCTCCGGCGCCACTTTTATAGGTGACGTAAATCGCCGGTTGCGGTGTGCGGGCGCTGCCGATCAGGTTCAGCATGCTCATCAAAAGCGCGCCGCGCATCCGCCCAAGAGAGTCATTGACGAAAACCGCGCTGACGTAATCCTGCTCCATCAGGAAGGATGTGATCTCTTCGGCGCGCTCCTTGGCGTTAGGACCGGGCAGATAGATCAAGTCGGAGTTTGCGTTCGGTCCCACGATCACTTCCGGGTGATCGGCATCGACGCCCAGCATGCCGGGCTTGGGCATCGGCAATTTCAAAGCTTGCGACAAGTCGGAGAGCAGAAAGCCGTTGGGCAATTCGCGGGTGCCAGACTTGTGGGTGGTGGTGACAAAGCCATGATCGGCGGTGACGAAGATATCGGTGGTCTTGTCCAGACCAAGGCTTTTCAATCGGGCCATCAAAGCGCCCAGCACGGCATCGGCATTGCGAATGCCGGCTTGGGCTGTCGGATTGTTGACGCCGGGCGTTTCTCTGCCAAGGCTGTCTTTGCTGTTGTGCTGCGCGTAATCCGGATCGCGCGACCAGAACAGCAGAATGAATGGTTTGCCGCTTTGCTTGAAATGCGGCAGCACAATCTCGTTCGCGGCGCGCGACTGCCATTCTTCCTGGGCAACAGCGGGTATTGTTGCGGCGGGCGGCAACGCGGCAAGTCCCACGCTTTTCATGCCGGCTTCGAACCAGGCGGGCAGGGCCAACCCGCGAGCGCTGCCGGTGGCGTCATCCAGGATCAAAGTCTGATCCGGCGTGGCAGTGGGATCCTGGATGCGGGCAGGGCCTTCCTTGCCGATGATGGCGGTTTGCCAGCCATGGGTGCGGGCGGCTTCGATCAAAGTGGTTTCGCCCAGATAGTTGCCGCCGAACTTCTGGTTCATTTCCGCGATCACAGCATTGCTTTCCAGAAAGCCCAGGGTGCCGCCGGTGCTGTCCATGAACTGGCCGGTATAGATGCTGTTGCCGAAATCGCCGGTGTCGCCGATGTAATGGCCGGTGGCGATGGCCGACGCATTCACCGTGGTAACGGTGGGATAAAGCGAGTGGCTGTTGGTGAAGTCCACGCCCTGGCTTTTCAGGCGCGCCATGTTGGGCGTGTCGCTTGGGTTCACGCTGCCATAGCGCAAGCCATCGGCCACGAAGATGATGATGTTGTGGGGCCGATTCTGGGCGGCGGCGGGAAGGGACAGCAGACCCAGAAGCAGGGCGGCAAGAGACAGGGATTTCATGCGCAATTCCGTCGGGAAAGGCCAAAATAGCGGGCCTTTATGACAGCCGAAATGGGACGAAACTACCCGCCTTGACCGGGTTCGGATAAACCGCCAAAACCCAGCCTTTCCTTGATGGTTTTGCCCATGCACGCCTATCGCACCCATACCTGCGGCCAGCTTCGCGCGAGCGATGTGGGCAAGACTGTGCGCCTGTCCGGCTGGGTCAACCGCCGTAGAGATCATGGCGGGCTGATCTTCATCGACCTGCGGGACCATTACGGTCTCACCCAATGCGTGATTGAGCCGGATGGCAAGGGTTTTGCGCTGGTGGACACCGCCCGTTCGGAATGGGTTCTGACCCTGACCGGCAAAGTGGTGGCGCGCACCGCTGAAACGGTGAACAAGGATCTGAGCACCGGCGAGGTCGAGCTGCGCATCGAAGATGTCAGCATCCAGGGCAAGGCGGAAGAATTGCCGCTGCCGGTGTTCGGCGACATGGATTACCCGGAAGAGACGCGGCTGAAATACCGCTTTCTGGATTTACGCCGCGAGCGGCTGCACCAGAACATCATGCTGCGCGCCAATATCGTGACCTCGCTGCGCCGGCGCATGAACGAACAGGGCTTTACCGAATTCCAGACCCCGATCCTGACGGCGTCTTCGCCGGAAGGCGCGCGCGACTTCCTGGTGCCGTCGCGCCGGTATCCGGGCGAGTTCTATGCGTTGCCGCAGGCGCCGCAGCAATTCAAGCAGTTGATCATGGTGGCGGGGTTCGATCGCTACTTCCAGATTGCGCCGTGTTTCCGCGACGAAGATGGCCGCGCCGACCGTTCGCCGGGCGAGTTCTACCAGCTCGATCTGGAAATGAGCTTTGTCACCCAGGACGATGTTTTCGCCGCCGTCGAGCCGGTGCTGGCGGGCGTATTCGAGGAATTCGCCAAGGGCAAGACCGTCACCAAGCCGCCTTTCGTGCGCATTCCCTATGCCGAAGCGATGCTGAAATACGGCACCGACAAGCCGGACCTGCGGAACCCGATAGAGATCGTTGATGTCAGCGATGTCTTTGGCCGCGCCGAAGTGGAATTCAAAGCCTTCAAGAACAAGACCGTGCGCGCCATTCCCGCGCCCGGCGCCGCCAGCCAGCCGCGCAGCTTCTTCGACAAGCTGAATGAATGGGCCAGGGGCGAGGGCGCGCCGGGGCTGGGTTACATCCAGTTCGAGCAGGAAGGCGCTTCGGTTGTGGGCAAGGGCCCCATCGCCAAATTCATTCCGGAAGCGGCGCTGGCCGATATCGCCAAGCTCGCGGGCGTGAAGGCGGGCGATGCCCTGTTCTTTGCCGCCGACAAGCCGGACCGGGCCGCCACGCTGGCGGGCCTGGCCCGTACCCGCATCGGCCGGGAGCTGAATCTAATCCCGCAGGACATTTATAAGTTCTGCTGGATCGTGGATTTCCCCATGTACGAGTGGAGCGAAGACGAGAAGAAGATCGACTTCTCCCACAATCCTTTCTCCATGCCGCAATATGACCGCGAGAAGTTCATGGCGCTCGACAAGGGCGACAAGGACACCATCCTGGGCCTCAAGGCCTATCAGTACGATATTGTCTGCAACGGCTATGAATTGTCTTCGGGCGCCATCCGCAACCACGATCCCGATGTGATGCTGAAGGCCTTCGAGATCGCCGGTTACCCGCATGAGGAAACCGAAGCGCGTTTCGGCGGCATGCTGAACGCATTCCGTCACGGCGCGCCGCCCCATGGCGGCACCGCGCCGGGGATCGACCGCATTGTCATGCTGCTGGCGGGCGAAGAAAATCTGCGCGAAGTCACCATGTTCCCGATGACCCAGTCGGCGCAGGATCTGCTGATGAACGCGCCCAGCCCGGCCAACGCCAAGCAGCTCAAAGAATTGCATTTGAAGGTCGTTTACCCTGAGAAGGGATGAGTGCCTTCAGGCAGACAATAAAAAAGGCGGCCGAGTTGGCCGCCTTTTTTATTGGGATGCTGCATGGCGTCAGTTCAGCTTGCCGCCCAGATCCTTGATGCTGCTTTCGATCAGCTGGGCAGCGCGCTTGTCGTCCATGCGGGCGGCGATCAGCTTTTCGGCAGCGCCGGCAGCGGCATTGGCGGCCAACACGCGGATTTCATTCAGGGCGGCAGCTTCGGCCTGGGCGATCCGGTCCTGCGCGCCTTGCGCGCGGCGTTCGATCTGGGCCTTCAAGCTGGCGCGGCTTTCCGCGGCGAAGCGTTCGGCGTCGGCGCGGGCATCGTTGATGATGCTCTGGGCTTCGGCTTCCGCGCCGGCAGCGCGCTTCTGGTAATCGGCCATCAGGGCCACGGCTTCGTCCCGCAGGCGCTTGGCTTCGGCCAGTTCGGCGGAGATCACGGCGGCGCGGGCATCCAGCATCTTGCCGACCATGCCGGGGACGCCTTTGGACACCAGGATAACGATCACCAGGACAAAGCCGACGGCAACCCACAGTTCCGGTTCGTGCAGCAATTCCATCTTAGGACTCCTTCACCGCAGCGGCGGCTTCGGCGTTCGAGACAGTATCGCCGGTCAGCCGCGCCACGATGGCGATGGCGGCTTCTTGCGCCGCCGCAGCCACGGCGCCGCGCGCCGCAACCTGGGTGGCGTCAATGCGGGCCTGAGCGGCGCTCATCGCCGCCTGGGCTTCGGCATCGGCTGCCGCCTTGGCCTTGGCGATTTCGCCATTGAGCTTCTGGCGGTTTTCCTCGGCATGGGCATTGGCGCGGGCACGGGCCCCCGCCAGCGCAGTCTGGTAGGCGGCCGAGGCATTCTCCGCGTCGCCGCGCGCCTTTTGAGCGGCGGCGATGTCGGAGTTGATGGCGCCACGGCGGCTGGCGATCACGCCTTGAATGCGCGGTCCCGCCACTTTCCACAACATCACGAACAGGAAGGCGAACGTCACCGCCAGCCAGAAAAACTGGCTGGGGAAGGTTTCCGTCTTGAAAGGCGGAAAGCCTTTGGCTTCCTCTGTGCTGGTCGTGCCTTCGGCCATTCTTAGAACGCGAACAGGATCAGGAGCGCGATCACCAGGCCGAACAGGCCGGTCGCTTCGCACAGCGCGAAGCCGAGCAGCAGGTTGGTGGTCTGGGTGGCGGCGGCGCCCGGATTACGCAGCGCGCCGGTCAGATAGCTGCCGAACACGTTGCCGATGCCGATGCCCGCGCCCACGAGAGCGATACAGGCGATACCGGCGCCAATCATTTTTGCAGCGGCGAGTTCCATTGGAGTGAGTCCTTTCTAGTGATGATCGTGAAGATGAAGAGCTTCGTTGAGATAGATGCAGGTGAGGATGGCGAAGACATAGGCCTGCAGGAACGCCACCAGCAGTTCCAGCAGCATGATGGCGACGATCAGCAGCATGGGCGCGATGGCGAGGCCCGAGATCAGGCCGCCGGCGGCGCCCAGCGACACCACAAAGCCGCCGAACACGGCCAGCATGGTATGACCGGCCAGCATGTTGGCGAAGAGACGGACGGACAGGCTGATCGGACGGGTGAGGAACGAGATCACTTCAATCGGGATCAGCAGGATCAGCAGATACCAGGGCGCGTGCGGCACAAACAATTTCAGGAAGCCGAGGCCATGCTTCATGAAGCCGACCACGATCACCAGGCCAACCACCAGGCAGGCCAGGGCCAGGGTCACGGCGATCTGGCTGGTGACGGTGAAGCTGCCGGGGATCATGCCGAAGAAGTTGCTGGCCAGCACGAAGATGAACAGCGTGAAGACGAAGGGGAAGTATTTCAGCCCATCTTCGCCGGTTGCCGAATGGATCATGTTGGCGACGAATTCGTAGGAGACTTCGGCCATGGACTGGCCGCGCGTGGGAACAAGACGGCCCGGCTTGACGGCGAAGGTCAGGAACAGCGCCGACAGCACCACCACCAGGATCATCAGGAAGGCCTGGTTGGTGAAATAGATGGGATGGCCGCCAAGCAGGAACAGCGGATGATCAAGACCGAACGCCGGCTTGACGGTGAACTGTTCCATCGGATTCACGAGGCCATCACTCCTTGTTCTGTCCCGCCGCGATCTGGGCGTTTATTTCGTCTGCTGCGCGCTTCACGTTCAGAATGCCCGCGCCGGCGCCCAGAAAGAAAAACACAACCAAAAAAACCGGTCTGGTGTGAAAACCGAAATGGCCGAACAGCCAGTCAATTCCCCAACCCATGCCACCGCCCATCACCACAGCCGCCACCAATTCGGTGGCGAAGCGGCCCGCTATGCCCATCTGGCTAGGCGGGGGGCGTGTGCTCCGCTCCACCTGGCGCTTCTGGGCTTCATCCAGCTTCTTGCCCAGTTCGCGCAGCTCGCCGGGATCTTGAGCCATGTCGCTCCACCCAAATGCTGAAAAAGCTTGCTAAACCGGACCGAAGCAGGTCGAAAGCGGGCGGACCATAGGGTTGGCCCATGGGGGTGTCAAGAAAGACAGATTCCTCGTAACGCCATGTTCCACAACAGGAAATCAGAGCTGCGCATTATGTCGCGCGGATTCGTTTGTGCGCCGCGTCAAGCAGTTACTCGGCAGCCACTTTTTCAGCTTCCGCCAGGGTCACCGACACCAGCTGGCTGACGCCGCGTTCCGCCATGGTGACGCCGAACAGGCGGTTCATGCGGGACATGGTCAGGGCATGGTGGGTGATGACCAGGAAGCGGGTGCCGGAAAGTTCCGTCATCTGGTCCAGCATCTTGCAGAAACGCTCAACATTGGCGTCGTCCAGCGGCGCGTCCACTTCGTCCAGCACGCAGACAGGGGCCGGATTGACCAGGAAGACGGCGAAGATCAGCGCCATGGCCGTCAGGGCCTGTTCGCCGCCCGACAGCAGCGCCAGGGACTGCAGCCGCTTGCCCGGCGGGCGGGCGAAGATTTCCAGGCCCGCTTCCAGCGGGTCTTCCGATTCGGTGAAGGTGAGGCGGGCTTCGCCGCCTTCGAACAGCTTGGTGAACAGCGACTGGAAATTGGCGTTCACTTTTTCAAAGGATTCCAGCAGCCGTTCGCGGCCTTCCTTGTTCAGGCTCTGGATGCCACGGCGCAACCGCTCAATGGCGCCGGTGAGATCGTCGCGGTCGGTGGTCAGGGTTGTCCACCGGCCTTCCAGCTCGGCGGATTCTTCCTCGGCGCGCAGATTGACGCCGCCCAGTTGCTCGCGTTCCTGCTTCAGGCGTTCGACGCGCTTTTCCGCCTGATCCAGCGGCGGCAATTCCTGGCCTTCTTCGATCTCGGCGCGTTCCTTCAGTTCTTCCGGCGCGGCTTCGATTTCGTCGCGGATGCGCACGCGCAGTTCTTCGATGCGCTGCGCGGCGCTTTCGCTCATCGCCTGAGCGCGGGCGCGGTCTTCGCGGGCGGTGGAAAGCGCAGATTCCGCTATCTTGGAATGCTTGTCGGCTTCCGCCAGCCTGTTTTCGGCTTCGGTACGGGCGTCGCTGGCTTCCTTGCGCGCGGCTTCGGCATCGGTGATGGCGGAGAGGAGCGAGACGCGCTTGTCGGCGATTTCCGCCGGCACGGCTTCGGCCTTGGCCAATTCACCTTCCAGCTCGCCATGGCGGCGGCTGAGTTCGGCAATCTGTGCGGCGGCGGCAGCGCGGCGGGTGTCCCAGCGGCTGAAGTCGCCGGCAATGGCGGCAAGGCGCTGGTCGCGGCTTTCGCCTTCGCGCCTCAGAACATCCAAAGCGGCGCGGGCTTCACCGCTGGCGGAGCGGGCGTCGGCGGCTTTGCCGCGCGCATCCGCGACGTCACGGGTCAGCTCCGTGCCATCGCCCAACTGGGTCAGCACGGCTTCGGCGCTGCTGCGGGATTCTTCCGCCGCCTGCACCGATTGTTCGAGACGGCGGATTTCTGCTTCCAGGCTGGCGAGCTGCGCCGTGCGTTCGGCGCTGGCGCGGGCGGCGCGGGTGGCGTGATCCTGCGCCGCGATCAGCGCCTGTTCGCTGCGGCGCTCATGGTCTTCGGCTTCGCGCGCCGCCTGACGCGCGGCGGTCGCGGCATCCTTGGCCTGGGAATAGACCGTGAAAAGCATGTCGCGCGCGTCTTTGGCCGCAACCAATTCCTGTTCCAGGGCGGTGAGGCGATTTCTTTGCGACAAGCGCAGCGTGGCCGGCGATGGCGCATCGGCGGAGGCGGCATAACCGTCCCAGCGCCACAGATCGCCGCGCGCCGTGACCAGGCGCTGGCCGGCCTGCAACTGGCCTTGCAGCTGGGGGCCCTGATCGGGGAACACTAGGCCGGTCTGGCTAAGGCGGCGTGACAGCGCGCCGGGCGCTTTGACGAAATCGCTGAGCGGTTTGATGCCGCCGGGCAGGGGGCGGGCCGCGTCCATCGCACCCAGATCGCGCCAATGATGCGGGGCGGCTTCGTCCAGCGGCGCCTGCAAGTCATCGCCCAGGGCTGCGGCCAGCGCCGCTTCATAACCGGTCTGGACCTGGACCGCATCGATCAGCGGCGGGAACAGGCCTTCGCCTTCGGGATGCAGCAGATCACTCAGCGCCTTGATTTCGGCGCTGCGGCGCTGCACGTCGCGTTCGGCTTCTTCCAGGGGTGTGCGGGCTTTGGCTTCCAGCGCTTCGGCATCCAGCAAGCTGGCGCGAACCGTTTCGCTGTTTTCTCTCTGCTGAACGGAGATGGCGCGGGCCGCTTCGGTTTGCTGATCGGCGTGAATAACGTCCGGCGCATCCTTGGCTTTGGCCTCAGCGTCAGCGAGACGAACGCGCGCGTCGGAAAGCTGCGTGCTGGATGCTTCCAGCAGCGCCGCCGCCATGTCGCGGCCGCGTTCATGGCTGGCCTTTTGCGCATTCCAGTCCGCAAGACGCGCGGTGAGGCTTTCCAGCAGGCTTTCCGCTTCGGTCAGGGCCGCGTTCAAGCGTTCCGACTGTTGCGCTGCGTCTTGGATATCGGTGGCGGAGCGCGATGCAGCTTCGGCCAGCGCCGTCTTTTCTTCGCCAAGCACGGCAAGTGCCGCGCTGGCATCGCTGTCCAGACCTTGTTCGCGCTCGATGTCGGCGCTGCCCTGGGCGATCAACTGGCGGATACGCTGGGCGGCTTCGCGGGCGCGGGCTTCTTCCTGCTCCAGCTGTTCGCGCTGCACGATCAAGCGGTGATGGGTGGCGGATTTTTCCGCTTCGGTCTGGCGCAGCGGCGGCAGCAATGCGGCAGCTTCGCTTTGCACAGTACTGGCGCGGGCGGCAGTTTCCGTGGCGGCGGCCACCGATGCGGCGGCGGTGGCCAGATCTGTTCCGGCCGCGGCAGCGCGGGCTTCGGCATCGGTCCAGCGCAGGAAATGCGCCAGGGCTTCGGCCTTGCGGATATGACCGGACAGGTTTTTGTAGCGCGAGGCCTGGCGCACCTGGCGCTTCAGGCTGGCGAGCTGGCCATCCACTTCGCGGATGACATCTTCCAGACGCGAGAGATTGGTCTCGGCGGCGCGCAGACGCAGTTCGGCTTCATGGCGGCGCTGATGCAGGCCGCCAATGCCGGCGGCTTCTTCCAGAATGGCGCGGCGGGCCAGCGGCTTCTGGCTGATCAGAAGACCGATCTGTCCCTGGCGCACAAAGGCGGTGGAACCGGCGCCCGAAGACGCATCGGCGAAAAAGATTTGCACATCGCGCTGGCGCACATCGCGGCCATTGATGCGATAGACGCTGCCGGCTTCACGCTCGATGCGGCGCGAGACTTCAATCGTGTCGCATTCGGCATAGGGGCCAACCGCCTTGCGGTCGGAATTGTCCACGAAGATCGTGACTTCGGCGACGTTGCGCGCCGGACGGCCGGCGCTGCCGGCGAAAATCACATCGTCCATTTCACTGCCGCGCACGGAAGTCGGACGGGTTTCGCCCATCACCCAGCGCATGGCGTCGAACAGATTGGATTTGCCGCAGCCATTGGGACCGATCACGGCGGTCAGGCCGGGCTCGATGTGCATCTCCGTCGGTTCGACGAAGGATTTAAAGCCGGAAAGTCTGAGCCGTGTGAACTTCAACGAATGCAATCCCCATAAGCCGGGCGTGATGCGAATTTGCCCGATAATTCAAAGGCCATAAGGGTTGATTCCCGAACGATGGGTCAATCAACGCCGCCCAGTTATCCTCAGGTCATCAGGCAGGGGCGGTCTGGCTTTGTTCTGTCAGAGCATAGCAGAGGGTTCAACAGCTGGGGATTCAGACTGTCGGGTTGCGCCAGCGCGCCAGGCTTTGCAGCGCCGCTTTCAAATCCGCTGGGCCCCGATAAGCGTTTGCCGGGTCAGCGGAATTTATCGCCGTGGCCGGGCGTGGCGGGGTGGGGAGCGGCGGGCCCTGGGTTAACCGTCCCTGGACGAATTTGATCTTCCGCACCATGTCGCTACCCAGATAGGCGTTGATGCGTGCGGTGAGGGAGCGGGTTTCATGGCCCAGAAACAGCGCCGCCGCCGGCTCCGCCAACAAGGTGAGAAGCCCATCGCGCGGCGAAAATCGTACTGGCCGGGCGATGCGCGCCACCTCGGCGCCGGCGATTTCCACCCAATGCAGCACCAGGGCAGGATCGCTGAAACCGGCGCGTGTGAAAGCGGCGTGACCCACGAAGCCGCTATCGCGGCCCACGGGTGCGGACCAGTTGCGGCGCTTGATCTCTTCAGTCTGTTTCTTTTCCGGCGCTTCCGTCATGGTTCCTATTATGCCGGTTTCCCGCGTTCCCGCAAAATTGCTCGCCTGGTACGACGTGCATCGCCGCACGTTGCCCTGGCGCGCGCCACGCGGCAAACGCGGCGATCCCTACCGGATATGGCTGTCGGAAATCATGCTGCAGCAGACCACGGTCCAGGCGGTGGGCGGTTACTATCGCAAATTTCTGGAACGCTGGCCGGATGTGAAAGCATTGGCGGCAGCCAGGCAGGACGATGTGCTCGCTGCCTGGGCGGGGCTCGGCTATTACGCCCGCGCCCGCAACCTGCATGCCGCCGCCCAGGTGGTGGCGAAAGAGCTGGGCGGAGTGTTTCCCAAAACCGCTGAAGCGTTGCGCGCCTTGCCGGGTGTTGGCGCTTACACCTCTGGCGCCATTGCCGCCATCGCCTATGACGAGCGGCAGGCGGCGATGGACGCCAATGCCGAGCGTGTGATCGCGCGGCTTTACGCCATTCAAACGCCGATGCCCAAGGCGAAAAAGGAAATCCATGAGCGCGGCCAGGCGCTGGTGCCGGAACGGGCAGGGGATTTCGCGCAGGCTTTGATGGATCTGGGCTCGGCGATCTGCACGCCGAAGCTTCCTGCGTGCAAGACCTGTCCGCTCAATGCCGATTGCCTGGCGCGAAAGCGCGGCATTCAGGAAACGCTGCCGGTGAAAGCGCCCAAAGCGGTGCGGCCCTTGAAGCGCGGCGCGGCTTTTGTGGCGCGCGACAAGTCGGGCGCGGTGCTGCTGCTCAAGCGGCCGGACAAGGGGCTGCTGGCGTCGATGCTGGAGCCGCCGCTGGGGCCGTGGGAAGAGAAATTCCCTTCCAGCAACGCGGCGTTGAAGCAGGCGCCTTTTGCGACGGAATGGAAAAAGCGCGCCGGCGTGGTGCGCCACGACTTTACCCATTTCGAGCTGGAAATCGAGGTCTATGGCGCGCTGCTGTCAAAGCGCCCGAAAACAAAGGGTCAGTGGGTCGCTGTGGAGAAATTGCGCGAGGTCGCCTTGCCCACGGTGATGCGCAAGATCGTCGAACATGGCATTGACGAAGGTGGACCGCTGTTTGCGGTTCAGACCAGCTCGGCGCGCAGGCGCTGACGCAGCACATCGATCGGCACCAGGGCGCCGTTCAATTCGAATTGCCAGAAGGTCCAGCCATTGCAGGCATCCAGGCCTTGTACATGCGCGCCCACCTGATGGATGGAGCCTTTGCTGTCGGCCGACACCAACGTGCCGTCGGCGCGGACCTTGGCCTTTTGATGCTTGCGCATGCCATGCAGCACCGTGCCGGGCGGCAGCAAGCCGCGTTCCACCACCCAGCCGAAGGGAATGCGCGGTTCGGAGCGCTTGGACTTTGTGGTTTCCAGAGCTTCGCTGTCGGCGGGCGTGATTTCCGCGATACGGGCGCGGGCGACATCGGCATAGGTTTTTTCACGTTCAATGCCGATGAAGTGGCGGCCCAGCTTTTTCGCCACCGCGCCGGTGGTGCCGGAGCCGAAGAAGGGGTCCAGGATCACATCGCCGGGCTTGGTCGAAGCCACCACCACGCGATGGAGCAGGGATTCCGGCTTCTGGGTGGAATGGGCCTTCTGGCCGTCGGCCCCCTTGATGCGTTCGTTGCCGGAGCAGATCGGCAGCGTCCAGTCCGAGCGCATCTGCAATTCGTCATTCAGCGCTTTCATCGCTTCGTAGTTGAAGGTGTAGCTCTGCTTGGGGTTCTTGGTCGCCCAGATCATGGTCTCATGGGCATTGGTGAAACGCTTGCCGCGGAAGTTTGGCATCGGGTTGGTCTTGCGCCAGATCACATCATTCAAAATCCAGAAGCCCAGATCCTGCAGCGCGGTGCCGACGCGGAAAATATTGTGATAGGAGCCGATCACCCAGATCGAGCCGGTATCCTTCAGCACATGGCGCGCGGCTTTCAGCCAGTCGCGGGTGAAGCGGTCATAATCGGCGAAGCTGTCGAACTGGTCCCAATGATCGTCAACCGCGTCGACCTTGGACTGGTTGGGACGCAGAAGGTCGCCCTTGAGCTGGAGATTGTAGGGCGGATCGGCGAAAATCAGATCGGCGCAGCCTTCCGGCAGCGCGTTCATCTTGGCGATGCAATCGCCTTCAATCACCTGATCCAGTTTCAGCATAAATCCCGCCCGTATCATCAACAGCAGGATTCACAGTGATTCGGTGGGACTCCCCGGTCAAGAGTCTCGTTGAATCAACGCGTTAGAAATTGAGTCCCCGGATTCATCCCCATACAAGATGTGGTGTACCGGGGAGAAAGACCGGCGGTGGTGAATCGTTACGCCGCAGGTCTTCAGGCCGGCCAGGTGGTCCGGGGTGCCGTAACCCTTGTTGCTGCGCCAGTTGTAGCCGGGATGTTCGTCATGCAGCGCGATCATCATGCGGTCACGCGTGACCTTGGCGATGATCGAGGCCGCCGCGATGGAGACAGAACGCGCATCGCCGCCCACCAGCGTATCGCAGCGGCAGGGCAAGGCGGGCGCATCATTGCCGTCCACCAGGGCGAAAGACGCGACCACCGGCAGTGCGCGCACCGCGCGCGCCATCGCCAGATGCGTGGCCTGGCGGATATTGACCATGTCGATCTCGCCGACACTGGCCTCACCGACGCCAACCGCCACCGCCATTGCCATGATCTGCGGATAAAGCGCTTCGCGGTCTTCTTCTGAAAGCTTCTTGGAGTCGTTGAGGCCTTTTGGGATGCGTCCCCTTTGCAGGATCACCGCCGCTGCCACCACCGGTCCGGCCAGCGGCCCGCGACCGACTTCATCCACGCCACAGATGTGATGCGGCGCCGGACCCTCAAGGGTCTTCAGGATGCGGGACTCGTAAATATAGTGGGGCATTGCCCCAGCAAATTAGAGGAGTGAGAGCTGATCGCCAATCCGGGGCGGGCGGCGGAAATTGTTGATGGAAAGTGGCTTGGCCGGTTGGTTCAGGCCAAGTTTCTTCACCGCCATGCGGAAGCGTGCCGACATCATTTCAGCATAGGGGCCAGTGCCCTTCATGCGCGTATTCCACTGGCTGTCATAATCCTTGCCGCCGCGCATGGAGCGCACCAGCGCCATGACATGTCTGGCACGGCCCGGCACTTCGGCTTCCAGCCATTCGCGGAACAGATCCTTGATCTCGAAGGGCATGCGCAACAGCACATAACCGGCAGAGCGCGCACCGTTCTCTTTTGCCGCTGTCAGTACCGCTTCCATTTCATGATCGTTGAGCGCGGGAATGGCGGGCGCGAACATCACGCCTGCAGGTATGCCGGCATCGGCCAAACCCCGGATCGCCTGCAGCCGCCGCGCCGGTGTTCCGGCACGCGGCTCCATGGCGCGGGCCAGCTTGCGGTCCAGCGTCGTCACCGACAGCGCCGCCTTGGCCAGGCCCATCTCAGCCATCTCAGACAGAATATCGAGATCGCGCAGGATCAGCGGCGACTTGGTGACGATGGCCACCGGATTGCGGAAATCGCGCATCACCTCGAGGATCGAGCGTGTGATACGCATCTTCTTTTCCAGCGGCTGATAGGGATCGGTGTTGGTGCCCATGGCGATGACGCGTGGCACATAGCCCGGCGCAGACAATTCCTTGGCCAGCAATTCGGCGGCATTGGGCTTGGCGAAGAGGCGGGATTCAAAATCCGCGCCAGGCGACAGACCGAGATAGGCGTGGGAAGGGCGCGCGAAGCAATAGACGCAGCCATGCTCACAGCCGCGATAGGGGTTGATCGACTGGTCGAAGGAAATATCCGGCGACTTGTTGTGCGAGATGATGCTGCGGGTGGCGTCGTGAATGACTTCCGTGCGCAGGGCAGGCGGCGTGGCATCTTCTGCGCGCCATCCATCGTCCCAACCGTCATCAACCAGCACGCGGCTCTGCCGTTCAAAGCGGCCGGCATGGTTGGAAAGGGCGCCCCGGCCGCGCAACAGGTCCGGCCGGATGGTGGTGTCCAGAACGGTGGTCATGGCGGCAGTATAGCTGCCAAAAAGAACAAATCAAGAACAAATAGCAAGCCGAGAGGCAAAGAAAAAGCCCCACTCGTGAGAGCGGGGCTTCTCTTATCGGCGAAGCGTGAACCTTAGTGGATCACGATCTTCGAAACGCGCCAGTTCAGTTCTTCGGCGACGTAGAGCAGGTTGCCGGTGGGGCAGGCGATCTGGTGAATGTCACCAAAGTGGCCCAGCTGCTTGCCGGCGGCGCCGATGGTGCCGATCACGGTGCCATCAAGCTTCATCTTGTAGATGCTGCCCGGATAGGAGTCCGACGAGAACAGGAACTGCTCGCCATTCTTGTCCGGCGGCGAGATGCAGATCGCCCAGGGAGCGCCCGGAGCGATGGTCTTGTTGGTCGGCGGGGGCGAGCCCGGCGGCGGCGGGGCCGGGGGCTGGCGGATGGCGTTGATGTCGGTCGGCAGCGGGACCTTCGAGGCCTGATCCAGGACGCGCAGGAACTTGCCGCTGTTGTCGAACACCTGAATGCGGCCATTGCCACGGTCGCCGACATAGATGTTGTCCTTGGCGTCGATGGCGATGGTGTGCGGGGTGTTGAACTGGCCTTCCGCGTTGCCCGGCGTGCCGAACGAGCTGATGATGTTGCCGTTGGCGTCGAAGGTGGCGATGCGGGAGTTGATGTAACCGTCGCTGACGAAGAGCTTGCCCTGCGAGTCAAAGGCAATGTCCGTCACCTGGCGGAACTGACCCAGCACCGGCGGGCGGGGCGGGTTGGCGCGTTCGACACCGCCAACATGGGCGTCGGCAGCTTCCTGCTTGCGGCCCAGAACCAGGATGGATTCACCCTTCTGGTTGAACTCAACGACCATGTCCGTGCCCTTGTCGACGGTCCAGATATTGTCGTTCTTGTCGACCTTCACGGTGTGGGCAAAGCCGAAGCCATAGGAGTTATGGCCGATTTCGCGCATGAACTTGCCGCTGGCATCGAATTCCAGCAGCTGGGCGGCGATGGAGCCATAGACCGGGCCCTGGGTATTGCCGCGGCTGAACACATACACATTGCCCTTGGAGTCGGTGTTGATGCCGGCGGGTTCGCCGAAATTCATGCCGGTGGGCAGGGTGCCGAAGCGGGTGACGGTGACGTTAAGGCGGCTCTGGGCATAGACCGGCGCGGTGCTGATCAGCAGCGCGGCCAGCGCAACAAGCGTTTTCTTCATGGACAGTCCCTTTGGTCGAAATGGTTGCGCAAGGGACGGAGTCTGGCAGCGGCGCGATGGAGTTTCGCGATTCCGTTGAGGTTCCCCGCCTTACGTCCTGCTTTTTCTGCAGGTTGGCGCGGACTGTTTCAGATACCCCCGGAAGCGTCAATCGGGCCAAAATGCCGCGTAGGTCAGCAAAAAGCCCCGCTCTTGCGAGCGGGGCTTTGCGTTTTGGCAGGTATGACGCTTAGGGCTGGATGACGATCTTGGAGACGCGCCAGTTCAGTTCTTCGGCGGCATAGACAAGGTTTTCGGTCGGGCAGGCCAGTTCATGGATGTCCCCGAAATGACCCATGTCCTTGCCGGCCGAGCCAATGGTGCCCACCACAGTGCCGTCCAGCTTCATCTTGTAGATAGAACCCGGATAGACGTCGGCCAGGAACAGGAACTGTTCGCCGCTCTGATTCGGGGGGCTGATGCAAAGCGCCCAGGGAGCGCCCGGCTGCGACGACCGGTTGCCAGTGGAGGCGCCCGGCGTCGGCGGGGCCGGTGGGTTGCGGATGGCGTGAATGTCCTTGGGCAGAGTGACAACGTTCGCGGTGGTGATTTCACGCAGGAACTTGCCGGTGGTGTCGAACACCTGCACGCGGGCATTGCCACGGTCGCCGACATAGATGTTGTCCTTGGCGTCCGTCACGATGGTGTGCAGGGTGTTGAACTGGCCGGGGCCGCTGCCGGGTCCGCCGAACGAACCACGGACATTGCCATTCTTGTCGAACATGGCGACGCGCGAGTTCACATAGCCGTCGGAGACGTAGATATTTCCGGCGGAATCCCAAGTAACGTCAGTCACCTGGCGGAAGTTCGCGGGGCCGGGCTCGCGGGGCGGATTGGTCTTTTCGACACCGCCGATATGGGCGTCGGCAGCTTCCTGCTTGCGGCCCAGAACCAGGCGGACTTTGCCGGCCGGGTTGAACTTGACGATCACGTCGGTGCCCTTGTCGACGGTCCAGATATTGTCGTCCTTGTCGACCTTCACGGTATGGGCGAAGCCGAAGCCATAGGAGTTATGGCCGATCTCGCCGACATACTTGCCGTCCGCGTCGAATTCCAGCAGCTGCGCCGCGATTGAGCCGTACACCGGACCCGAGGTGTTGCCGCGATGGAAGACGTAGACATGGCCCTTGGAGTTGGTGGCGATGCCGGCGGGTTCGCCGAAGTTCATGCCAGCGGGCAGGTCGCCGAATTCGGTGATGGTGTATTTCAGGCGCGGTGCGTCCACGGCATAGGCCGGGGCGGTCAGCAACAGCGCTGCCAGGGTGAGAATAGCTTTCTTCATTGAAGACACCTTTCTGAGCCTCACGCGTGCGAGGCGGTTGTTTCGCTTCCTTCGACGATTTGGACAGAGTGTCCGCGTCAGCGCGTGCGCCTTGGCGTCCCCTGATGCTTGGTCCCGCTGTGCCCGCGGGTAACTGAAATGTTTCAGATGATTAATCCGCCGTCAATCTAGCCGCTGTCATCTGTAACGTTAATCACGGGCATAAGGCATTTTTCCTCCGCCGCAGGATGCGCTAACGGTGAGGGGCTGCCGCTTTGCTGGAGAACCACATGCGCCGAACCCTCTGCCTGGCACTGGCGGTGACTTTTGCCCTGTCGAGCCCGCTCTCGGCTCAGGTGCAGGCGGATGGCGAGCCGCCGCCCAATGACGGCCCGCCGCTTCTGGACGATTCATTCCCCGCCAAGATGCTGGCGGCCGCCTGCAAGCCTGCAGGCGGAATGGAGGCCAATGCCAAAGCGGTGGCCGACCAGATGTGCAATTCCTATCTGCTCGGGCTGACCCAGGGCTTCTATGTGATGCAGATCGTGGCGGGCGGGCGTGCGACGTGCTTGCCCCGGACCGATGCCATTTCGGTCGCGGACGCCAAGCGGGAATTTCTGGATTATCTGGATGAGAATCCCGATGTCACGGATCACTCCGCCGGGCTGGCAGTGATCCTGGGCATTCTCAAAGCGCATCCCTGTTCCTGAGGGAGCCTGTTCTCAAGCGATAGGCACAAAAAGATCGGGGCCCGAACCTTTCGGCGCGGGCCCTGATTATTCTCTTAATTCAGAGCGGTCTTACTTGATGGTGACCTTCTGCACGTCCCACATGGCGGCCGAGCCAATGTACACGGTGTGCTCGTCGCGGCAATCCAGCGAGTGGATCAGGTTGCCCGTGTTCTGGGAGCCGTGATCCTGACCCGTGATGAACATGCCGAGCACTTTGCCGCTCTGCGGATCGATCTTGTAGACCTTGCCGGTGCCGTCGCCGCTGTAGATGACTTCGGGCTTGGACATGGTAGTGCACAGGGCCCAGGGAGCGCCGATGCCGGTAATGCTCTTCTTGAAGTTCAGATCATTGTCATAGACCTGGATGCGGTAGTTGCCGCGGTCCGCGACATAGATCAGGTCGCCTTCACCGGAGGTAATGGCGTGCGGGGTCGAGAACTGGTTCGGGCCGCTGCCGTTGGTGCCAACAGCCTTAACCCAGTCACCCTTCGCCGTGATCTTCACGACGCGCGAGTTGCCGTAACCGTCGGGGATGAACATGTTGTCCTGGCTGTCGAACGCGATGTCGGTTTCGCGGTCGAACGCGCCCATGCGGCCAACCGGCTTACCCGGCAGCGGCTGCTGAACGCGCGAGAATTTCAGGACTTCCAGGTTGGCTTCCAGATAGTCGATGGCTTCCGGAACGCGGCCCAGCCAGAACACGTGCTGGCCCTGGGGGTTGAACTTCACGATCATGCCCGAGCCTTCGTCAACCGGCCAGACATTGTCATGACGGTCAACGCGCACGGCGTGAGCGAAGGATTCGCCGTAGCCGTTCTTGCCCCATTCCTTGACGAACTTGTAGTTCTGGTCGAATTCAAACAGCTTCGCAGCCTTACCGCCGCGGGCGATGCCCTGGTTTTCGGTGCGGGTGTAGACGAAGAGGTGACCCTTGGAGTTGGTCGAGACGCCCATGGTTTCGCCCATGGTGTCATTCGGCATGGCAAGTTCAAGGAACTTGATGTCGACATTCAGCTTCGGATAGTTGGCTTCGAGCGCGGTCTGCGCTTCGTTGCGCGCGCGGGCAGCAGCCTGCTGAGCCGGCGACGGGCCGCCTTCCTGGCCCATAACTTGGACGGACGCCGCACCAAGCAGCAACAACGCGGCAACGGCCGCGGTCTTACGAATCATCATTGAGCGTTTCCCCTTCATTTGCCCGCACTAATCGCGAGCTTCAGTGAACTTTTCCACGTTGCCGCTGGTCCGTCAATGTAAGAAGCCCTGCAAAATTCATGGAAATTGCGGACTTGCTGCAACGCGGTATGCAACAATATGTCGACTTTTCCTTATGACCGGTTTTTGCGACAAACAGTCATGATTAGCGTCATCATTCCCACCCTAAATGCAGAGCGCACGCTACCGCGTTGTTTCGACAGCCTGATCGCTGCAGCGGTGCGCGGCGTGGTGAAGGAAGTGATCATTGCTGACAGCGGATCATCCGATGCCACTTTGGCGATTGCAGATGCAGCGGGCGCCCGCGCACTGGCCGCCGGTAAGGGCCGCAGTGCCGGCCTGATCGCGGGGGCTGCCGTGGCCCGCAGTGACTGGCTGTTGTTCCTGCATCCGGAAACTGCGCTGGAGCAAGGCTGGGATAACGAAGTCGAATCTTTCCTCACGCAGGCGATGCCGGAACGGCCTGAAGCTGCCGTCTTCCGTTTCGCGCTGGAAGAGTTCGGCGCCAACGCGCGCCGCGCCGAAGCCAAAGCGGCGTTGCGTGGCTGGCTGTTGGCGTTGCCCTATGGCGATCAGGGTTTGCTGATCCCCAAGCGGCTTTACACCCGGCTGGGTGGTTATCGCGCGCTTGAGAAGATGGAAGATGCCGATCTGGTGCGCCGGATCGGACGGCGGCGGCTGGTGAAGTTGCGCGCGCGCGCCATCAATCAGATGGGCCGGCGCCATGGCACATGGCGCGGGCTGTGGCTTTCGCTATTGCACGCTCTGCATATTCCCAGCCGCGTTGTCGCCCGTTTGTGAGTAGTTCACATCGGCGAAGGCTGGGTCGTAAGCAGGCTGGGTCTTGGGAATAGCGGGCGCAGCGGGCATGCCGGGACGATAGCGCGGCCATTCTCCGCGCGCAGTTTCATCCAGGCTCTTGGCGTCCTGGCCCATGCGGCGGCGATACATCCAATGATATTCCATCAGATGCTTCACGTAGGCGCGCGACTCCGCCACCGGAATGCTTTCAACAAATAGCAGCGGATCATCCTTGCCGGCCTTGGTGTTCAACCAGCGGTTCACCGCGCCGGGGCCGGCATTATAGGCGCCGCCCAATTCCAGGAGGTTGCCGTTCAGGCTATCGAGCAGTTCAGCGATATAACGCTGGCCCAGCGACAGCGCGTAGGACGGATCATAAAGCTGTTCGGCCGCGCCCTTGCCGCCCAGATGCCGGGCGGTGGCGGGCATGATCTGCATGATGCCGCGTGCGCCAACGGGCGAGACGGCACCTTGCTGGAAACGGCTTTCGATGCGGGCGAATGCCAGCACCAGCGATGAATCCACGTGGTAGCCGTCTTGCGGTGCATAAGGCGGCACCGGGAACAGGCCCTTGAGCAGAAGCCCCTGCGACACACTTTTTTCACTGGCGCGCAATTCGACGTTGGTGATGCCGATTTCCCGCGCCAATGCCGACATGGCCGGATCGAGTTTTTCGTTATTGTCCACGAAGGCGCGATTGAGTTCGGGACCGGCGAACTCGTTTTCACCCAATTGATGCAACGCCACGGCGCGGCGCGCGGACGGCACCGCCATCAGCGTATCGAAGTCAGCCTGCGACAGCACCGCATCGGAAAAGCCGGTGTTGGTGTCCATGCCCAAGGTACGCTCGGCGATCAGGCCGTAGAAAGTGGGTTCTTCCTTGGCAGCAGCAGACAGCAGGCTGATGACCTTTTGCGGATTGCCCATCTGCATCTGCGCGCGCGCAGCCCAGAAGGCGGCCTGGGCGCGAAGCTGGCCTTGCGCGCCGCCATTCGTCGCGAGTTCTTCCAGATGCACGGCGGCTTCTTGATAACGCGCCAAACGATAAGCGGCGAAACCGGCGTCCCAATCCAGTTGGGGAATGGAGCCTGAGGGCAGGGTGCTGGTGAGATCCAGCGCTTCCGCGTTCTTGCCTTCGGCCAAATACGAGGCCGCGATGCGATGCGACAGAACCAGAATATCGCCTTCCGGCGCCGTGCCTGCGCTTTTCAATGTCTCGAGGCGCGCCTGCGCCTTTTCAGGATTGCCGGCTTTGATGTCCGCCGCCACAAGGCGCATCACGGCGCGGGCGGCTTCGGAATCGGGCGTCGGTTCCGGTTGCTCAGAGTCTTCATAGCCGCCAGTGCGCCGTCCCACCGGTACAGGGGCGGGAAGGTTGGTCACCACGGCGACCGTCACGAGTTTTTTGCCGCGCCGGACTTTTTTGGTCGAACGTCCAACCGCCAGCCGATAGACACGGTCGGCCACCGAAAGCTCGCGATAGCTGGTCAGCCATTTGACGAGCGCGTCACGGCCGGGGCGATGCGCCAGAATATAGGCGGCATCGATATAACCGGCCAACGCCGGATCGCTGGCCTTGGCGACAAGCGCGCGGGCTTGGGCAAGTTCGCCGCTGCGCGCAGCGGAAAAAGCCTTGCGGTAAAGCGCGGCATCTTCGGTGCTCAAAATATTCGCCGCAACGGACGGTATCGTGGATGCAGGCGCAACCGGCTGAGTGGGGTTGGCAGGCTGTACCGGTTGGACTGCGGGCACAGCCGGCGGCGCGGCGGGAACGGTCACAGCCGTTTGCGCCATCGCAGCTCCGCTTACGCCGAGCAAAAATCCAATCGCCAACGCAATCCGCACCGCGGGTTTTCCTCCGACAACAGGCCCAACTTATTTTATGCCCCCGGATGTTTATCCTGAGGGATGCCCGGCATTAACTTATGCCGAAAGCGGCGCTACCCACAAATCGCGCTCTGGAATCTAGTTACCCTGAGAAAAAAGTTCCGGCAAGCCAAGGCTTTCCATGCGTGCAGCCACCGATTGCAGGTCCCGCCAGGCCAGCTTTTTGTGAGCCGGCTGACGGAGCATATATGCCGGATGCAAAGTCGGCATGATCGGCACCATGCGGTCGCCGACACGATACTCCATCCAGCGGCCGCGGCTTTTCATGATGCCGTCGCTGATGCCCATCACATGCCGTCCCGCCACTGCGCCAAGAAGCACGATCACTTGCGGGTTGGCCAACTCGATATGCCGGCGCAGGAAGGGCAGGCATTGGGCCGCTTCCTCTGGCGTAGGATCGCGGTTATCCGGCGGCCGCCAGTTGATCACATTGGTAATGTAGACGTTGCGCGTGCGATCAAGCCCGATGCTGGCCAGCATCTTGTCCAGCAATTGTCCGGCGCGGCCGACAAAGGGCTTGCCCATGCGGTCTTCATCGCGGCCCGGCGCTTCACCGATGAACATCACCCGTCCGGTGGGCGTGCCGTCGGCGAATACGGTGTTGGTGGCGGTGCGCTTCAGAGCGCAGCCCTCGAAGTTTTCGATTGCTGTTTTGAGGTCTGCCAGACTGGTTGCCGTCGCCGCCAAAGCCTGCGCATCGCCCACGGTATCGCTTTGCGGCGCGGCGGGAACTTTGCCCGGTGCTGGTGTGAAAACAGGAGCAGCCTGTTTGGCCGGCATGGGAATAGTGGGCGCCTTGGCCTGAAGACGATTGACCGGCGCGTCGCCGATGACTTCGTCGGCGCCAGCTTCCACCAGCCAGTTCAATGTCGTCAGGGCATCCTGCATGGGACCATTGTAAGCGGACGAGAGCCCTCTAAGGTAAGAAAAAAGCCGCGAATCCCCAGAAGGCGAATATGAGCGACCCCGCCAATCAGGCACCTGCCAGAGAAAGCATGGCCTACGATGTTGTGATCGTGGGCGGGGGACCGGCCGGCCTGTCAGCCGCCATCCGGCTCAAACAATTGGCCGCCGCCGAAAACCGGGAGACCAGCGTCTGTGTGCTGGAGAAGGGCTCGGAGATCGGCGCACATATATTATCGGGTGCGGTGCTGGACCCCAGCGGCCTGAATGCCCTGATCCCGGATTGGAAGGCGAAGGGCGCCCCGCTTGAGACTTCGGTGACGGAAGACCGTTTTTATTATTTCACCAAAGGCGGCGCTTTCAAGATTCCCAATTTCCTGTTTCCGCCGCTGATGAGCAATCACGGAAATTACATCGCCTCACTTGGCAATCTTTGCCGCTGGCTGGCGACGGAGGCCGAGGCGCTGGGCGTGGAAATCTATCCTGGCTTTCCCGCGCATGAACTTCTGATCGAAGACGATGTGGTCAAAGGCGTCATCACCGGCGATCTGGGTGTGGCCAAGGATGGCCATCATAAATCGGAATACACGCCCGGCATGGAGCTGCGCGGCAAATACACCTTGTTCGCGGAAGGCGCGCGCGGTTCGCTGTCCAAACAGCTGGGACAAAAATTCAACCTGCAGGACGGCCGCGATCCGCAGAAATACGGCATCGGCCTGAAAGAATTATGGGAGCTGCCCAAGGATAAGCACCACAAGGGCCTGGTGGTGCATGGCATGGGCTGGCCGCTCGACAGCGAAACCGGCGGCGGTCTTTTCATGTATCATTGGGGTGAGAATTACTGCTCCATCGGTTTTGTGGTGCATCTCAATTATCAAAATCCCTGGCTTGATCCGTTCGGCGAATTCCAGCGTGCCAAAACCCATCCGGCGATCAAAAAATTCCTGGAAGGCGGCAAGCGCATCGGATACGGCGCGCGCGCGATTACCGAAGGCGGCTATCAATCGGTGCCGCGGATTTCCTTTCCTGGCGGTGCCCTGATCGGCTGCGCCGCGGGCTTTGTGAATCTGCCGCGCATCAAGGGCAGCCACAACGCGATCAAGACCGGGATTCTGGCGGCAGAGGCGGCTTTCACGGCGCTGAAGGCGGGCCGCGCCAATGACACGCTGGCGGATTACGACGCTGCCTATGCGCAAAGCGCGGTAGCGAAGGATCTGCGGCTGGTGCGTAACGTCAAGCCGCTCTGGTCCAGGCTGGGGACCTTAGGCGCGCTGCCTTTGATCGGCCTGGATATGTGGACCAACCAGCTGTTCGGCTTTTCCCTGTTCGGCACCTTGGCACACGGTAAACCGGATTATGCCAGCCTGAAAAAGGCGAAGGATTGCACCCCCATCGCCTATCCCAAGCCCGACGGAACCTTAACCTTCGACCGGCTTTCCAGCGTGTTCATTTCCAATACCAACCATGAAGAGGATCAGCCGGTACATTTGCTGCTGCGCGACCCTTCAATTCCGATTAAAGTGAACCTGCCGGACTATGCCGAACCGGCACAGCGTTACTGTCCGGCGGGCGTGTACGAGGTTGTCGAAGAAGCATCAGGGCCGCGCTTTCAGATCAATGCGCAGAATTGCGTTCACTGCAAAACCTGCGACATCAAGGATCCGGCGCAAAACATAAATTGGACCACGCCCGAAGGCGGCGGCGGACCCAATTATGCGAATATGTAGGAGCATGACGTTGCGCAAGATTTTCCTCCCCTTGAGCCTCTCCCTATTGCTGGCGGGCTGCTCGGTGATGAAACGGGAAGATGCCCCCGCATCGATGCCGCATGATCCTTTGTCGGACAGTTTTTCCACCTATCTGTCGGCGCGCCACGCCGCGCAGCAGCATGATATGGCCGAGGCAGCGCGCTTCTATGCGCAGAGCGTCAAGAACGATCCGGAAAATGCCGATCTGCTGCCGCTGGCCTTTTTCTATTCCACGACTTCCGGCGATTTCGACGCCGCAGCGCGCTATGCCCAAAGGGTGGTAGCGACCACGCCCGATGACCGTTCCGCCCGGATGGCGCTGGCGGTGATCGCCTTCAAGCAGAAGAATTACGAAGAAGTCCGCAAACAACTGACGGCTTCCGGCAAAGGGCCGCTGACCGTGTTTGTGGTTTCGCTGTTTGATGCCTGGGCCGCCGCCGCGCTGGGTGATAACGCCGGCGTCGCCAGCGACATCAAGACATTGCAGGGCCTTTCCGGCACCGAAGCGGTTGCCGCTTTCCACGCCGCGCTGATCGCCGAGTTCATGAATCAGGATGCCGATGCGCTTTACGCCAAGGCGCTGCTGCTCAATCCGGGCAGCCCGCGGGTGGTGGAAGGGTTTGGCCGCTATCTGGAGCGCAAGGGCAAGACCGACGACGCCACCAGATTCTATCGCGGCATGGCCAACTCCACCACGCTGGCTCCATTGGGTGATGCCGGCCTGGCGCGTCTCGCCAAAGGCCAGAAGCCCGATCCCCTGGTGCGCAGCGCCGAGGAAGGCGCCGCCGAAGGACTGCTCAATATCGCATCCACTATTACCGATGCGTCGGATGCCGACATCTCGATCCTTTATCTGCGGATGGTGCTGCACTTGCGCCCCGACATGGCGCTGGCGACCATTCTGCTGGGCGACCGCTATGAGAAGCTGAACAAGCTGGATGAAGCGATCGCGGTTTATAACAAGGTGGACAAATCCTCGCCCTATTATCGCCTGGCGGCGGTGCAGGCGGCGCGTGATGAAGCGCAGCTGGACCGCAACGATAATGCCATCACGCAGTTGAAAGCGCTGACCCAGTCCAATCCCAAGGATAGCGATAGCTGGCTTGCGTTGGGCGACGCCTATCGCGAGAGCGCCAAGTTTGGTGATGCGGTCGGCGCCTATAATCAGGCGGAAGGGGCGCTGACCCGGCCGGCCAAAAAGGACTGGCCGCTTTTTTATGCCCGCGCCATGGCGCACGACAAAGCGGGCCAATGGGACAAGGCCGAGGCCGATGTGAATACCGGCTTGAAACTTTCACCGGACCAGCCCGAGCTTCTCAACTATCTCGCCTATTCCTGGGTCGATCAGGGCCGGCGTTATCAGGACGCGCTCTCCATGCTGGAAAAGGCGCGCGCGCTTCGTCCCTATGATGGTTACATCGTGGACAGCGTGGGCTGGGCCTATTACCGGCTGGGCCGTTATGAAGACGCGGCGCAGACGCTGGAAGCAGCAGTGCTGATGGTGCCGGGCGATGCCACCATCAATGATCATCTGGGCGACGCCTTGTGGAAGGCGGGCCGCAAGATGGAAGCGCGTTATCAGTGGGATCAGGCGCTGGTGTTCAATCCCGAAGCCAGTGAAAAAGCCTCGCTGGAACAGAAGCTGAAAAGCGGGCTGAATAGCTGATGGGTTCTTCCGGCGCTGCCCGCGCCAAAATCAATCTCTTTCTGCATGTCGGCGACAAACGTGCCGATGGCTTTCATCCGTTGCAAAGCCTGGCGGTGTTTCCCGAGGCGGGCGACATGCTGCGCGTGGAAAAAGCGCCGTCGCTTTCGCTTGGGCTGGAAGGCCCGTTCGCCGCGTCGCTTTCTGGTGAAGGCGATAATCTGGTGTTGCGCGCAGCAAAAGCGCTGGCGCCAAAATTCGGGCAGGGCGCCAAACTCACACTCACCAAGAATTTGCCGGTAGCCTCGGGCATCGGCGGTGGCAGCGCCGACGCCGCAGCGGCGCTCAGGGCCTTGTCGTCGCTTTGGGATTTGAATCTGAGCCAAGACCGATTGATGGCGATTGCAGCCGAACTCGGTTCCGATATTCCGGTCTGCGTCGCATCTGAGCCGCGCTGGATGGAAGGGCGCGGAGAAATTTTATCGCCGCTGGTGTCGTTGCCGCATCTGCCCATGCTGCTGGTCAATCCGAATGTGCCGGTGCCGACCAAGGATGTCTTTGGCGCACTGCAAAGCCGCAGTGGCGCGACGATGACGTTGCCGCCTGGACGTTTCCGCGACATGGCTGGTCTGTTGCGCTTTCTGGATGCCAGCAAGAATGATTTGGAAGAACCGGCCAAGCGCATTCAGCCGGTGATTGGCGAAGTGCTGACCGCGCTTCTGGCGCTGCCGGGCGCGCTGTTCGCCCGCATGTCGGGCTCGGGCGCCACCTGCTTTGCGCTGTTTCCGGACGATGACTGTTGCCAGCGGGCCGCGAAACTTCTTTCCGCCGCCCATGCGGGATGGTGGATCGCAGCGACTTCAGTGCCGGAGTTCGGGCTGGTGCATGAGATTGTCGGCCAGGATATCGGCCCGACGGATGATGGACTCTAATAAGCCCGTTCGACGCAGAAGTCGGCGATGTCCGTCAGCGCGCTTTTGATATCGCTGGCGGGCATGGGGCCAAGCGCCTGTTTGGCGGCGTCGGCAAAGGCCCGCGCCCGGCGCATGGTTTCCTGAATGGCGCCGGTTTCTTCCACCAACGTGATGGCCTGATTGAGATCGGCTTCCACCTGATTGCCGGTTTCGATCACGCGCTTCCAGAAGGCGCGGTCTTTTTCGCTGGCGCGGGCATGGGCCAGAATAATGGGCAGGGTCATCTTGGCTTCGCGGAAATCATCGCCCACGCTTTTGCCCATCAAAGCCTGGCGGCCTGAGTAATCGAGCGCATCATCCACCAGCTGGAAGGCGATGCCGAGATTTTCGCCATAAGCGCGGAAGCCGCGTACAAATTCTTCATTGCCATCGGCAATGACCGCGCCGCTTTCGGCGGCGGCGGCGAACAGGGCGGCGGTCTTGGCCGCCACCACCTTCATGTAATGTTCTTCGCTGACCGCCAGATTGCGCGACGAATTCAGCTGCATCACTTCGCCTTCGGCGATGATGGCGCTGGCGCCGGACAGAATATCGAGCACCAGCAGGTTCTCGGTTTCCACCATCAACTGGAACGCGCGCGAGAACAGGAAATCACCCACCAGCACGGACGGCTTGTTGCCCCACACCAGATTGGCCGAGACCTTGCCGCGCCGAAGCGTGCTTTCGTCGACCACATCATCATGAAGCAGGGTGGCGGTATGGATGAACTCCACCGCCGCGGCCAGTTTCACATGGCCGTTGCCGCGATAGCCGCCCGCCATGGCGGCGGCGACGGTCAGCATGGGCCGCAGCCGCTTGCCGCCGGATTCAATCAGGTGCTTGGCCAGATCGGGGATCAGTTTGACGGTGGACCCCATGCCCTTGAGGATCAGCCGGTCGCAGGCCTGCATATCCGTGCCGATCAGGGCATTGAGGCGCTCGACGGGGGAGATACCCACGCCGGTGACGTCTTTGCGCTCTTCTGTCAGCATTGATTTGTCCAACCCAGCCCCGGGCGATTTTATTCCCCCCCGCAGGCGGGTACAAGCGCCGCGCTTACCGGTTATAAACAAGCATGCGTGTGGTCCTGAAAAGCAACAATCCTGTGATTTTGAGCTATGCCGCCGATGTGCTGAATCAGGCGGGCATCGAATCCGTGCTGTTCGATACCCATTCCAGCATCATGGACGGCAGCATGGCGATGGTGCCGCGCCGTTTGATGGTGCTGGACGAAGATCTTGCCCGCGCCGATGCTTTGCTGCGCGAGGCTGTGCCCGAAGCGATGCCGGAATGACCGAACGGCCAGTGGACACCTTTCTGGATGGGAAGGTGCGGGTGGATCAGCCGCTGAGCGGTTTCCGCTCGGGCCTGGATGCCGTGATGCTAGCAGCTTCGGTCCCGGCCAAGCCGGGGCAGGCGGTGCTGGAATTGGGAGCGGGAAGCGGGGCGGCCAGCCTGTGTCTGGCGACCCGGGTGCCGCATCTGACCGTCACCGGGGTGGAGATCGATTCGGGGCTGGCCGCTGCCGCCAACCGCAACGCGGCGGTGAACGGGATTGGCGGGCGCGTCAGCTTCGCCGCCGCAGACATCTTCGCCCTGCCGCCCGAACTGAAGCGGGACTTTGATCAAGTCCTGGCCAACCCGCCCTTCCATGAAGGCCAGAAGTCGCCAGACCCAGCCCGCGCCATGGCGCTGGCCGACGCCGGCAAGCTCGCAAATTGGTTGAAGCTTGGCCTGCAACGTACCGTTTCAGGTGGGTATTTTACGTTGATTTTGCGCGCGGACCGGCTGGACGAGGCGCTGGTGGCGCTACCCATGGGCGGGGTCAGCCTGTTTCCGCTTTGGCCCCGGTCCGGCGATGTGGCCAAGCGCATCATCATCCAGGTCCGGAAGGGTTCGGCCGCCCCGATCAAGCTTCTGCCCGGTCTGATTTTGCATGCGGAATCCGGCGACTACACCCCCGAAGCGGATGCGGTTTTGCGTCACGGTGAAATGCTTGCCCTCTAGAACATGGGCGCGTTTCTTTGCAACGCGACCCTGTTCTAGTCTTTTGTTTTGTCGCGCAATTTGTCCGAAAACCGCTTCCCACTTTTCGGATTGCGCTCCTGGGGGGTGGTCTGTAGCTTCCCGGCCATTCCTAAAGGACCGGACAGGTGGCGGGGAAACTGACTTTTCAGGACCTTATCCTGACGCTGCAGAATTTCTGGGCGTCGAAGGGCTGCCTGATTTTGCAGCCTTATGACAATGAGATGGGGGCGGGCACTTTCCACCCCGCCACAACCCTGCGCGCCCTGGGGCCGCATCCCTGGAAGGCGGCTTATGTCCAGCCGTCGCGCCGCCCCACCGATGGCCGCTATGGCGAGAACCCCAACCGGCTGCAGCACTATTATCAGTATCAGGTGATCCTGAAGCCGGCCCCGGCCGATGTGCAGGACATATATCTGGAGTCGCTCAAGGCCATCGGCCTGGACCCCAAGCTGCATGACATCCGCTTTGTCGAGGATGACTGGGAAAGCCCGACCCTGGGCGCTGCCGGTCTGGGCTGGGAAGTCTGGTGCGACGGGATGGAAGTCACCCAGTTCACCTATTTCCAGCAAGTGGGCGGCATTGAATGTGATCCGGTTTGCGCCGAACTGACGTACGGCCTGGAGCGTCTGTGCATGTATGTGCAGAACGTGGAGTTTGTTTACGACCTCGCCTTCAACAAGGACTTCCGCTACGGCGAAGTCTTCCACCAGAATGAACGGGAATTCTCCGCCTATAATTTCGAGCGGGCGGATACGGAAATCCTGTTCCAGCATTTCAAAGACGCAGAAAAACAGTGCCGCGAGCTTCTGTCTGGCAATGCTTTACCGCTGCCGGCTTACGATCAGTGCATCAAGGCCAGCCACGCCTTTAATCTTTTGCAGGCGAGGGGCGTGATCAGCGTCACCGAACGCGCCGCCTATATCGGGCGAGTGCGGGCGCTGGCCCAGGCGTGTTGTGAAGCCTGGCTCAAGACCGGCATGGGCGCTTACAAGCCGAGGTTCGGGTAATGTCCGAGCTTCTGCTTGAACTTTTCAGCGAAGAAATTCCCGCGCGCATGCAGCAGGGCGCGGCGCGCGACCTGGAGCGGTTGCTGGTTGGCGCGCTGACCGATCGTGGTTTTCTGTTTGAAGGCATCAAGGCTTTTGCCGGTCCGCGCCGCCTGACGCTGGTGGTCAGCGGCTTGCCCGCCCAGCAACGCGACGTGCGCGAAGAATTGAAAGGCCCGCGCACCGATGCGCCCGCTGCCGCCCTGGAAGGCTTTCTGAAAAAGACTGGCCTGACCAAGGACCAGCTCAAGGTCGAAACCACGCCCAAGGGCGAGGTCTACATGGCCGTGATTGAACGGGCGGGCCGCGAGACCAAGGAAGTGCTGGCGGAAATTCTGCCCGAGGCCATCGCCAAACTGTCTTGGCCGAAATCCATGCGCTGGCGGCCAAGTGATCCGGTGCGCTGGGTGCGCCCGCTGCATTCCATCATCGCCACCTTCGATGGTGAAGTGGTGCCGTTCGGTTTTGCCGGGATTCAAAGCGGCAGCACCACCAAGGGCCATCGTTTCCTGTCCAGCGGCACGATTACGGTCAGGCGGTTCGAAGATTACGAAACTGCGCTGAAGAAGGCGCACGTCATCCTGGATGCCGAAGAGCGCAAGGCGACCATTTTCGAAGGCGTGAAAAGCGCCGCCTTTGTGCATGGCCTGGAAATGATCCCGGACGAGGGGCTGCTCAATGAGGTGGCCGGGCTGGCGGAATGGCCGGTGGTGCTGGTGGGTTCTATCCAGCAGGAATTCATGGATGTGCCGGCGGAGATTTTGCAAACCTCCATGCGCACCCACCAGAAGTATTTCTCGCTGCGCGATCCCAAGACGGGAAAGATGGCCAATCGCTTCGCGGTGATCGCCAACATGGTCGCCGAGGATGGCGGCAAGGAAATCGTCGCGGGTAACGAGCGCGTTCTGCGCGCCCGCCTGTCGGACGCCAAATTCTTCTGGGACGAAGACCGCAAAATGAAATTGGCGGACCGCTTGCCCGCGCTCAAAGGCATGGTGTTTCACGCCAAGCTGGGCACCCAGTTTGAACGCGTTGAGCGCATCGCCAAACTGGCGGGTGAGATTGCGGCCAAGATCGGCGCTGACGCCGCCAAGGCCGAACGCGCGGCGCGCCTGGCCAAGGCTGACCTGACCAGCGGCGTGGTAGGAGAATTTCCCGAGCTGCAAGGCGTGATGGGCCGCTACTACGCCCTGCACGACAAGGAAGACGCCGATACCGCCGACGCCATCCGCGAGCATTACAAGCCGGTCGGGCCGTCCGATGCCCTACCCACGGGCAAGATCGCCATCGCCGTGGCGCTGGCCGACAAGCTGGATCAGCTCATTGGTTTCTTTGCGGCGGGCGAAAAGCCCACCGGCTCCGGTGATCCCTTTGCCCTGCGGCGCGCGGCGCTTGGCGTGATCCGCATCCTGATCGAGAACAAGCTGCGCTTGGCCCTGCAGATCCCCGACGACCTGCTGGTTTTCTTCGCGGACCGCCTGAAAGTGGCGCTGAAGGAAAAGGGCGTCCGCCACGACCTGATCGACGCCGTCTTTGCCCTGGGCCATGGGGACGATCTGGTCCGGCTGGTGGCCCGGGTCGAAGCCCTGCAGGCCTTCCTGAAAAGCGATGACGGGGCCAACCTGCTGGCCGGATACAAGCGGGCCGCCAATATCCTCAAAGTTGAGGAAAAAAAGGACGCAAAGACCTATATCAGCGAGGTTTCCGAGGCGCTTTTGGCTGCACCGGCGGAGAAAAATCTGTATACGGCCCTGTCCCAGGCCAAGGGGGGGATCGCACCCACCCTCGGCAATGAGGACTTCGCCCAGGCTATGCGGCAGATGGCGGCCTTGCGCGGGCCTGTGGATGCCTTCTTCGATGGCGTGAAAGTGAATGACGAAAATCCGAAATTGCGGGAAAACCGGCTCAATCTGCTGGCCTCCCTGCGGGCGGCCCTGCACCAGGTCGCCGACTTTTCAAAGATAGAAGGGTGAGGGCTCGGGTAACGAGTTCGAAGTTTGTGAGTTGGATTGAAACAAAGATGGGTGGCCGGGACGCACTTCGCTCCGCTCGCTACCCGGCCATGACGAGGTTCAAATGACCAAGTGGGTTTATGCGTTCGGCGACGGCAAGTCCGAAGGCGAGTCTGGGATGAAAAACCTGCTGGGTGGCAAAGGCGCCAACCTGGCCGAGATGAGCAATCTGGGCCTTCCGGTCCCGCCCGGCTTTTCCATCACCACTGAGGTCTGCACTTATTACTATAAGAACGGCCACCAATATCCGGCTGAGTTGAAAGATCAGGCCGCTGCCGCCTTGAAGAAGGTGGGCGAGATGGCGGGCGGCGTGCTGGGCGATCCGGCCAAGCCGCTCCTTCTCAGCGTGCGCTCGGGCGCGCGTGTTTCCATGCCGGGCATGATGGACACCGTGCTCAACCTCGGCCTCAACGCCAAGACCGCGGAAGGCCTGGCCAAGACAACGGGCGATGCGCGTTTCGCCTATGACAGCTATCGCCGCTTCATCCAGATGTATTCCGACGTGGTGCTGGAAATGGACCACGCCCATTTCGAGGAAATCCTGGAAAGCCGCAAGGCAGACAAGGGCGTCGAAAACGACACCGACCTGGACGCCAACGATCTGAAGGAAATCGCCGAAGCCTATAAGAAGGAAGTGCAGAAGGCGCTGGGCCGGCCGTTCCCGGAAGATGTCGAGGAACAGCTTTGGGGCGCCATCGGCGCCGTGTTCGGCAGCTGGCAGAGCCATCGCGCCAACACCTATCGCAAGCTCAACAATATTCCCGAAGAATGGGGCACCGCAGTGACGGTGCAGGCCATGGTGTTCGGCAATCGTGGTGACACGTCCGCGACAGGCGTCGCCTTCACCCGCGATCCGGCCACCGGCGAAAAGCTTCTCTATGGCGAATTCCTGATCAACGCCCAGGGCGAAGACGTGGTGGCGGGTATCCGCACGCCGCAGCCCATTTCCAAAATGGTGCGCGAGCGCCAGGGCGGCAAGAAGCTGTCGATGGAAGAGGCGATGCCCAAGGCTTACGCCGAGCTGATGGAAATCGGCCAGCGTCTGGAAAAGCACTACCGCGACATGCAGGACGTGGAGTTCACCATCCAGGAAGGCAAGCTGTTTATGCTGCAGACCCGGTCCGGCAAGCGCACGGCGGAAGCCGCGCTGAAGGCTGCGGTCGACATGGTGGGTGAGGGCCTGATCGACAAGAAAGTGGCGATCCTGCGCGTTGACGCCAGCGCGCTGGACCAGCTGCTGCATCCCACGCTTGATCCGCAGGCGCCGATGGAAGAAATCGCAGCGGGCCTTGGCGCGTCCCCGGGCGCCGCCACCGGCGAAGCGGTGTTCACCGCCGAGGAAGCCGAGAAGCGCGCGGCCGAGAAGAAAGACGTCATTCTGGTGCGAACCGAAACCAGCCCGGAAGACATTCACGGCATGCACGCTGCCAGGGGCATTCTGACCGCCCGCGGCGGCATGACCAGCCACGCCGCCGTTGTGGCGCGCGGCATGGGCCGTCCCTGCGTCTCCGGCGCCGGTTCGCTGAAGATCGACGTCGCCAAGGGCGAACTGGTGACCAATGGCGTCACCATCAAGCGCGGCGATATCATCACCATCGATGGCGCCAAAGGTAAGGTCTACAAGGGCGCGGTGAAGATGCGCCGTCCCGAATTGACCGGCGATTTTTCAACCCTGATGGCCTGGGCGGACGAAACCCGCAAGCTGAAGATCCGCACCAATGCCGACACACCGGCGGATTCCGCCACGGCGCGCAAATTCGGCGCCGAAGGCATCGGCCTGTGCCGCACCGAGCATATGTTCTTTGATGCCGACCGCATCATCGCGGTGCGCCAGATGATCCTGGCCGAGACGGAAGAGGGCCGCAAAGCTGCGCTTGCCAAGCTGCTGCCGATGCAGCGCAGCGACTTTGAAGCGATCTTCAAGGAAATGGCCGGTCTGCCGGTCACCATCCGCCTGCTTGATCCGCCGCTGCATGAATTCCTGCCGCACAAGGAATCGGAAATCGCCGAAGTGGCGAAAGCGTCCGGCACCGATGTGGAAAAACTGCGCGCCCGCACCGCCGCCTTGCATGAATCCAATCCCATGCTGGGTCATCGCGGTTGCCGGTTGGGCATCACCTATCCGGAAATCTATGAAATGCAGGCCCGCGCCATCCTGGAAGCGGCCGCCAATGTCGAAGCCGGCGGCGGCAAGCCCGTGGAGCTGGAAATCATGATCCCGCTGGTGGGTTACACCACCGAATTCGACCTGCTGGCAGGCCGGATTCAGGGCGTGGCGGACGCCATCAAGACGGAAAAGGGCAAGGTTCCGGCCTATATGATCGGCACCATGATCGAGCTGCCCCGCGCCTGTCTGCGGGCCGCCGAAATTGCCGCCGGGGCGGAATTCTTCTCGTTCGGCACCAACGATCTTACCCAGACCACGCTGGGCGTGTCGCGCGACGATGCCGGCACCTTCCTGGGCGAGTATCTGGAGAAGGGTTTGATCGCGCGCGATCCGTTTGTTTCGATCGACGTGGACGGCGTTGGCGAGATGATCCGCATCGGTGTCGAACGCGGCCGTTCGGCGCGTCCGAAACTGAAAGTCGGCATCTGCGGCGAGCATGGCGGCGATCCGGCGTCGATCCAGTTCTGCCACGACTCAGGACTCGATTATGTCTCCTGCTCACCGTTCCGCGTTCCGATTGCGCGACTCGCAGCAGCGCAAGCGGCGCTAAAATCCGACACAAAAAAGCCATAAGTGATGCAATTAAGGCAGGGTTTCCCTGCCTTTTTTGCGACTCACAATAAGGATCCGTCACAAAAACGAAAAAATTTATTTGACGCCGGCCTTTCGCCGGCGCTAAAGCCGCCCTGCCCAAAACGGGCTGGGGACCATTCGGAATTTTTTGAGGACGTAGCGCAATCGAAACAGCGTAATCGAAATAGCCAACGCAAATCGCAAAAGCCTGACGAAGGGGCGAGCGGCAAGCGGAACGCGAAATTGATCAAGCGATATAGACCAAGCGAAACTTAGAGCCGAAAAGAGTCAAAATTTTAAAATGAGCAAGAAGAAGTCTATCGACGCGGTATCGCGTTCTGACGCCGTGCTGATTGCGGCCTTGGCGATCATCCTGGCAACGGCGAGCGCCGCCATCGGCTCCGCCATGACCTACAATCCCAAGGGCGTGAACCGTGGCGTTGCCGTGGCGCCGTCGCCCAAGCACGTCCAGGTCGTCAGCGCCTCGGCTGGTCCGGATTCCATTTCCACCGGCCTTCTGGCCGAACATCGCTGCCTTTCGGAAGTGCTTTACTATGAAGCGCGCGGCGAAGGCCGCCAGGGCCAGCAGGCAATTGCCGAAGTGGTTTTCCACCGCATGAACACCGGCAATTACGGCCATTCCATCTGCGCTGTAGTCTATGAAGGCGCCGGCCGCCCGGGCTGCCAGTTCACCTTCACCTGCAATGGCGATCTGGCCCGGAACAAGGAACAAGACGCCTGGCGTGAATCCGAAGCGCTGGCGGCGAAGATTTTGACCAGCGAAATTCCGCTGCTCAATGCCACCGCGGGCGCTACCAACTTCCATGCGGTGACGGTGGATCCGGACTGGGCCGAGACGATGAACAAGACCACCCAGATCGGCAATCATATCTTCTATCGCGGCAGCAGCGCCTTGGCACATCGCAACAGCGAAAGCTGACTTTTTTGATGGTCGCGCGGCCCACGTAAAACCGCTGCACACTTTTTCTGGGCGACACTCCCGAAGGATGTCATCCCCGCGAAAGCGGGGATCCAGACATTTTAGAAATCCAATCCAATATCGAGATTTGCGGCGCTGTGGGTAATGGCGCCGGAGCTTATATAATCCACGCCGGTTTCGGCGATGGCGCGCACCGTCGCCAAGCTGACATTGCCGGACGCTTCCAGCACTGCGCGGCCTTTTGTCAGCGCCACGGCGCGCTTCATGTCTTCCACGCTCATATTGTCCAGCAGGATGATGTCGGTGGCGTGCCTTAAGGCTTCCTCCAGCTGGGCCAGCGTGTCCACTTCGACTTCAATCTTCGCCATATGGCCCAGGCGTGCGCGCACGCGCTCCAGCGCCGGGGCGATGCCGCCGGCAGCGGCGATATGGTTGTCCTTGATCAGCACCGCATCATCCAGACCGAAGCGATGATTGAAGCCGCCGCCGCAGCGCACGGCATACTTTTGCAGCAGGCGAAGGCCCGGCAGGGTCTTGCGGGTGCAGGTGATGCGGGCCTTGGTGCCGGCAACTGCTTCCACCAACGCGGCGGTGGCGGTGGCGACGCCGGACAGATGACCCATGAAATTCAGCGCCACCCGTTCGCCAGAAAGAATGGCGCGCGCTGGGCCCGACACCGTGGCCAGCACATCGCCGCTTTTGGCCTTGCTGCCGTCGGGCAACGACACGTCGAATTTGAGGCCGGGGTCCACAAGCCGGAACACAATTTCTGCCGCGATCAGTCCCGCGATATTTCCCGGCTTGCGCGCCACAACGCGCGCGACGGCCTGGGCATCGGCGGAAATGGTGAGATCGGACGTGATGTCGCCAGCGCGGCCAAGATCTTCTTCCAGCGCGCGGCCAACGGACGGCTCTACCAAGAGTGGGGAGGGCGGTCTGGTGAATTCCAGCGCGATCATGGGATCAGGATTTCACGCGCTTGCGC
The DNA here is from genome assembly GCA_947474565.1 of Alphaproteobacteria bacterium. Taxonomy (GTDB): domain Bacteria; phylum Pseudomonadota; class Alphaproteobacteria; order Micropepsales; family Micropepsaceae; genus Rhizomicrobium. The sequence goes on from CANJIS010000006.1 coordinate 96,117, forward strand.
GGCGAAACAGCTTCGTTGGTCACAACAGCGTCTGATAGCGTGCGGAAGCTGCGCGCGCCGTGTTCTTCTGTCTGCGGGAAGTCGCTGCGCCAATGGCCGCCACGGGATTCCTGGCGCGCCAGTGCGCCCACCGTCACCAGCTTTGCGGCCGCCAGCATATTGAGCAGTTCCGTGCCGGTGGCTTCGCGTTCCAGGCGCTCAATCACGTCCAGCGCGGCATTCAAACCTTCGGGATCACGTTCCAGACCGACATGACGGGTCATGGCGGCGCGCAGCACATGCGGCGGTGCGGGCAAGGCCAGTCCGCGCGGGGCAGGCGGCGCGCTGACGGGCTTGCCGGCCGCTAGCGTGCCTTTGATGTCTTCGGCGGCGCGTGCCCCGAACACCAGGCCTTCCAGCAACGAGTTCGATGCCAGCCGGTTGGCGCCATGCAGGCCGGTGGAGGCGCATTCGCCCGCCACCCACAGGCCGGGGAGGGAGGACCGTCCAGCTGCGTCGGAGGCGATGCCGCCCATGTGATAATGCGCGGCGGGCGCCACCGGAATGGGCTGGCGGGCCGGGTTGATGCCAGCTTCCGCGCACGCGGCGTATACGGTCGGGAAGTGCGTCGCGAATTTTGCGCCGATGGCGGCCCTGCAATCGAGATAGGTTTTTTCACCGGCGGCGATCTGGCGGTGAATGGCGCGAGCAACGATGTCACGCGGCGCCAATTCGGCGTCGGGATGTTCGGCGGCCATAAAGCGCTCGCCCTTGCCGTTGATCAACACCGCGCCTTCGCCGCGCAAGGCTTCCGTTGCCAGCGGCGCCGGATCGCGCCCCACCGCGATGGCGGTGGGATGAAATTGCACAAACTCGGCATCGGCAATCACGGCGCCGGCGCGCGCCGCCATGCCCAAGCCTTCGCCGCGTGCTTCCAGCGGATTGGTGGTGACGGCATAAAGCGCGCCCAGCCCGCCCGTGGCGAACAGAACGGCGCGGGCGCGGAACAGGACCAGTCGCGCATCGGCGCCGGAACCGCAGCGCGCGAACACGCCGGTGATGCGGCCATTTTCCTGCGCCAGTTCGACGGCGTGAAAACCGTCCAGCATTTTGATCGAGGGTGTGGCGCGGGCTTGGCTGGCCAGGGTGCGGGAGATTTCCGCCCCGGCGCGGTCGCCGCCGACATGGACAATACGCGCGCGCGAATGGGCGGCTTCCAGGCCCAGCGCCAGATTGCCGTCGGCATCGCGATCAAACGGCGCGCCATACGCCACCAGATCGGCGATGCGATCCGGCGCTTCCCGCGCCACCATCGCCGCAATTTCGGGATCGCACAGGCCTGCGCCCGCTGCCAGCGTATCGGCGGCATGGGACTGCCAGTCATCGCTTTCGCCCACCGCTGCGGCGATGCCGCCTTGCGCCCAGGCGCTGGAGCCGGAAACGCCAGGCCGCGTGCCCGCCAGCACCAGGCAGGGCAGGGGCGCCAGTTTCAGCGCCGTGAACAGACCGGCGATCCCTGCGCCCAATATCAGCGCGCCGTCCGTCTCAATGACATTGTCTATCTTCACAGTTTCACCGCCAGCATGCGGTCAATCGCGATCTTGGCGCGCGCCGAGATAATGGGGTCCACTGTCACTTCGGTGGTCATGGTCTGCAGCGAATGCAGAATGGCCTTCAGCGTGATGCGTTTCATGTGCGGGCACAAATTGCAGGGCCGCACGAATTCCAGGTCGGGATATTCCACGGCGACATTGTCGCTCATGGAGCATTCGGTGATCAGCACCACCTTGGCCGGGCGGTGCTGGCCGACATAGTTGATCATGCCGGCGGTCGAACCGGCGAAATCGGCTTCCGCCACCACGTCCGGCGGGCATTCGGGATGCGCCAGCACGGTGAGGCCGGGATTGGCGGCGCGCAGATCGCGAATTTCCTGCGGCGTGAATTTCTCATGCACTTCGCAGGCGCCCGCCCAGGTGATCACCTTCACGCCGGTCTTGGCCGCCACGTTCCGGGCCAGATACTGGTCGGGGATCATGATTACCGTGTCGGTGCCAAAGGTCTTGGCAATACTCTCTACCACCGCCACGGCATTGCCCGAGGTGCAGCAGATGTCGCTTTCGGCTTTCACATCGGCCGAGGTGTTCACATAGGTCATCACCGGCAGGCCGGGATGTTTTTGCCGCATCAGCCGCACATCGGCGGCGGTGATCGACGCGGCCAGCGAGCAGCCTGCCCGCGTATCGGGGATCAGCACCGTCTTTTGCGGCGACAGAATCTTGGAGGTTTCGGCCATGAAATGCACGCCGGCCTGCACGATCACGGCGGCATCAGTGCGGGCCGCTTCGCGCGCCAGGGCCAGGCTGTCGCCGACGAAATCGCTGACGCAGTGGAAGATTTCCGGGGTCATGTAATTGTGCCCCAGGATCACGGCATTGCGCTCACGCTTCAGCCGGTTGATTTCGGCGATCAACGGCGCGTGCACCGGCCATTCCATTTCGGGAATGACCTTGGACACCTTGGCGTAGAGGCCTGCCGTGGCGCGGGCGACCGCGTCGGTATAGGCCAGCTCGACACCCATTCTTTCGTTCCTTTGTGACCGCCGATAATACTCATTTCGAGTATAAATGTGGTGCAAAAAGACCGGCTTTCAAGAGCCGGCTCACATGGCACTTATGCTACTCCTGAGCATAAAGGGGTCAAGCGGGAAAATATGGGGGCGGCACATGGCCGCCCCGTAGTTTTTCGGCGGATCGTCTACTTTTCCAGCAGGCGGCCAAGTTTGTTGAAGCTCCCGACCCAGCCTTCTTCCATGCCCGCCAGATGGCCCTTGGCCATTTCATGCAGCGCCCGGCCCGTGGTTTCCATCACCATGCGGGTGCCGTCCTTCTCGTCGCTGAAGGTGACGGTGGTGCGGCCTTCGATCATCACGCTGCCATCCGGAGCAGGGGCGTCGTTTTCAAACACCAGCTTTTCGCCGGGCACGATTTCGCGAAAGGTCAGCGTGCAGGGAAAATCCTGGTCGAACGGCGTGCCTTTGGGACCATGCATGGTGATGTGCACCGTGCCGCCGGCTTTGGCGTCGCCCGTCACCACGGGATTGGTGAAGCCTTCGGGGCCGAACCATTCCTGGATGTGCTTGATGTCGGTCCAGGCCTTGAAGACGAGGTCGCGCGGCGCCTTGAAGTGGCGCGTGATGGTGATGGTGCGTTCGGCATAGACAGTTCTGCTCATGTCACTTTCCCTTTGTTACCCGTTTGCGTTTCGTGTTTTTGCGCTGAAGTTTCGTCAGATAGGCGTCCAACCGGTCGAAGCGCGTCTCCCAGAGGCGGCGATACGCCGTCAGCCATTCGTCAACCGGCATCAGGTGTTGCGGTTCCAGCTTGCAGGGCCGGTATTGCGCCTCGCGCGAGCGCGAAATCAGGCCGGCCTTTTCCAGAACCTTCAGGTGCTTGGAGACGGCAGGCAGGCTCATGTCGAACGGCCCGGCCAGTTCGTTGACCGAGGTTTCGCCCAGCGCCAGCCGGGCCAGGATGGCCCGCCGTGTGGGATCGGCCAGGGCCTGAAACGTTTCCGATAAGCGATCCATATAACCGTCCTATTAAATAACCTTCTGGTTTAATACGGAGGGACGGCGCGCAAGTCAACTGCGAAAAAATCAAAAGCGGTTTAGCGTCTGGAAGAAAGCCGCACGCCGGGCGCCGGACGTTCGCGCAAGACTTCGCGGCGGAAGCGGAACAGTTCGGCGGGGCGGCCGCGGGCGGGGGTGGAGAATTTGCCCGTGCCTTCCACCAGGCCCTGATCGGCGACCAGGCGGCGGAAATTCTGTTTGTGCAACCGCAAGCCAGACAGCGCTTCGACGGTGCGCTGCAATTCCAGCAGCGTGAAAGTCGACGCCATCACTTCAAATACCACCGGGCGGTATTTCATCTTGCCGCGCAAGCGGGCAATGGCGGTGGCAAGAATCCGGCGATGATCGAACAGCATGGCGCTGCCCAGTTCCGGCAAGCCTTTGCTCAATTTACCCGCGTCGCGGGCCGCTTCGCGCACCAGCCCCGCTTCATAAAGAAGCTCATAGCGTTCCAGGACCTTCTCTTCGTCCCAGGCGACGCCGCCTTCACCGAAACACAGACGCAAGCGGTCGCGGCGCAATTCAGAGGCAGTGGCGTTGGGCGCATCCTTCACGAATTTACGCAAAGCCGGAAGAATGATGCCGTCAATCATCGGCGGCGGCTTTTCGCGCCAGTCTTCCCAGGGGAAGTAATCATACCAGCCGCGCCAGCGTGTTTCGGGTGAGGGCGGCTCGCCCGGACGGGTCAGCGCCAGATAGCCCACCGACACCACGCGTCCGCCCTCGTCGGGCGCTGCCAAATGGCGGCCGCGATCACCGAAGGTGTAAAGCTGCTCCGTGTAACCCAGGTCGCGCCTTGTCTGTTCGCCGACCCATTTGCGCAGGCCGGATTCCAGCGTGCGCTGCGTGGCCGGATCGAAGGGGCCGAACGGCAAGCCGTCTTCGGTTTTGTCATGTGTGACAACCAGCACCGACGGACGTTCCTGCTCCACCGACACAATCGCCGCCGACAAACCGATGCTGATATTCTGTTTCATAATTGAGCCAGGGGTAGTGCGGTGGTGATGCCTTCTTCCACCATCAGTGGCGGACCCATGGTGCGCAAGGCTTCAATCATGCGGCCCTTGCGGCCCAGCGCTTCATCGGCATGGAGCACCAGAAGGGTATTGGGGTTGGCGTGACTGGCGCGGCGGCGGATCGCCATGGCAATTTCGACCTCCCGTCCCGGACCCAGCCGGTCGCACAGCACCGTATAAGCCGAAGCCATCGAGCGGCTGATCCCAGCCCAGCAATGGATCAGCAGCGGCTTATTGGTATCCCAGTCCCGGCTGAAGGCCAGCAGCTTTTCGACATGGTCGCGGGCTGGCGGAGCCGTGCCGGCCGCCGGATCGGCCACGTCATTGATCCCCAGTTTGAGGTGTCGCTCGGCGGCAAACCTGGCGGGCGTGGGGATCATGTGTTCGGGGGACAGCAGGGTGACGATATGGGAGGGTCCATGGCTGGCAATGGCATCTTCCAGGGCTGAAAGCGGGTTACCAGGATGCGGGGCATGGCCACCCTTTTAGCAGCTACTTGGCTGCCAGCCGGTGAAATCGCTCCAGGAACAGGGCCTGCGCCTCGGCCGTGGGCAGAGGGGCCAGACGGGGCGTTTTCAGGGCCGCTGGGGGGCGGCCGAACAGCCGGCGGGCTTCCGCCTCCTCAAACCCGGCCAGCTGGGTGGCCTCGTAAAAGGCCGCCAGCCGGTCAGCCTTCTTGAACAGGCTGACCAGGGTGGCTGGGACCAGTGCGGGCACCCCAAAACGCAGATGAATTGCAGCCAGAAGTTTCAGCTCCAAGGCTTTGTAATCGATGCCGATTGCCGCTTTGAAGGGGCTTATGAGGTCGCCGACAACATATTCTGGGGCATCGTGCAGCAAGGCCATCAGCCGGGCCTGGCGGGTCAGGTTGGGGTTGAGGTCGCTGGTCAGCCGCTCCACCAGGACGCAGTGCTGGGCGACGGAGAAGGCGTGGGCGCCCTTGGTCTGGCCGTTCCAGCGCGCGACTCGGGCCAGGCCATGGGCGATGTCCTCGATCTCCACGTCCAGGGGGCTGGGTTCGAGCAGGTCCAGCCGCCGCCCGCTCAGCATCCTTTGCCAAGCCCGCGGTTGCATCAGGCCAGAAGCCTCAGGCCCGAGATGGTGAGAACCGCAGCAAGGATCAGCCGCATCGCCAGGTCGGGCATGCGCGGTGCGAACATGCTGGACAGCATGATGCCGGGAAGCGAGCCCAGCAGCAGGGAAACCAGGACGGTCGTATCGATGCCGCCATTCATCAGATGGCCCAGACCCGCCACCAGGGTCAGCGGCACGGCATGGGCAATATCGGAGCCGGCGATCTTCGCCACCGGCAATTCCGGATAGAGCAGCAGCAGGGCGGTGACGCCCAGGGCGCCCGCGCCCACCGACGTAATCGTCACAAGCACGCCCAGGATCACGCCGGTCAGCACCGTCAGTGTAAATGTCTTGCTGTCGCTGAGCACGACCACGCGGCGTGAATAGTTGGCCAGCAATCGCTTGCGGAAAAGCAGCGCCAGGGCGGTCACCATCAAAGTCCCGCCCAGCACTTTGGTGATGAGAAGATTCAGCAAGGCCGGATCGATCGCCAGCAGATGAAAACCAAGCAGGGTCAGCAACGAGGCGGGCAGACTGCCCATCGTCAGTCTTGTGACCACGCGCCAGTCGATGGTTTTGTTGAAGCCATGCACCAGCGAACCGCCGGTCTTGGTGACGCTGGCATAGAGAAGATCAGTGCCCACTGCCGTGGCGGGGTGGATGTGAAACAGCAGGATCAGCAGCGGCGTCATCAGCGAACCGCCGCCCACGCCGGTCATGCCCACAAGGGCGCCCACGGCGAAGCCGGAGGCGACATAAAGCGGGTTTACGGCATGAAGGAACAGCATGGATGTCGAGGGCTGGAAGGGTTCCGGAAGGGCCGCAATCTCACACAAAGCGTCCCAGGGAACAATCGCTGTTCTGCCTACAAAAAAGGCAGATTGACGCTTGCCGCCGCCGATGCGCCACAACCTGCGCGTCAAACGGGCAGAAATGAATGCAAGCAACGGATTCGACGGGAGAAAATCTCCTCTTTGTCAACCCCGAATTTACGGTTTTCGCGCTATCAAAACAGCCTGATTTTGGGACTGCCATGTTTGCGCGTGCGCCATTTGCAAGACCTGCCACAAACGGCGTGAAAGCCGATGACGGCGCGCGCGCCGGACGCAAGCTTCCGATTTTCCTGGCGGTGTTTCTGCTCGGTCTGGTGATCGGGTTGGGGTTGGCGTCTGATCTGGGCCGCCAATTTACCGCCGGCATTGTGATCCTGGTGGTGCTGGCGTGCCTGGTCACGGTTCTGGCAAATCTTTCCGAAGCCACGCGCAAACGTGTCACCGCCGGCGAAGCCAGCTATCGCGCTTTTTTCGATCATGCGGTGGAAGGCATTTTCCGCACTACGCCCGACGGCCATTATCTGGCAGTCAATCAGGCGCTGGCGCAGATCTATGGCTATGCCGATCCGGAAGATCTGATGGCGCGGCTCACCGATATCGGCGCGCAGCTTTATGTGGACAACCGCCGCCGCGACGAATTCCGCGCCTTGATGCAGTCGCAAGATCAGGTCATCGATTTCTTCTCGGAAATCTATCGTCGCTCCGGCAAGCGCATCTGGATCCGCGAGAATGCCCGCGCGGTGCGCGACTGGTCTGGCACGCTGATCTGCTATGAAGGCACGGTCGAGGACGTCACCCAGAAATTTGAAGCGGAGATGGCGTTGCGCGCGGCGCTGCGCCAGGCCGAACTCGCCAACCGCGCCAAGGCGGCGTTCCTGGCCGACATGAGCCATGAACTCAAAACCCCGCTCAATGCCGTGCTGGGTTTCTCCGAAATCATCCGCGACGAGGTGATGGGCCCGGTGGGGCACGATGCCTATCGCGACTATGCCGCGGACATTCACGCTTCAGGCAAGCGGCTTCTTTCCATCATCAATGACGTGCTGGATGTCTCGCGCCTGGAAGGCGGCCAGTTGACCATCGAGGCAAGGCCGACCCACGCCCGCGATATTTCCTAACAAGCGGTGGCCATGGCGCGCGCCACCACCGGTGAAAATCGTGTCGTTATGGTGGAGATGCCGCCGGATCTTCCCATTCTTCATGCTGACCAGCGCCGCTTCAGCCAAGTGCTGGGCAATCTCATCGCCAATGCCATCAAGTTCACGCCCGCGGAGGGCCGCATCGCCGTTTCCGCCTTTGTCCGCCCCGATGGCGGGGTGAGTTTCGCTGTCGCCGATACCGGCATCGGCATGGCGGAAGAAACCATCGCCGCGGCGTTGGAACCGTTCCGTCAGCTGGATGGTTCGCTGGCGCGCAAATTCGAAGGCGCCGGTCTGGGCCTGTCCATTGCCCGCGCCCTTTGCGAATTGCACGGCGGCACGCTTTCCATTGTCAGCGCGGTGGGCACCGGGACCACGGTCACGGTCAGCCTCCCGGCAGAACGCTGCGAAAAAGCGCGTTTGAGCGCCTGAACGATTTGCTCTAAACAGCCGGGCATGAACTCCGCTCTTGTCCTGTTTTCCGGCGGCCAGGATTCCACCATCTGCCTGGCCTGGGCGCTGGCGCGCTTTGATCGTGTCGAGACGGTGGGTTTCGATTACGGCCAGCGCCATGCCAGCGAGCTGGAAGCGCGTCCCCGCATCCTGGCGCGCCTGGCGCGCGAGTTTCCTGCCTGGGCGGGAAAGCTGGGCAGCGATCATCTTCTGCCGCTGGACACGCTCAAAGCGATTGGCGGCAGCGCCCTGACCGAAAATATGAAGATTGAAATGGGCGCGCATGGCTTGCCGAACACTTTCGTGCCCGGCCGCAATGTCATGTTCCTGACCGCTGCCGCCGCCTTGGGTTACCGGCGCGGCATTGCCGATCTGGTGGGCGGCATGTGTGAAACAGATTTTTCCGGTTATCCGGATTGCCGCGATGAAACGGTGCAGGCGACGGCCAAAGCCTTGGCGCTGGGGCTGGGCCAGGGTGTGCGCATCCACACACCCTTGATGTGGATCGACAAGGCCGCGACCTGGGCCTTGGGAAAAGAGCTGGGCGGCCAGGCCTTGGTCGATCTGGTTCTGGAAGACACGGTCACTTGTTATGAAGGCGACCGCACACATCGCCACGACTGGGGTTATGGCTGCGGCCAATGCCCGTCGTGCAAACTGCGCGCCGATGGTTACGCCAAGTTCATCGCATGACCTATTCCGTTAAAGAGATTTTCTACACCGTGCAGGGCGAGGGCGCGCGCAGCGGCCGCCCGGCGGTGTTTCTGCGTTTCGCGGGCTGCAATCTGTGGTCGGGGCTGGAAAAAGACCGTGAGCAGGCGGTGTGCAAATTTTGCGATACGCAGTTCGTCGGCACCGACGGCGAGGGCGGCGGCAAGTTTCCCGATGCGCAAAGTCTGGCGGGCGCGGTGGACGCGGCATGGCCCGGTGGCGGTCATCGCTATGTTGTTTGCACCGGCGGCGAGCCTTTGCTGCAACTGGATGCCGGCCTGATCGCGGCGCTGCACCGCTGCGGGTTTGAAATCGCGGTGGAAACCAACGGCACGTTGTTGCCGCCGGACGGAATCGAATGGATCTGTGTCAGTCCCAAAGCCGATTCCGAGCAGAAGCTGAAACAGGGCGATGAACTGAAGCTGGTTTATCCGCAAGCCAACGGCCAGCCCGAGAAATATGCCGGGCAGGGCTTCAACCATTTCTTTCTGCAGCCGATGGACGGTCCCCAGCGGGATTTGCATACCAGACAGGCATCGGCCTATTGCCAGGACCATCTGCAATGGCGGCTGTCCCTGCAAACCCACAAATTGCTTGGGATTCCGTAGGCCCGTAAGCCATGCGGCCCTGGCATGGCCAAACGTCGGTCTTGCGCATGGTGGGAACCGGGGCAATCACCATCTCTGCCTGCTGACTTGAGAGGGCCTTATGGATTCCTGGTATCTTCCCGCTGTTCCCGCCGCCTTGGCGCTGTCGGTGATCGCCTACTGCTTTTCGATCGCGTATTAGAAATACGAGACGATGTCTTTCAGCTCGGGCCGGGGACGTTCTTCCAGTGTCTCGGTCGGGGTGCCGATATAGATGTAGCCTGCCACCCGTTCGCCGGCCTTGATGCCAAGCTTTTCTTTGACCTTGGGATGATAGGCGTACCATTCGGTCAGCCAGTTGCCGGTGAAGCCCATGGCGGTGGCCGCGACCAGAATATTCTGGCACGCCGCACCGGCGGATAATTCCTGCTCCCACACCGGAATTTTGTGCAGCTCCCGCGCCCGGGAAATCACGCCGATTACCAGCGGTGCACGCAGGAAGCGGCCACGCTCTTCTTCCACCTGCTTGGCGCGCTCGCCTTCGGCTTCCATGACCTCAGCCAGGACTTCGCCGGCGCGGTCGCGGCCCTTGCCTTCGAACACGATGAAGCGCCAGGGAAACAGCTTGCCGTGATCCGGGGTGCGGCCGCCCGCTTCCAGAATTTGCGCCAACTGCTTTTTGGACGGTCCGGGCTTGTCCATCGCCTTGGCAGATCCTGAGCGGCGGCTGAGCAGCAGATCCACGGCATCGGGGGCGGGCAGATTGAACGGGCCGTCTTTGGACATGGGATACCTTGGCTTGAAGAAGGGCGGGGAAGACCCACCTTAAGGGGTGATGGGGCAGGAACGGACAGGTTTTTCCCGTCTTTGAAATTCTACAAACTTTTATGGTAGAAGGTGGCCATGGCAACACCCCGCGAAAAACTGGCGAGCTGCGATCCGGTCTGGGCGTCTTTGCGCGCCGAAGCCGAAGGAATGGCCGAACGCGAACTGGCGCTGGCCGGCTTTGTTCATGACAGCGTGCTCAATCACGACACGCTGGAACATGCGCTGTCCTATCACATGGCCCGCAAGCTGGGCGGCGATGACTTGAGCCCGCTTGTGGTGCGTGAAACGTTCGAGGAAGTGATCGCCGCCGATCCGGGCGTGGGGGCGGCCTTGCGCGCCGACCTCTCGGCGGTGCTGGACCGCGATCCGGCCTGCCATTCCTTCGCCGAAGCGTTTCTCTATTACAAAGGCTTTCACGCCCTGGAATGCTATCGCATCGCCCATTGGCTGTGGACGCATGAGCGCCCGACCATGGCCCTGTTTTTCCAGGCGCGCATGTCGCAGCTTTTCCAGGTCGATATTCATCCGGCCGCCAAGATGGGCCGGGGCATCATGCTCGATCACGCCACCGGCGTGGTCATCGGCGAAACCGCTGTGGTGGATGACGACGTCTCGATCATGCAGGACGTCACCCTGGGCGGCACCGGCAAGGAAGCGGGCGACCGCCATCCCAAGATTCGCCGTGGCGTGTTGATTTCCCTGGGCGCGAAAATCCTGGGCAATATCGAGATCGGTGAATATAGCCGCATCGGCGCCGGCAGTGTGGTTCTGTCGCCGGTTCCGGCCGGCTGCACCGCCGTCGGCGTGCCCGCCAAACTGATCAACTGCAAGGGCAATGCGCGCCCGTCGCAGGCGATGGACCATTTCATCGATGACGACAAAAGCGGCTGAGCCGTCCGGCTTTTCGCTGTCTTGACCCTTTTCTCGCGACATGCGAGGAGAGAATTCCTTCCGCGAGGACATAATGAACCGCACAGAAATCTGGCGCCTGGAAAAATACCTGCGCAATCTGTTTCGCCTCGACACCATCACCATTGTCGAGCGTCCCAAGCAGACTGATTCCGTGGAAGTGCATATCGGCGGCGAATTTGTCGGCGTGCTGTTCAAGGATGAGGAAGACGGCGAAGTCTCCTATGCCTTCAACATGGCGATCCTGGACATGGATCTGCCGGAGCCGCCCGCCAGCCGCTCCTGATGAGCGGCGCCACCGCCCTTTTCTTTCACCGTCTGCAGTTCCCCGTCCTTTTGATTTGCGCCGCTCTGGCGATTGGTGGCGCGTGGGCAATGCCGCAGCCCGCGCCATGGCTGCTGGCCGCCGCCATTATCGGCGGATTTGCCATGGCCTATGCGCGGCTTCAGCATTTGTCGCTGGCCTTGGCGGCGGCGCTGGCGCCGCTGCCGGGATTTTCTGGTTCGGCCCTGCCGGCTACGGGCTGTGCGTTGCCTTCGCCATTCTGATGGCGGCGGATTACGGCGACGCGCTGTTGAAAGAATACAATCCCTACGCTGCGCTTACGCGCGCGATGTTGCCGCTGCTGGGCACGCTGGTGTTCGCACTCCTGTGGTCGTTGTCCGCTTCGTTGCAGCTGGAAAGTCTACTGGCAGCGGCAGCCGCCACCGCATTATGCCTGCCGCCGCTGGCGCTGGGCGTGTCGTATGGCGAAGACGCGATTATCCGTGGCAACCGTTTGCGGGAGAAAACGCTGCGGCTTTTCACCTTTGCCGGTCATCTCGCCGAGCCGCGCTGGAGCGTCAGCCTCACCGGCGCCGGTGTGGTGCTGGTGGTGCTGGCCGGATTCAGGTCACCGGCCAACCGCCTTTGCTGGATTGGCTGGCTGCGCCGGTTGCCGGTGTGCTGCTATTTGCGTTCACCCGTGATGCTCACGCCGCGGTGGCAGCCGGTTTTGCTGCCGCCCTGGTGCTCTTGTTCAGCGGAGGCGTCGGCGGCCCATTGCTCCTGTTTCTTCTGTTCGCGCTCGGCCTGGGCCGGGCGGTTACCGCCTATTGCCAGCGGGGCGAAACAACCGAGATGGCGACCCGCCGCGCCATCGAAGACCAGGGCAGCACCATTTTGTTCGCAGGTCTGGCGGCGGTCATCGCGGCATTGCCGCGCGGCGGGATCTATGCCGGGTTGTATGCCGGTGTTGGCCTGATCGCGGCGCTGATCCTGTTTCCCGCTTTCGCCGGGGCGCTGCGGCGGATTTTTCCTGCCCGGCGCAGCGTCGAGGATATGTACCGGGCTAGTACATAAAGCCGGTCAGGAGTTTATCCACGCCCTTGGCGATATCGCGCCAGCCTGACAATTGCGCCCGCTTGAAACGGTAGGAGAGAGTGACACCCTTCGCCACCGGATGGTCGATCGCCAGGCAATTGGGGCTGGGCAGATCCTGGGCCGGTCTTTCGCACAACAGCAGCAACCGGCCGCCATCGCCGGCATAAAGATCGTTGCGCTCATAGCACGTGCCGTCCCGGAAGGTGTAGCGGGTGAGCCCAAATTCCGCCGCCGCGCCCTGGGGCTCGCTGACATAAGGAAGATAGATCCGCGCCAGCCGGTCAACGCCGGACAGGCTGTCGGTGTCGCCCCGCAGGATCAGATGCACCACGGGTGAATCGGCGGCATTGCTGAGGAACAGGCCGGCTTCATCGGCGGAATAGCCCCGCATGTCCGGCAACAGGACCGAAAGCGTCACCACATCGACATCGCCGCCGCGCCGGGAACTGCGGGAATCCAGGTAATTGCCCGGGATCGTGAAGGATACGCCGCGCACGACAAGCTTAACCGCGCTTGCATTGGCGGTGGGTGACACATTCCGGAACAGGCTGGCTCCGGGCCGCAAATCGTAAAGCAGGAAGAACCCGCACAGCGCGATGATCGCCAGCCCCACCCCGAGGGGGATCAGCCAGCCCGAATGCTGATGTATTTCCGACTGTTCGCCGCCGCTCTCACTCATGCCGCCCTCAATTTAACCATTCTAACGGCGGAGATGACCGCGGGCATGCGGTTTTATGAAACTGCGCCCAATTCTTGCGAGGCGTGTTGCAGAAACCTCATTTCGGATCGTTCTGACACATGCGCTTCTTTATCAATGCCATGCTCGTCTTTGCCGTGGTCGGCATCCTGGGCGGCGTCGTCCCGGTTTCCGCCCGCCATATTGCGGAACTTCACACTATTCGCGCCGAGATCGCCGCCGATCAGGCCAACCGGTCTCCGGATTTGCGTCCCGCCATCCTGCAATAAGGGAGACTTCCGTGCACCAATCCTTGATGCTGCTTTTTGCGCTTGCGGCAGGGCTCACCCTGTCCGGTATCGCCGCCAATCTCTACCGCATTCTGGCGCGAAAGCCGGAAAACGGGCCTGAGCGCGCGCTCTACCTGGCTGTCATGACCATGGCGGGCCCCAGCGTGCTGTTCAACAACGCGACCAAGTCCTTCCGCGGCAGGGATTGCTCCGCTGCCGCGTATCTGTTTGCCATCACGCTGACCGCTTACTGGTCTTTTGCAATCGGCAGCGTTTTGCTGTGGTTCATTAAAGGCTGATCACAGCACCGTCAGCATACTGGCGACCAAGGGATGGCGAACGATATCGCCCTCCGCCAGCCGCACCACCGGCACCTCTTCCAGTTTCTCCAGGCGCGTTGCGATATCGCCCAGCCCCGAAATGCCCGGCAGCAAATCGGTCTGATCCGGATCGCCGGTCAGGACCATGGTTGAACGCCAGCCCAAACGCGTCAGCAGCATTTTGATCTGGGTGTAGGTGCAGTTCTGCGCCTCATCGATCACCACAAAACATTCGCTGAGCGTGCGGCCACGCATATAGGCGACCGGCGCAATCTCGATAATGCCGTCGGCCAGCATCTGCTTCAGCCGCTTGGTGCCCAGCCTTTCGGTGAGGGCGTCGTAGAGCGGGCGCAGATAGGGCGCCAGCTTCTCGTTCAGATCGCCGGGCAGGAAGCCCAAAGACTCGCCGGCTTCCACCGCCGGGCGTGACAGAACGATCCGGGTGACTTTGCCGTTTTCGAGCGCTTCGACCGCCTTGGCGATGGCCAGGCACGTCTTGCCCGTACCCGCCGGACCCAACGCCAGCACCACGCTTTTTTCGTCAATGGCGTCCATCAATTGCTGCTGCGCCGGGCTCATGGCTCGCACATTTTTCACATATTTGCGGTCACGCGCATCTTGTTCTCCAGGCAGCGGTGACCAGCCGGCACGAGGAAACAGCGGTTTAACATTTTGTGAAGAGGAATAGCCATTGTCACGAGACTTGAAACGCGCGGAACGCTTAGCCATGGGGACTCCCAGCTGGTGAAGATCTGTGATGTCAGGAAGATAAGCGCGCGAAGCAGGGGAGTGGCCCGAAGGCTCCTCGGTACTGGCAGGATACACAGTGCGTTTATGCACTCTGATCGGCCCCCTAGAATCACAGCACTTGCTTTCAGCGTAACGGGTTTTAGGATTGGGTTGTGGATTATTCCTGTTAACCCGCAACAAGGTTTTGCGAATGCCGGTCTATGCTCTCGACGGCCATACGCCCGAATTGCCGCCGGAAGGCGAGTATTGGATCGCGCCCAACGCCGTGGTGATCGGCAAAGTGCGGCTGAAGAAAAACGCCAGCATCTGGTGGGGCTGCGTGATCCGGGGCGACAATGAATGGATCACCATCGGCGAAGACACCAATGTTCAGGACAACAGCGTGATCCATGCCGATCCTGGCAAGCCAGTGGACATCGGCAATGGCGTCACCATCGGCCACCGCGTGATCGTTCATTCCGCGAGCGTGGGCGACGGTTCGCTGATCGGCATGGGATCAATCCTGCTCAACCGTTCGCGGATCGGGGCAGAATGCCTGGTGGGCGCCAATTCCCTGGTGACCGAGAATGCCAGCTTTGAGGATGGCATGCTGATTCTGGGCCAGCCGGCAGATATGCTGCGGCCGATCAATGAAAAGCAGCAGGCGTTGCTGAAGGCGTCGGCGGCGATATACGTCGCCAACTACAAGCGCTTTATATCTGGATTGACGGAAAAGCCTTAGCCGGCCTTGCGGGCGCCTTCGGGCGTGCGCGCCCACATGCGCCGCACGCGGATATCGGCCTCGGGACCGAAATTGAACCAGGCGGCGCGGTCATGGATCGTGTCCACGACAAAGATGGTGTCCAGCTTGCCCAGCTTCTGCATCAGGGCATGGCGGATGGTGTTGAGCGACGCTTCGCTGGTCAGCACGCAGGACTGGGGCATGAAGCGATAGGCATGGCCCAGATTGTGGATCTCTTCGTCCAGGGCGGCGGCAGTTTCAGCTTGCGGCTCCGGCTGCTGGGGTGCTGCTTCCGCCACGGGACCGAACAAGGGGGCCAGCTCGGTGTCTTCACCGGCAGGATGAAACTGTTCTTCGCCAGCGCGCGCCACCAAAGAATGCGTGGCCAGGCGGCCTTCCGCGTGAAAGGCCTGCATCTGTTCGACGGAATAGGGGCCGTAGACCCGGCTGCCGACGCTAATGGTCCAGTTTTCTGACATGCTGAAATCACGCTTAAATTACAGGAAAATCTTACCGGTCATTGGTTACGCAATACTTGCTCCAATAAGCAAAAACCCCGGCATTTCTGCCGGGGTTTGATGAATTTTCAGAGAAAATTCGAGTGCTTACATGAACTGCCAGTCGCCGTTGCGGCCTCTGCAGGCTGTACCGTTGCGGTCGATTTCCCGGCCACGGCGGTAATAGACCTGGGTGAAGTCGCGGCAGACTTGGCCGCCGCGGCGGTATTCCCGGTTGGTCACGACATAGCCGCGATCACGGCCGGCACGCCATTCATGGCGCTCACCGACCCGGCCGGAGAAGCTCTGATCGAAGGAGCGGGACGCGGCGCGCTGGTTGTCGCAATCCATGTCACGGCTGATGGCGTTGCCGGCCAAGCCGCCCAGCAGGGCGCCGCCGATAATGCCCAGGCCGTTACCATTGCTGGCGAAGCCGCCAAGGATACCGCCGCCTGCCGCGCCCAGTACGGTGCCGGCGGTATGATCACGTCCGCTGCAGGCATCGGCCAAAGCGCCGGTGCTGGACAAGGCCACAAACATGACGGCTGCCGCCGCATTCATAAGCATTTTCATTTTCTATCTCCCTTGTGTGTTGTCAGGCCAAATCAATCGAAGCGCCAATTGCCGCCGGTCTCACGGCAAGCGGTACCGGTGCGGGTGAAGCTTTCCCGGCCGCGATAGGAGGTTTCGGAGAATTCACGGCACACGACGGTGCCACGGCGGAATTCGCGCGTCGGTGTGAAGTAGCCATAGTTGTTGCGATTGCGCCATTCTGAGCGCTGGCCGACCGGACCATTCAGGCCATCGGCATAAACCCGATAGGCATAAGGCTGGTCTTCGCAATCGATGTCGCGGCTGATGACGTTGCCCAGCAGGCCGCCCAGAATGGCGCCGCCCGCAACAGCGCCGCCGTTGCCGCGCGAAGCCGCGCCTCCGATCAGTCCGCCAGCCAGCGCACCGAAGATGGTGCCGGCCACCTGATTGCTGCCGCCGCTACGGCAATCCGCTTCATAGCGGCCTTGCTGATAATAGTTACCGGGAGGCGGCGGAGGAGGGGACGGCGGGCCATAACCGCGGTCGCGGTCGCGGTAATAGCCACGATCCTGCTGAATCCGGCGATAAGTGCCGTTGCGGTCATAATAGCCATTGTGATCGTTGTCGCTGTAATAGCCGTTCGGGTCATTGCCCGGTGCCCAGCCCGGCTGCGCAGAGGCAATGTCGCCCGTGAACAGAACCAGGGCAGCGGCAGCCATCAATGTTTTTTTTGCAAATCATCAGTCTCTCCCTAACTCGCAATCGCAATGTCGTAATGTTCGCCGGTTGGGCATGAAGCGCACCTGAATGGATTGCGGCGGGAATGGGGCTGCGCGCCATACAGAGTTGACGATGTAACCCGTGGAAGGCCGCGATTGTTCCAAAGCCAAACGCAACGAATCAATTCACGGTGTAATTGACGACCGACCAGGCGCCTTTGTCCGAGACCAGTTGCACCGTTTCAGTGGCCTGGGCCTTTTTCGCGAAGCTGGAATAGAACTGCACGGTCACGGACTGGCCGGAGAGGTCGATACTCTTGATGTCGCGGCTGGCCATCGCGTCCAACGGGTCGCGGCTGGTCCCGACCTTCTGGGCCCAGGCAGCGGGAGCCGCTTTGCCTTGCGCCGCCGCACCCATCTGCTTGTAAGCGTCGGTGTAATTCTTGTCGTCCACCAGCGTCAGCCATTGCTTGGCGCGCACATCGGGCGACGGTGTCATCGAGGTGAAAGCGCCAATAGCGCCGGCGGCAGGCGCGGGCTGCTTCCCGGCGCCTTGCGCCATCGCTGGCGTGGTCAACGTCAATAGAATAAGCGCGTAGAGACGTTTCATGGCGGTTCTCCCGCCTTGAAAACGGCTGAGCGGAACTAAAGTTCCTTAGTAGGTTCTAGCCTTCGGCTTGATGTATTCGACGTCGCTGGTGAGGGTGTAGGTGTGCACCGGGCGATAGTCGATCGTCACCTTGCCGCTGGTTTCATCCAGCCAGGCCAGGGTGTGCTTCATCCAGGTCTCGTCATCGCGATTGGGGTAATCCTCCCGGGCGTGGGCGCCGCGGCTTTCCTGCCGGTTGGCCGCGCCTGTCACCGTCACCAAAGCTTGCTGGATCAGGTTGTCGAATTCCAGCGTCTCGACCAGATCGGTGTTCCAGATTAGCGAGCGGTCCGCCACGGAAATATCGCCGCGCCGGGCATAGACTTCCTGCACGCGTTTCACGCCCTGGTTCAGGCTTTCGCCGGTCCGGAACACGGCGGCGTCTTCCTGCATCGCCTGCTGCATGGCCTTGCGCAGCTCGGAAGTGGGCGTGCCGCCCTTGGCGTTGCGGTAACGGTCCAGGCGGGCAATGGCATTCTCGCCGGCATTCTTGGGCAGGTCTTGATGTTCGCCGATGCCCTTGAGTTCTTTCGCCGCCTGCATGCCGGCTGCCTTGCCGAACACCACCAGATCGATCAGCGAATTCGAACCCAGACGGTTGGCGCCATGCACCGAGACGCAGGCCGCTTCGCCCACCGCCATCAGGCCATGAACCACCGTGTCGGGATTGCCGCCGCGCAGCGTCAGCGCCTCGCCGGTATAGGCGCAGGGAATGCCGCCCATATTGTAATGCACCGTCGGCAGGACCGGGATCGGCTCCTTGGTCACATCGACGCCCGCGAAGATGCGCGCCGATTCCGAAATGCCCGGCAGGCGTTCGTGCAGGATCTTGGGATCGAGATGCGACAGATGCAGATGGATATGATCCTTGCCCGGACCGACGCCGCGGCCTTCGCGGATTTCCACGGTCATGGCCCGGCTGACCACGTCGCGTGAGGCCAGATCCTTGGCGTTGGGCGCATAGCGCTCCATGAAACGCTCGCCATTGCCGTTGGTGAGATAGCCGCCTTCGCCCCGTGCGCCTTCGGTGATCAGAACGCCGGCGCCGAAAATGCCGGTGGGATGGAATTGGACAAATTCCATATCCTGCAGCGGCAGGCCCGCGCGCAGCACCATGGCATTGCCGTCCCCGGTCTGGGTATGGGCGCCGGTGCAGGACATAAAGGTGCGGCCATAGCCGCCGGTGGCCAGGATGACGCGATGGGCGCGGAAGCGGTGAATCTTGCCGTCATCCAGGTTCCAGGCCATCACGCCCCGCACCGCGCCGTCCTCCATGATGAGGTCGAGGGCAAAATACTCGATGAAGAAATTCACTTCATGCTTCACGCATTGGCCGTACAGCGTGTGCAGCATGGCGTGGCCGGTGCGGTCGGCGGCGGCGCACGTGCGCTGGGCGATGCCTTGCCCGTAATTGCTGGTCATGCCGCCGAAAGCGCGCTGATAGATTTTGCCGTCTTCGGTACGCGAGAAGGGCATGCCGAAATGCTCCAGCTCATAGACCGCGTCGGGCGCATGGCGGCAGAGATATTCGATGGAATCCTGATCGCCCAGCCAGTCCGACCCCTTGACGGTGTCGTACATGTGCCAGCGCCAGTCGTCCTGGCCCATATTGCCCAGCGCGGCGGCAACGCCGCCCTGCGCCGCCACGGTGTGGCTGCGGGTGGGAAACACTTTGGTGATGCAGGCGGTCTTCAAGCCTTTCAGGGCGCATTCCAGCGTGGCGCGCAATCCCGCGCCGCCCGCACCCACCACCACCACGTCAAACGTATGATCGACAATTTCGTAAGCGGGCATGTGAGTCCTATGAAGCGATGCGGATAAGCGCGAAGACGCAGGTGCCTATCAGGGCGATCACCACGGCGCGCACCAGCAAGAGCAGAAGAATCTTGGTGCCGGCGGCATGAACATAATCGTCAATCACCACCTGAATGCCCAAGCCCATGTGATAGGCGGAGATGGCGGCGAAGGTGGCCATCAACAGTGCGTTCCAGGGAAGGGACAGAAAATTCAAGATGGCGGGTTCCGATGCGCCCGCCAGGCCCAGCATGGCATAGGCGAACCACAGCGACAGCGGAATCAGCGCCACTGCGGTGACGCGTTCGCGCCAGAAATGGCCGGTGCCGGAATGCGACGCGCCCATGCCTTGAACCTTGTGCAAAGGGGTCTGCGCGCTTTTCATTGCAGATAACCTGCGTTGCCGGTCCACACCAGGGCGAAGGCGGCGATGGCGATCAGAAAGGAGAGCGCGAAAACCAGAAAGCCGGTCTTGCTGGCGGTGTGCTTGTTGAAGCCATAACCCAGATCCCAGGCCAGGTGCCGTATGCCGTTGCAGAAGTGAAAGGCGAACGACCAGGTGAAGCCGAACAGCACCAGCAGCCCCAGCGGCATGGCGGCATAGACCATGAAGCTGTCATAGCCTTCCGAGCCGTTGGAAACCGAAACCAGCCACCAGGCCAGCACAATGGCGCCACCCGACAGCGCCATGCCGGTGGCACGGTGCATGATCGAGCTCAGCATGGTGACTTGCCAGCGCCAGATCGTGAGATGGGGGGAAAGGGGGCGGGCGTGCCCGGATCGTTGCGGATTTTCCGCCATCAAACCCTCAAAAAATGCCTGACATCGAACTTTCGCCGAAGTTTAAGGTTTGCCCCCCCTTAGTCAACCGACGGATTGGTGCCTTTTGCCGCGTTTGACGCGGGGCGGTACAGGCGCAAAGTCGGGGCGAGGGGCACATGGTTCATGCGTCGATTCCGGCGGTTCCGGTTCGGCCCGCTTTGACGCGGGAAAGCCGATTTTTGCTGGCCGGCGTGCCGATGCTGGCGGTGTTGTTTCTGGGCATCGCGCTCTGGAACGGTTTTCCCCTGATGTACTACGACACCGCGGGCTACCTGGTCCAAGGTCTGGCCGGCGCCTTCCTGCCGGAACGTTCGCCGGTTTATTCCTTTCTGCTGCTCTTCACCGGCGCCGAAGTATCGCTGTGGCCGGTGGTGATTCTCCAGGCGCTGATGACCGGATATCTGATCGCGCTGACCGCGCGCATCGAAGTGCCCGGGCTTTCGCTCAAGGGCCTGGCCTGGATTGGCGGCGGCCTGATGCTGCTGACCGGCATCGGCTGGTATGTCGGCCAGGTCGAACCGGACTGCATGACCGCGCTGCTGGTGCTGGGCTGTTATCTTCTGCTGTTTCGCGCGCGCGCGCTGGACCGCACAGCGCGCAATCTGGTGATCGCCATTACCGCCCTGGCGGTGGCGAGCCATCCTTCGCATTTGGGTCTTATCGCTGGCCTTCTGTTGGCCGGCGCGGCTTTGCATTTTTTCGGCGCGATGCTGCCGCGCCTGCCGAGGCCCAGGCTGAAATCAACCGCGGCCGCCTTTGCCATTGCGCTCAGCCTGATCTTCGCCAGCAATCTGGCGCTGGCGCAAAGCCTGTTCATTTCACGCGCCGGTTCGGTGTTTCTTTTCGCCCGCCTGATGCAGGACGGCATTATCCAGCGCCTGCTGCACGATACCTGTCCGGGGTCCGGCTATCAGCTTTGTCCCTATCAGCGGCGATTGCCGCACAATGCCAATATGTGGCTGTGGGGTTCAAAGAGCCTGTTTCATCGTGAGGGCGGCTTTTCGGCTTCGCAAAGCGAAGACAATCGCATGATCCTGGACAGCCTGAAGCGCTATCCGCTGGCGCACATCAAGGCGGCGATTGCGGACTCCGTGGAGCAGTTTTTTGAATTCCGTACCGGCGACGGCATCGAATCACAGGCCTTCATTCTGTGGCCGGAAATCAAAAAGGTGGCGCCGGGCCAGTTGGCCGCCTATGAGCGCGCCCGCCAGCAAACCCAGAAATTCCCCTTCCAGGTGCTGAACATGATCCATGTCACGGTGGGAGGGCTGGCGCTGCTGGGCATTATCATGCTGCTCAACCATGCCGTGTTGCGCCGCCGCTGGGCCGATATGGCGTTGCCCGGAACCGTGCTGCTGGGGCTGATGGGCAATGCCATTATCTGCGCGACGTTCTCCAATCCCCATGACCGCTATCAGTCCCGCCTGATGTGGCTGCCCGCCTTGGTGCTGTTGCTCGCGCTCGCACGGAACAGGAATGCGTTGCATCCCGAGGAGGAATCCGGCACTTAGGTGTGGCAAAGGAAGGCTCCCGCATGGCCGGCCCCGTCAAAATCGCACCCTCCATACTGTCAGCCGATTTCTCGCGGCTGGGGGCAGAGATTGAGGCTATCGAAGCGGCCGGCGCCGACCTTATCCATGTCGATGTGATGGATGGCCATTTCGTGCCCAACATCACCATCGGTCCGGCGGTGGTGAAGGCGCTGAGGCCCCACACGAAAAAGCCGTTCGATGTGCATCTGATGATTGCGCCGGTGGACCCGTACCTGGAAGCGTTCGCCGAAGCGGGCGCTGACGGCATCACCGTCCATCCCGAAGCCGGGCCGCATGTTCATCGCACGCTTCAGGTTATCCGCAAGCTGGGCAAGAAGCCGGGCGTGGTGCTCAATCCGGGCACGCCGGTGGAAGCGCTCGACAATCTGATGGATCTGGTCGATCTGATCCTGATCATGAGCGTCAATCCGGGCTTTGGCGGCCAGAGCTTTATCGAAAGCCAACTGAAGAAGATTGAAGCGGCGCGCAAACGCATTGACGCAACCGGCCGCGATATCGCGCTGGAAGTGGATGGCGGCATCACGCCACAGACGGCCAGGCGCGCCATCGCCGCCGGGGCCACTGTGCTGGTCGTCGGTACGGCCGTGTTCCAGGGTGGCCCGAGCCAATACTCCGCCAATATCGCCGCGCTTCGAGGTTGAGGGTGAGCGTTGCGCCGCTCAGCCTGCTGCCGGAGATGATGGAAGCAGGCGCGCGGCAGGCGCTGACGCCGCTGCGCGTCGGCTGGCGGCGCAGCTGGTTATGCCGCCGCAGTCTCAAGGGGCCACTGGCCGACCATTTCGCGTTTCAGCCCCATGATCCCTTGCCGCGCCGGCTGGAAGATGCCGATGCCTTGCTGCGGGGGCGTTTTCGGTTTCATGGCCAGACGCTGGAGGTGCCATCCGGCCAATCGGCGTTCGATATGGCCCCGCCCAGCGCGGCCTGGGCCCAGGCTCTCAATGATTTTGACTGGCTGCCGCCGCTGGCGCTGGCGGGCGGTGAGGCGGCCCGCGTTCTTGCCACCAATCTCATCGCCCAATGGGTCAAGCGCAATGCGCGCTATTCCGAGCCCAATTGGCTGCCGCATATTTTATCGCGCCGCCTGATCCATATTTTCAGCCATGGCCGGATGGTGGTGGTGAATTCCGACCTCACATGGCGTTCCAAATTGTTCGTTTCCTTGCGCGAGCAATCGCGCATGCTGGAGCGCACGTCGGAAGAAGCGCCGGAAGGCTTGCCGCGCCTGGAAGCGGCAACCGCTTTGACGCTGTCGGCGCTATGCCTGGAGGACTCCGCCAAGCGGCTGGAGTTGGGGCTGAAGCGGCTGGAAGAAGAAATCGAAAAGCAGGTCCTGCCCGATGGCGGCCATGCCGATCGCTCGCCGCAATCGCTGCTCAATGCCTATCGCTGCCTGACCATGGTGCATGACGGCTTGGGCACAGCCAATATCGAACCGCCGCACGGCTTGCGCAATGCGCGCGACCGCATCGCCCCGATGCTGCGTTTCTTCCGCCATGGTGATGGCGCGCTGTCGCTGTTTCATGGCGGGCTGGAAAATGATTCCAAGATGATTGCGGGATTGCTGGCGCGCGACGAGGTGAGGGGCCAGCCTTTCAACCATGCGCGCCACTCCGGCTATCAGCGCCTGGCAGCGGGGCGCAGTGTGGTGCAACTGGATTGCGGGGCTCCGCCGCCCGGCGGGCTTTCGCGCGCTGCGCACGCCAGCTGTCTTGCGTTTGAATTGTCGTCGGGCACCGGCAGGCTGGTGGTCAATTGCGGCGCCGGTGGCGCCGACCATGCCGATTGGGACGCGGCCTTGCGCGCCACCGCCGCTCACTCGACGCTCACTCTGGCCGACACCTCCAGCGTCACCATTCTGCCGCCCGGACTGGTGCGCGATCTTTTGGGTCCGCGTCTGGCCGGCGGGCCGGTGCGCACGGACACCCGCCGCAGTGAAACTGCCCAGGGCTGGATGGTGGAAGCGTCGCACGACGCCTATGTCGCGCCTTATGGCTATGTCCATGAGCGCCGGATCACGCTGTCGCCCCAGGGCCTGATGCTGACCGGCGCCGACAAGCTGGTGGCCGGGCGTTCGGGCACCGGCAAGCTGCCTTTCGCGGTCCGCTTCCACATCCATCCCGATGTCCGGGTGTCGCGGCTGGAAGGCGGCGCTTTCCTGCTCAAGCTGCCGGGCGGCGAGGGCTGGCGCTTCCGGGCCGGTGGCGGCGAGATTTCGGTCGAGGAAAGCATCTATCTGGGTGGCGGGGTTGTGCGCCGGACGGAACAACTGGTGATTTCCAGCATGGTGCGCGAAAGCCCGGCCGAAGTTGCATGGGTGTTCGAACAGATTGTCGCATGACCCCTTGAGCCAGTGGGTTGTTCGGGCCGCGCACAGCGTGGCAAACTGGCGCAAATCACCTGAATTCGTCGGAGTCGCTCGATGGTTGAGTTCACCCTGCCCAGAAACAGCAAAGTCAAAAAGGGCAAAGTCTGGCCGGCGCAGGCCGATGCCAACGGCAAGAAGCCGAAGCGCTCCAAGGACTTCAAAGTCTATCGCTACAACCCCGACAACGGCGATAATCCCACCGTCGATGTCTATACCGTCGATCTCGAAAGCTGCGGGCCGATGGTTCTGGACGCGCTGATCAAGATCAAGAACGAGATTGATCCCACTTTGTCTTTCCGCCGTTCGTGCCGGGAAGGGGTGTGCGGTTCCTGCGCCATGAACATCCAGGGCGGCAACACGCTCGCCTGCACCAAGGCGATCAACGATTGTTCCGGCGCGGTGGCGGTCTATCCGCTTCCCCACATGCCGGTGGTGAAGGATCTGGTGCCCGATCTCACCAATTTCTACGCCCAATATTCCTCGATCGAGCCGTTCCTCAAGACCAAGACCGCCGAGCCGGAAAAAGAATGGCTGCAGACACCGGAAGACCGCGCCAAGCTGGACGGCCTCTACGAGTGCATTCTCTGCGCCTGCTGCTCGACGTCATGCCCCAGCTATTGGTGGAATTCGGAGCGGTATCTGGGCCCGGCGGCGCTGCTGCAATCCTATCGCTGGCTGGTGGATAGCCGCGATGAAGACACCGGCGCGCGGCTCGACAATCTGGAAGACCCGTTCCGGCTTTACCGCTGCCACACCATCATGAATTGCGCCCAGGTCTGCCCCAAAGGCTTGAATCCTGCGGAAGCCATCGCCGATATCAAAGGCATGATGGTCAAGCGCAAGGCTTGATCAGCCCTGTGGCTCCAGTTGTTCGAAGCTGGGCGGCTCGGTCGACGGAACGTCCAGGCACGCGCTGCTGCTTACGAATGCATACTGCCTGATGTTGCGAAAAGCCTGCCTTGCCGCTGCTGGAAGGCTGGTCAGCATCGTGCCGCCCTCAACAGAATAAGCGAAGCCTTCGGCGCGAAGTCCGGTTCTGGGTTCAGCTTCCGCGCTGAAAACAGATTCGTCTGATATCCGCGCGGTCACAATTTGTTCGAAGGTGACGCAGATAAATTCATCGCCCGTTTTGAAAACGGCCTCCAGATGATCGCCGGACCAGGCAAGATCCACCATTTCGCAAGTCGATTGCTGAATGGAAAGTTCGGACGAGATCGGCGTGAAAATGGCCATTGTACCGCTTAGGCCGACGCCGCCCGCTTTTCCATCACCCGCCACAGGATGGCTTCGCCCCAGTCGGCGAGGCGACCATGGGGATCGGCGCCTACGGCCTTGGCCACCATCTGCACCAGCTTCCGGATGTGCTTGCGGCGGTAGATGGTCATGGAAGTCTTGGCCGCGAGCCGGGAATAGAATTTGCGGTTATAGGGCTTGTCCAGTTCCTGTTCCGCCGGGATGTTGGCGGCGTAATAGGCGTAGGCCAACTCGTCGTCATCGCTTTCCGTGACCCGGCCAATCGCCACCCACAGCCGCTTCAGGAAGCTCAATTCCGGCTCATCCTGTTTGCGAAGTACGTCATAGAAGAGCTTGTAATGCCTGTATTCGTCGGCGGAAATGCGCCCGGCGACCTCTTTGAGCACCGGCTCATCGGTGGAGTCGCGAATGGCCGAGTAATAGGAACTCGTGCCGCTTTCCACGACGCAGCGGGCGATCATTTCGCCCCGGCGTGACCCGCGCACGGAGTGGGCTGCGTTGCCCGCGAAATGCGCCGGGGAATAGCCTTTGCGGAAACGCGCAAAGGCGTCGGCCAGCTTGAAGGAGGGGTCGGCCAGTTCGGCCCAGCGGCCCAGGGCGACGCCATGCTGGCGTTCTTCGGTGCCCCATTCCTCGATCCAGGTCAGGGCTTCCGGCGGCTGGTTGCTGAACACCCGTTTCAGGTAAGCGACGTAGTCGGGGGCGTTATATTCGACCAGGGCGGCGGCTTTGATCGCGGCCAGCATGGTGGAATCGACGGCGCCGGGGCTGAAAAGCTCCCAGCTCACTTCGTCGATTGACCAGCCTTGGGCGTAAACGGCGGAGATCGCCATGACTCAATTCCACGCTCTTTCGAAGCACACATTATAACAGATTTGCGTCGGGCACAGTTGCAACCGTGAGGACGGATAAAAAAGCCCCATTGGGGCTTTCTCCGGCCGAACGCCGGCGCCAGCAGGCCGCAGTTTAAAACGCGGCCCGGGCCAGTTTGAGATCATCAACGAGCTGAGCGGCCTTCTGGCGCTGCGCGTCGGTCTCGGCGGCAATTTCGTCTTCCTGGGCGTCCAGAATGCGCTGGTCGAGCACTGCCAGGTCGAGTTCCGTCATCGGGATGGCTTCTTCCGCCAGCACCGTGATATGGATGGCGTTGATTTCGGCAAAGCCGCCCTTGATGAAGAAGCGCGTGTCCACGCCATTGTCCTTCATGTCGATCATGCCGGCGCGCAAGGTCGAAACCAGCGCCATGTGGCCGGCCATGATGCCCATATAGCCTTCGCTGCCGGGAATGGTGACCATGTCCACCTGCTGCGAGAGCAGCAGGCGTTCCGGCGATACGAGATCGAACTGGATCTTGCTCACTTGGTCTCCGCCGCCATCTTCTGGGCCTTGGCGGCGACTTCTTCAATCGCGCCGACCATGTAGAAGGCCTGTTCCGGATACTGGTCGCATTCGCCGTCCACGATCGCCTTGAAGCTGCGGATGGTGTCCGGCAGCTCGACGAACTTGCCGGGCGAGTTGGTGAACTGTTCGGCCACGAAGAAGGGTTGGCTGAGGAAGCGCTGGATCTTGCGGGCGCGCGCCACGGTCACCTTGTCGTCTTCCGACAATTCGTCCATGCCCAGAATGGCGATGATGTCCTTCAGCGCCTTGTACTGCTGCAGCACTTCCTGCACGCGGCGGGCGACAGCGTAATGTTCATCGCCGATCACCTGCGGATCGAGAATACGCGAGGTGGAGTCCAGCGGGTCAACGGCCGGGAAGATGCCCAGCGAGGCGATATCGCGCGAAAGCACCGTGGTGGCGTCCAGATGCGCGAAGGAGGTCGCGGGGGCCGGGTCGGTAAGATCGTCGGCCGGAACGTAAATCGCCTGCACCGAAGTGATCGAACCCTTGTTGGTCGAGGTGATGCGTTCCTGAAGATTGCCCATCTCGGTCGCCAGTGTCGGCTGATAACCCACCGCCGACGGAATACGGCCCAGAAGCGCCGACACTTCCGAACCCGCCTGGGTGAAGCGGAAAATGTTGTCGATGAAGAGCAGGCAGTCCTTGCCTTCGACATCGCGGAAATACTCGGCGACGGAAAGGCCGGTCAGCGCCACGCGGGCGCGGGCGCCCGGCGGCTCATTCATCTGGCCATAGACCAGGGCGCACTTGGAGCCGGCGGTGGAACCCCCGGCCTTCTTCGGGTCCACGTTCACGTTGGACTCGATCATCTCGTGATAGAGGTCGTTGCCTTCGCGGGTACGTTCACCCACGCCGGCCAGCACCGAGTAACCGCCATAGGCCTTGGCGATGTTGTTGATCAGTTCCTGCATGGTCACGGTCTTGCCGACGCCGGCGCCGCCGAACAGGCCGATCTTGCCGCCCTTGGTATAGGGGCAGAGCAGGTCGATGACCTTGATGCCGGTGACCAGGATTTCCGCAGAACCGGCCTGGTCGGCAAAGGACGGCGCGTCGCGATGGATGGACGAGACGTTGGTCTGGTCGATCGGACCGGCTTCGTCGATCGGCTCGCCGATCACGTTCATGATGCGGCCCAGGGTGGCGGGACCGACCGGTACGCGAATGGGGGCGCCGGTGTCGATCACTTCCTGACCGCGGACCAGGCCTTCGGTGGCGTCCATGGCGATGGCGCGCACGGCGTTTTCGCCAAGATGCTGGGCGACTTCGAACACCAGGCGGAATTTCTTGCCGGTACGCGGATCGGTGTTGCTGGTTTCCAGCGCGTTCAGAATGGCGGGCAGTTCGCCGCCGCTGAATTCCACGTCGACAACGGCGCCGATCACCTGGAGAAGGCGGCCTTTGTTTCCGGCGCCTTGTTTACCTACGGGGGCATGTGCGTTCATGGGATCTTCTTTCTTGAATTTCGTGAATTAAACGGCGGCAGCGCCGGCGACGATTTCGGTGAGTTCGGTTGTGATCTTGGCCTGACGGGTGCGGTTCATCAGGATGGTGAGCGCCTTGATCAGGTCGCCCGCGTTGCGCGTGGCGTTGTCCATCGCCGCCATCTGCGAGGCGAAGAAACCCGCCTGGTTTTCCAGAAGGGCGGACAAGAGCTGCACCGAGATGTTCTGCGGCAGAAGTTCGGTGAGGATGGTTTCCTCGTCGGGTTCGTAATCATAGAAAGCGCCGGCTTCGCCGCTGGCTTCCACTTGCGCCGGGATCAGCTGCTTGAGCGTGGGGATCTGCGTCACCACCGACTTGAAGCGGTTGTAGATCAACGTCACGACGTCAAATTCGCCGGCGGTATAAAGCTCGAGAATCTGCCGCGCGATGGGATGCACCAGAGCGAGATTCGGCGCTTTCAGGCCCAGCTCATAGCTGAAGACAAAGCGTTCGCCATATTGGCGGCGCAGCTGGTCGCGCGCCTTGCGGCCCACGGTGATGATCTTGACGTCTTTGCCTTCGTCGATCAGCGCCGCGATCTTGATGCGCGCCGCGCGCACGATGCTGGAATTGAAGGCGCCCGCCAGACCGCGATCCGAAGTTGCCACCACAACCAGGTGACGCTTGTCCGAACCCGTGCCCGCCAGCAGCAGCGGTGCGCTGGGCCCCGAAACGCCGGACGCGAGATTGGAAATGATCGCCGACATGCGCTGGGCATAGGGGCGCGCCGCTTCCGTCGCGACTTGGGCGCGGCGCAGCTTGGCTGCCGCCACCATCTGAAGCGCCTTGGTGATCTTCTGCGTGGACTTCACGCTTCCGATCCGAGTGCGCATTTCCTTTACGGTCGCCATGGGCGAGGAGCTTTCTCTTTAGGCCGCGAAGCTTTTGGAAACTTCGTCCAGCGCCTTCTTCAGCGTGGCTTCGAGATCCGGCGTCAGCGCTTTTTCCTTGCGGATGCCTTCCAGGAACTGCGGATAGCTGCCCTTCAGCTTGTTCAGCAGCGCATCTTGGTACGCGCCGACCTTGTTGGTCGGGAAGGCGTCGAGATAACCGCGGGTACCGGCATAGATCACCGCCACCTGTTCTTCGACGGCGAAGGGCTTGTATTGCGGCTGCTTCAGAAGCTCGGTGAGGCGTTCGCCGCGCGCCAGCATTTTCTGCGTGGCGGCGTCGAGATCGGAACCGAACTTCGCGAAGGCGGCCATTTCACGATACTGGGCCAGTTCGCCCTTGATCGGGCCGGCGACGGTCTTCATCGCCTTGATCTGGGCCGAGGAGCCGACGCGCGACACCGAGATACCGACGTTCACGGCAGGACGAATGCCCTGATAGAAGAGGTCGGTTTCCAAAAAGATCTGGCCGTCGGTGATCGAAATCACGTTGGTGGGAATATAGGCCGAGACGTCGTTGGCCTGGGTTTCAATCACCGGCAAAGCGGTGAGCGAACCGCCGCCATTGTCTTCGTTCAACTTGGCGGCGCGTTCCAGCAGGCGGCTGTGCAGGTAGAACACGTCGCCCGGATAGGCTTCGCGGCCCGGCGGGCGGCGCAG
>CANJIS010000007.1 GCA_947474565.1 Alphaproteobacteria bacterium
GCCCCATAGCTCGCTCGGTTATCAGCCGCCGGCCCCCGAAACCGCGTCGTCGCTATGGCCGCCCTCCGGTTCCGCTACGCTCCACCTACGGCCGGCCATAGCGCTGGAGGCTGCAATGCACTAACAATCAAAACGGACCACTCAGTGGGGGCCGATCACAGGCGCACGGCCATATAAAATTACTGGATTAGCGGCGACCACGCAGGATCAGAGGCGTCACCGGGTGTCAGGACCCGCCGTTCATTGCGGCCTGTCACATCGATCGACCAGATCTGTGATCCGCGCCCGCCCTGCAGTTCGCGGGTGAACATCAGAACACGGCCATTGGGGGCCCAGGTGGGGCCTTCATCAAAGGTGCCGGAGCTGATCAGGCGCTCGCCCGAGCCATCGGGACGCATCACCGCGATGCTGAAACGGCCAGCATTATCGCGGGTAAAACCGATCAGGTCGCCGCGCGGGCTCCACACCGGGGTGTCGGCGCGGCCGTTGCCGAAGCTGATGCGCTTTTGGCCCGAGCCATCGGCATTCATCACATAAATCTGCGGCGAACCGCTGCGATCGGATTCAAAGGTGATCTGGCGGCCATCGGGAGAAAAGGACGGCGCGGTGTCGATGGCCGGATCGGTGGTCAGACGGGTGACCTGACGCGAGCGCAAATCCATCACGAAGATGTCGGAGTTGCCGTTGTTTTCCAGCGACAGCGCCACCCGGTTGCCGTCGGGCGAGAAGCGGGGCGAGAAGGTCATGTTGGGAAAATCTCCCAGCATCTCCTGCTTGCCGGTTTCGATGTCGAACAGATACACGCGCGGCTTGGTGCCGATATAGGACATGTACGCGATCATCTGGGCGGTGGGATTGAAGCGCGGCGTCAGCACCATGTAGTCGCCGCGGGTGAGGAAGGTGGGATTGGCGCCGTCCTCGTCCATGATCGCCAGACGCTTGACGCGGCGCAGGGCAGGACCGTTTTCCGAAATAAAGACGATGCGGGTGTCGAAATAGCCCTTTTCGCCGGTGATGCGCTCATAGATGGCGTCCGAGACCATATGGGCGACGCGGCGCCAATTGTTGGGCTCGGTGGAAAAGGATGTGCCCACCATCTGGCTTTCGCCATAGACGTCCCAGAGGCGGAAATTCACGGTCAGGCGCCCGCCCTGGCCCGCCACCACTGCGCCGGTGACCAACCCTTGCGCATTGATCACGCGCCAGTTGGTGAAGTTGGGCACCACGTTGATATCGGTGATGTGATCGACATAGGCCTTGGGATCGACCGGCTTGAACAGGCCGGAGCGTTCCAGATCGGCGCGGATCACGCCCGCGATATTGGCGCCATTGGGATCGGCGGCAATGAAATCCGGAATGGCGATGGGCAGCGGCTGGACATTGCCCTGGGTCACATCCACCGACAGGGCCGCGAAAGCAGGCGACGCCAGGGACAGGACAAACAGGACAAGGGGAAGGAGCGGTTTGCGCATCACCGAGTGCCTCATTGTTTCATCATTTCTCGCGGATCGAACCGCAAATTGATATCGCGCCAGTCACTATAACGCTTGGGCGGCAATTTATAGGGCGCACATTGATAGATTGCCCGGCTGGCCGCCTCGGCCGCGGCGCGGGTGTAGGGATTGCCCATCGCCGACTGACTGGTGGCGGATAATTGTGGCCGGTTCGCGACAGTGCCGTCGGTATTGAGCTGCATATGGAAATCCACCACCAGATCATCGGCATTGGGGGCGCCCGCGGGCGGATTCCAGCAAGCGTAAATCTGGCTCTTGAGGGCGTCGGCCAGATCGGCGGTGGCGAGCGACTGGTTACCCTGGCCCTGGATGACCTTGGTGCCGGCCACGGCGTTCTTGGGGCGCGCTGCCTGGGCCAGAATCTTGTTCAGCACCGCGTCGGCGTCGGCCACGATTTCCTTCTTGGTCTTGGGCTGGGGCGGCTGATCGACGGGTGTGGGTTTGGCGATGATGATCTGCGGCACCGGTGGCAGGGGCGCGGGT
Source organism: Alphaproteobacteria bacterium (assembly GCA_947474565.1). Classification (GTDB taxonomy): domain Bacteria; phylum Pseudomonadota; class Alphaproteobacteria; order Micropepsales; family Micropepsaceae; genus Rhizomicrobium. Next base: position 1,998 of record CANJIS010000007.1, read on the forward strand.
TCGACAGCGGCGAAGGCGGGCAATTGCGGCTCCACCATCACATCTTTTTCCGGCAGCTTTTCCTGCTCCGGCGGCGCTTCGGCGCGAATATTGGTCTGCTCGGCCACCACCAGTTCGACCGGAATGGCGCGGCTGGGCGGCGACATCTCCATCATCCGGCTCCAGGTCAGATAGGTGGCCGCCAAAAGGCCGCCATGAAACAGCACCGAGATCACCAGGCCGGTGGGCGACTGGCGCGCAGTGGTGGGGCGCGGCGGGCCGCGCTTTACCGCTTTGGGCTTAGCGCCCGCTGAGGTCTGGCTTTTCAACATCCGTGACAAGCCCGATATGGGTGAAACCGGCAGCCGACAGCATGCCCATCACGATCATCACCTTGCCGTAATTCACGGTGGTATCGCCGCGCACAAAGATGCGCTGGTCATAGCCATTGTTAGAGATGGCCGTGAGCTTGGGCACCAATTCGTCTTCGGTGATGAGCTGCTTCTGCAGATAGATTTTGCCGTCCTTGGCAATGGAGACCGAAAGCGGCTCGCGGTCCTGGCCCAGCGCGGGCGCGCGGGTCTTGGGCAGGTCCACCGGCACGCCAACCGTCAACAACGGCGCGGTGACCATGAAGACGATCAAGAGCACCAGCATCACGTCCACGAATGGCGTGACGTTGATTTCGGACATTGGCCGGCCACGGCGGCGTCCGCGCCGCGACTGGATTCCGCCTTGGCTAATACCGCCAGCCATCAGCGCGCTTTCTCTTCCAGCTGACGAGAAAGAATGGCGGAGAATTCGTCGGCGAAGGCGTCGAGCCGGTTCACATAGCGGCCGATTTCATTGACGAAGCGGTTGTAGAAAATAACCGCCGGCACCGCCGCAAGCAGGCCCATGGCGGTGGTGAACAAGGCCTCGGCGATGCCCGGCGCCACCACGGCCAGCGTGGTGTCATGGCGGGCGGCGATGGCGCTGAAGGCATTCATGATGCCCCAAACCGTGCCGAACAGGCCGATAAAGGGCGACACCGAACCCACCGTGGCGAGGAAACCCAACTGGCGTTCAATGCCGTCGGTCTCGCGCAGAATGGTGACGTTCATCGCCTTTTCGATGCGCTCCTTGATGCCGGGGATCTGGCTTTCGCGGGGCTGATTGCCGCCTTCGAAGGCACGGCGCCATTCGCGCAGCGCGGCGATGAACGTGGCAGCCATGGGGTGATCGGCCTTGGGCGCAATCTGGGAATACAGCTCATCCAGCGATTGGCCCGACCAGAAGAGTTTTTCAAACTTCGCGGCCTTGCGCTTCAGAGAACCCAGCACCAGCCACTTGTTGAAGATGATCGCCCAGCTGAACAGCGAGCCAAGCAGAAGAATGGCCATGGTGGCCTTCACCACCAAACCGGCGGTCATGAACATGTTGACCAGATTGAAGCCGGCGCCGACATCGCCGCCGATGGGGCCGCTGGAATTGGCAGCGCCGGAAAGCGGCGCCAGGGATTGGACGGTGGTGCCGCCCGCGCCGCTGGGTGCGGCAGTGGGGGCGGATTGCGGCGGCAGCGGGGGCGCTTCCTGCAACTGGGCGAGTGCCGGCGTTGCCAGGCTGAGGAACAGCAAAAGAGCAAGCAGACGCTTCATCGTCATGGAACAAACCTTAAATGGGACGGCCCGTCGAAAGCCGTGGGATGAATGCAATTCAATCTTGGCCGAACTACGGCTTACGTCCCTGATTCGTAAAGAAAAGGCGTCAATAAATCACGTATATCCTGCGGTATGCGCCGGGGTTTGCCGGTTAACGTGATGATGCAGGCTTCGATCCGTCCATCGGTGAGCAAAATTTCATCAGCATAGATGCGCTGGCGGGCCAGAAGGCGCGCGCCGGAAAGCCCAGTCAACATCGTGTGAACCTGAAGCGTGTCGTCCATCCGGCCGGGGCGCTGGAATTCGATCTGGACGTTGCGAATGGCCCAGGCGGTGGGCTCATCCAGTTCCAGCCCCTCGATCTTGGAGATGCCGGCGGAGCGGAAAAATTCGGTGCGGCCGCGTTCCATATAGCGCAGGTAATTGGCGTGATAGATCACACCCGACAGATCGGTGTCTTCGTAATAGACCCTGAGCGGCAGCACATGGGTCTTGCCGTCGAAATGACCGAGGCCCTTTACGCCACTCATTGGTTGTCATCCGAAAACAGACCGCTCTGAAGCGGGGTCGTGGCCGGGGTGGGCAGACCGAGATGACCGTAAGCGGCGGAAGTGAGCACACGCCCGCGCGGGGTCCGCTGCACCAACCCTTGCTGCATCAGATAGGGCTCGACAATTTCCTCGATGGCATCGCGCGCTTCGCCGAGCGCCGCAGCGATGGTTTCAATGCCGACCGGACCGCCGGAGAAATTCTGCGCGATCAGGGCCAGATAGCGGCGATCGAATGCGTCGAGGCCCTTGGCGTCCACTTCCAGCCGCGTCAGCGCCGCATCCGCCAGCTTGGCGTCCACGCTCTTGTGGTTGGAGACGGATGCGAAGTCGCGCACCCGCTTGAGCAGGCGTCCGGCGATGCGCGGCGTGCCCCGGGCGCGCGAAGCGATTTCTTTTGCGCCGTCCTTGGTCAGATCAAAACCCAGCACCCGCGCGCCGCGCTCCACGATCAGGCAGAGCTCATCCGGCGTGTAGAAATTCAGCCGCACCGGAATGCCGAAGCGGTCGCGCAAAGGCGTGGTGATCAGGCCGGAGCGCGTGGTGGCGCCGACCAGCGTGAAAGGCGCCAGCTGGATTTTCACCGAGCGGGCGGACGGCCCCTCGCCGATCACCAGATCGAGTTCGCAGTCCTCCATCGCGGGATAAAGGATTTCCTCCACCGCCGGATTGAGGCGATGGATTTCATCAATGAAGAGAACGTCGCGCGACTCCAGATTGGTGAGTATGGCGGCCAGATCGCCGGCTTTGGCCAGCACCGGGCCCGAGGTGGAACGGAAATTGACGCCCAGTTCGCGCGCCACGATCTGCGCCAGCGTGGTTTTGCCCAGGCCGGGCGGGCCGGAGAACAACACATGGTCCAGGGCTTCGCCGCGTGATTTGGCGGCGTCGATAAAGACTTTCAGATTCTCCCGCGCCTGTTGCTGGCCGACAAAATCGGTCAGCGTCTTGGGACGCATGGAGGATTCCAGCGTGTCGTCTTCCTGGCGTTCCGGTGTGACCAGACGTTCTACTTTACTCATCTGGCCATGCCTCTCAGGGCTTCACGCAATAGCGCGCTGGTTTCGGCTTGCTCGCCCAAATCATTCGCGGCGCGCGCCACCGCTTCGGCGGCCTGGCCTTCGGAGTAACCCAGTTTGACCAGCGCGGTGACGGCATCGGCAGCGGGGCCGTGCGGCGCGGTGACGGCCGCATACACGCCAGCATCGTCCCGCATCATCATGGCCGGAGCCTTGTCTTTCAATTCGGTGGCGATACGCAGCGCCAGCTTGGGGCCGACGCCGGGGGCGCGGCCGATCATCGCCTTGTCAGACAGCGCCAGCGCCCGCTGCAGATCGCGCGGGCTCAAGGTGGACAGCACCGACAGCGCCACCTTGCCGCCAACATTCTGCACCGTCTGCAGCAAGCGAAACCATTCGCGTTCTTCGGCCGAGGCGAAGCCATAAAGCTTCATGGCGTCGTCGCTGACTTTCATTTCGATCATCAGGGCAGCATGTGCGCCAACCGCCAGGCGTGAAATCGTGGAAGACGGGCATTGCACCAGATAGCCGACGCCGCCGACATCCAGAATGATGGTGTCGTCGCTGATGGAATCCACGATGCCCGAAAGTTTTCCGATCATAGGGATGCCCGCGCGCGGAGGCGCGCATCCTCAGACAGAAGTATCTTGGCGCGACTACCGGACAGATGCGCATGGGTGATGGCGGCGGCGAGTGCGTCGGCGGCATCTGTTTCCTTGACGCCGCAAGACGGCAACAGGCGCTTGACCATAAAGAGCACCTGATCCTTGCCGGCATGCCCTGCCCCCACCACGGCCTTCTTGATGTGGTTGGGCGAATATTCGGCGATCTCAAGTCCGGCTTGCGCCGCCGCCAGCAGCGCCATGGCGCGGGCATGCCCCAGCTTGAGAGCGGCGGACGGATCGCGGGCGACAAAGGCCTGCTCCACCGCGATGGCCACGGGGCGGTGATCGGCGATCACGGTGACAATCTCGCGGTGCAAAGCGTGAAGACGGTGGGCCAAACCCATGGCGGTTTTGGTGGCGATGACACCATGCGCGATATGGCCAAGCCGCGTGCCGTCGAGCGTGATGACGCCCCAGCCCATACGGGCCAGGCCGGGGTCCAGACCTAGGATGCGAATCGCGGCGGGCATTACCGGATTTGTACGCCTTATGTTCCGATCCTGGCTAGACCGGCTATAAGGGCCGATGCGCCTGGAAACCGCCCAAGAAAAAGACCTGGAAGACCTGGCGGCATTGCGCGCCCTGCTCTGGGCTGACGAGGCTGATGCCGATCACCGCGCCGATGCCTTGAGGGCGCTGGGTCGCGCCGACATGGCGACGTTTCTGGCCCGCGATGACGGCCGCGTGATCGCGTTCGCTGAAGCCAGCCTGCGACGCGATTATGTCAATGGCTGCGCCACCACGCCGGTGGCGTTCCTGGAAGCGATCTATGTGCGGGAAGACGTGCGGCGCCAAGGTGTCGCCCGCGCGCTGATCCTGGCTGTCGAAACCTGGGCCAGAGACCGGGGCGTCCACGAACTGGCGTCCGATGCCTTGCTGGCCAACAGCCAGTCTCACCGCATGCATCAGGCGCTGGGATTCTCCGAGACCGAACGCGTGGTCTATTTCCGCAAGACGCTCGATTAGGGCGCGGCGAAGTCGAGCATGGCGTGGGCGATCTCGCGTTCGCCCATCACCACATCATTGGCGCCATGGGCCTTGAGGTGAGCCACCTCGGCGTCGAAATGAGCCCGGGCCACAATCTTGAGACCGGGGTTGGCCTTGCGGGCTTTTTGCACGATCTGGCCGGCCTCAAACGCTTCGGGAATGGCGACGAGAAGCATGCGCGCGCCGGTCAGATTGGCGGCTTTGAGAACATCGTCCCGCACGCCATTGCCGCGAATATGCTCCACGCCGATTTCGCCCACCGCCATTTCCTCGATCACCAGCAGCGGCAGGCGGTCTTTCAAACCTGCCACCAGCAATTTGCCCACCCGGCCATAGCCCACCACCACGGCATGCTGGCTGAGCGCGGTGGGCGGCGGCGCGACCCGCGGTTCCGCCTTGGGCCCCGGCTTGGGATTGGTGATGCCCCGCGCAGCGAGCGCGAACAGCAGAGGATTGACCAGGATGGAAAGAATGGAAGCGCCCAGCACCAGGGCGCGGGAACTGGGGCTGAGGATGCCCAGCCCGATACTGAGATCGGCCAGGATGAAAGAGAATTCGCCGACTTGCGCGATGCTGACTGCGATCACCAGAGCCCGCACATGCCCCACACCCAATAGCCGCAGCAATAGATAAGCGGCGACGCCGCCCGCCAGCACCACGCCCAGCGCCAGCGCCAGATCACCGGTCTGGCGGGTGATGACATGGGGATCGAACAACATGCCCACCGACAGGAAGAACAGCACGGCAAAGGCGTCGCGCAGCGGAAGGGATTCCTCCGCGGCGCGCTGGCTGAGCGGTGAGCCGGCCAGGATCATGCCGGCGAAGAAGGCACCCAGCGCGATGGAGACACCGAACAATTGCGCCGCGACAAAAGCCACGCCCAGCGCCACCGACAGCACCGCGAGCCGGAACAATTCCCGGCTGCCGGTATGGGCGATGTAATGCAGCATGGTGGGGATCACCTTGGCGCCCACCAGGAACAGCAGCAGTCCGAAAACGCCCAACTTGCCAAAGGTAATGAGGAGCGACTGGCCCAGCGCCATCAACTGAAGCGGCTCGCCTTTGAGCAGGCCGGCCAATGGCGGCAGCACCACCAGCACCAGCACCGTGGCGAGGTCCTGCACCACCAGCCAGCCGGTGGCGACCTTGCCCGGTTCGGTTTCGGTGAGGCGGCGGTCTTCCAGCACGCGCATCACCACCACGGTGGACGCGACCGAAAGGCAAAGCCCGAACACCAGGCCCTGACGCCAAGGCCATCCCATCAGCGATCCCGCGCCGATACCAAGCACGGTGATGACCGCCATTTGGATCAGGGCGCCGGGCACCACCAGCTTTTTCACGGCCAAAAGATCGCGGGGGGGCGAAATGCAGGCCGACGCCGAACATCAGCAGCACCACGCCGATATCGGCCAATTGCAGGGTCAAATCGGTGTCGGCGACAAAACCGGGGGTGAAAGGCCCGACCACGATACCGGCCAGAAGATAGCCAACCAGCGGCGGCAGCTTCAGCCGATGCGCCAGCGTGCCCAGCACAAAAGCCAGGCCGAGGCCGATAACGATCACGCCGATCAGGGGAGAATGGAATTCCATGCCCGCATCATGGGGCAGGAAAACTCAGGCGGATAGATGACCTATTGCCCGTTCAGCCAGCTAATTTGGCCATGAGCGCGTCAGAGAGCTCATAATTGCCATAGACGTTCTGGACGTCGTCATGGTCGTCGAGCACTTCGATCAGCTTGGCCAGGGTTTCACCCGCATCATCGGCCACCGCCACACTGCTCTGGGGCCGCCAGATGATGGCGGCGGACTGGGGCGCGCCCAGCTTGGCTTCCAGCGCATCGCGCACCGAAGCAAAGCCTTCGATGGAGGTGAGGAATTCATGGCCCTCATCGGTGGAGACACATTCATCGGCGCCAGCTTCCAAGGCCGCTTCCAGCATGGCGTCGTCGCTGCCCTTGGCCTTGGGATAGGCGATCAGGCCAACATGATCGAACATGAAGCTGGCTGAACCGGTTTCGCCCATCGCCCCGCCATGTTTGGAGAAGGCGGCGCGGATGTCGGCGCTGGTGCGGTTGCGGTTGTCGGTCATGGTCTCGACGATCAGGGCGACGCCGCCGGGGCCACGGCCCTCATAGCGGATCTCGTCATAATTCTCGCCCTCGCCGCCCGCCGCTTTGCTGATGGCGCGCTGGATCGTGTCCTTGGACATGGACTCCTGCTTGGCGGCGATGATGGCGGTGCGCAGGCGGGCGTTGAGATCAGGGTCCGGCAGGCCCGATTTGGCGGCGACGGTGATTTCGCGGGACAGCTTGGCGAAGAGCTTGGAGCGCTCTTTGTCCTGCTTGCCCTTGCGGAACATGATGTTCTTGAACTGGCTATGACCGGCCATGCGACACCTGAAATGCGGGAAATGCGGGCGCTGAAATAACCGGGTGGGCCGCGCTTTTACAAGCACCTGGCCGGAAGCTTTACGTCCGCCATTTTCGGGGGCTTTCAGAAGCCCGGACTTCTCTATACCTTGGTATTCAAGGTATTATACCTTGATTACAGAGGTATATATGAAATCTGTCGGAAAAACTGGGTTTTTGACAGGCCTGCCAGAGCTTTTGATTTTGCGGCTGCTGCAGGATCAGGAGATGTATGGCTATGAAATCGTCCAGGCCATCGCCCAGCGCAGCGGCGGCGTGGTCACGCCCGGCGAGGCTGTGGTCTATCCCCTGCTGCGGACGCTGGAGCGGGATGGCGATCTGAAGTCGAGGCCTGAGCCGGCTGACGGGCGCACCCGCGTCTATTACGCCCTCACCTCCAAAGGCGTGCGGCGGCTGTTCGACCAGACCGACCAATGGACCCGCGTCGCCAAAGCGATCCAGCAGGCCCTGCGATAGGGGCTTAGACGGTGGGCACCGAGCGCTTTAGGCGGCCGCCGACGCGCACAGCTTCGATGCGGGTGGCCAGGCCCTTGGGGCCGGTTTCCACAAAGACGCCGCACAGGGTGGCGGGGCCGGTGGCCGGGCTGTAGCGCTGGGTGGAAAGCTTGCGGGTGAAACGTTGGATCGGCTCGGCCTTGTCCATGCCGATCACGGAATCATAATCGGCGCAGGCCCCGGCATCGGCCTGGAAGGCGGTGCCGCCGGGCAGGATCTGGGCGTCGGCGGTGGGGATGTGCTGATGGGTGCCCACCACCAGACTGGCGCGGCCGTCGCAGAAATGGCCCATCGCCATCTTCTCAGAGGTGGCCTCGGCATGCAGATCCACGATCACCGCATCGGCGGCTTCGCCCAGCGGACAGGCGTTGAGTTCGGCATCCACGGCGGCAAAAGGATCCCCCAGGGCGTCCATGAAAACCCGGCCCATCACATTCATCACCAGCACGCTTTTGCCGGCGGCCGTCTTGTAGAGATTGGCGCCGCGCCCCGGTGTGCCGGGCGGATAATTGAGGGGCCGCAGGATGCGGTCCTCGGTTTCGATATAAGCCAGGATTTCCTTCTGGTCGGCCCAGTGATTGCCGGTGGTGATGACGTCCACCCCCAGGCCGAAAAACTCTTCCGCCACGCCTTTGGTCAGGCCGAAACCGCCGGCGGCGTTTTCGCCATTGGCGATGACGATGTCGAGTTGAAGGGAGGTTTTGAGGGACCGGAGCTCCGCCGCCAGAACATCGCGGCCCGGCTTGCCGATCACATCGCCCAGAAAAAGAATGCGCATGGGCCCTCATAACACAGGACGCGGATTTTGGTCCGGAAAAAAGCTGGATTCCCGCTTTCGCGGGAATGACAAAACCTTGGCCATGACAAGTGAGGGTTAGGGATACAGCGTGAGGCCGGTTTCGGTGAGGATGCCGTCCAGTGGCATGTCATGGGCTTCGACCGGCAGGCTGTCCATTTCCTGCGCTGCATAGGCGACGCCGATGGCGCGCAGAGAATGCGGCCCGCTGCGATAAGCATAAAGTGTGCGGTCATAAAAGCCGCCGCCATAGCCCAGGCGATGGCCGTGTTGGTCGAACGCCAGCAGCGGCACCAGCAGCAGATGCGGCATCACCGAGGGCCAGTGCGCCTCAGGCTCGTGAATGCCGTGGCTGCCGGGCTTCAGCACTTCGCCATCCGGCACGAGATGAAATTCCAGCGGCATATCGCGCGCCGCGATGCGGGGAAAGGCGATGTGGCAGCCCTGTCCCACCAAGGCCTGCAGCAACAGCGCCGGATCGGCTTCATGCGGCAACGCGTGATAGCCGCCCACCACCGCGCCCGGCGGCAACTTCAACGCCGCGGCCTGGGACGCCAGAGCCACGCCGATATCGGGATGGGCGGCGGCTTTGCGCTTTTCACGCGCCAGTTTTCGCAGCTCGGATTTGGCAGAGGATGTCATGGAGTATCACTGGCCAAGCCCGCGCTTTGCGCGTGGGAAGAAGTGGACGGAACCATACTTGCCGTTGGTATTTGGAACCTCACGGGCCTGCAGTGCAGGTGGGCGCCATATAACCGGAACCACGGCTCCAGTCAGGGACAGCTCCCGGTGAGTAACATTACGGCCCCTGGGTGTCGCTAACCTGACGCGCAAGACAGTATCCGTCCGCCCCTAACCTAGGCAGCCGAGAGCCTCGCGGCAATGTCTTCGATCTTTTTAGTGGCCCGTTCCAGAACATCGGCGGCGGCGCTTTCCGCCTCCATGGCCCGGGTTTCCAGGGCGCCGCGGGCATCACTGAGCGCATTGGCGGCTTTGGCGGAATCCGAAAGCCGCGATTCTGCGGAATGCTGTTCATCAGCGATCAGCAACGCCGCCATCAAAAGCAGCCTTGTGTCGCCGACCTGGCCCACAGAACCCAGCACTTCGCGCGCTTTGGCGTCCACTATGCCGGCAAGTTCCCGCAGGTGATCTTCTTCGCCGTCATCACAGGCGATGGTGTAGGCCCGGCCATTCACCATGACATTTACCAGGGGCATCCCATTCTCCTTACTTTGGTCGCGCGGCCTGCGGAAAACCGCGAGGCCGCACTTTTCCTGGCCGACGCTCCTTCAGGATCTGGCCAGGGCGGCGCGAATCTCGCCAATCGCCCCATCCAGCCGGCCTTCGACATCTTCGGTTATGCTGGAAAAGGCTGCCAGCTCTTCCTCCAACGCGGCGATGCGGGTCAGCAGATGCTGCTTTTCGTCCTCCAGGACGGCCAGGCGGGGGTCGGGAACATGGGAAACCGGCGCGGCAGACGCCCCTTTGGAGGCTGCTTTTTCCAGGTTTTCCAAGGCCGCAGCCAGATGTTCCGCCGCCAATTCCAACCGGCTCATCGGCACCCTCTTTTCCGATTTCAAAATGACCTTAGGCTCCGGACGGAAAGAGGGTCAACGCAATTGCGTTAGCGGTTGGAAACCAGGCCTTGACGGCGGCTTACCCCCCTCTTAATGGCCCTACCGGAACCGACAAATGACCAGCCCCGCCGCTCCCCCGGAGCAAGCCAAAATTCGCCCTCTCGCCAATGCCATCCGGGCCTTGTCCATGGATGCCGTCGAGCAGGCAAAATCCGGTCACCCCGGCCTGCCCTTGGGCATGGCCGATGTCGCCACTGTGCTGTACCGGCACTTTCTGAAATTCGACGCCGCCCAGCCGCATTGGCCCAACCGCGACCGCTTCGTGCTGTCGGGCGGTCATGGCTCGATGCTGCTCTATTCCCTGCTCTGGCTGACCGGCTATCCCGGCATCAGCCTGGACGACATCAAGAGCTTCCGCAAAGTCGGCAGCCCCTGCGCCGGGCATCCCGAGTACGGCCATGCGCCGGGGATCGAGACCACCACCGGCCCGCTGGGCCAGGGCATTGCCAACTCGGTCGGTATGGCGATTGCCGAGCGGCACCTGAATGCGCGCTTCGGCGACCTGATCGACCACAAGACCTATGTCATCGCCTCGGATGGCGATCTGGAAGAAGGCATCTCCCACGAAGCGATTTCGCTGGCCGGGCATCTGAAGCCCAAGGGCCTGATCGTGCTCTGGGACGACAACAACATCACCATCGACGGCTCGACCAACCTTTCCACCTCGACCGACCAGTTGAAGCGGTTCGAAGCGGCGGGCTGGACCACCGACGCGTGCGATGGCCAGGACGCCGCCGACATTTACCGCGCGCTGGCCAAGGCGCAGGATGCGAACGCGCCGGTTCTGATCGCCTGCCGCACCACTATTGGTTTCGGCCTTCCCAGCGCCGGCACCCAGAAAGCCCATTCCGACGCGCCGGGCGCCGACGCCATAGCCGCCGCGCGCAAGACTTTGGGCTGGGATCATCTTCCCTTTGTCATTCCCGACGATCTGCTCGGCCAGTGGCGCGCCATCGGTGCCCAAGGCCGTGATGCCCGCGAAGCCTGGGAAAAGCGCAAAGCTGCGAACTCCAAAGCCAAGGAATTGGACGAGGCTTTTGCCGGCGGCCTTCCCGCTGCCCTGGGCGTCAAGCTGGGCGAACTGAAAAAGAAGTTCAGCGAAGAAAAGCCCAGCGCTGGCACGCGCAAATTCTCCGAGAAGGCGCTGGAGGTCATCAACGACGTGCTGGCGGTCACCATCGGCGGCTCGGCGGATCTGACACCGTCCAACAACACCAAGACCAAGAACATCACATCGATCACGCCGGGCGATTTCTCCGGCCGCTATATCCATTACGGCATCCGCGAACACGGCATGGCGGCGGCCATGAACGGCATGGCGCTGCATGGCGGCGTCATTCCCTATGGCGGCACCTTCTTTGTGTTCTCGGATTATTGCCGTCCTTCCATCCGCCTGGCGGCGTTGATGGGCATTCGAGTCGTCTTTGTGATGACCCATGACTCCATCGGCGTGGGCGAAGACGGCCCCACCCATCAGCCTGTCGAGCAATTGGCCGCGATGCGGGCCATGCCCAATCTTCTGGTGATGCGCCCGTGCGACGGCGTGGAAACGGCGGAGTGCTGGCAGATTGCACTGGAAAACCGCAACCGTCCCAGCCTGATCGCCTTCTCGCGCCAGGATGTGCCCACCGCACGCCTGCTGCACACCGACGACAATCTTTCCGCGCGCGGCGCCTATGAACTGGTGGCCGACGACAAGGCGCAAGTGACGTTGCTGTCCACCGGCTCGGAAATTTCCATTGCCCTGACCGCGCGCGCGCTGCTGGCCAATGACGGCATCGGCGCGCGCATCGTCTCCATGCCCTGCTGGAGCCTGTTCGAAGAACAGGATGAAGGCTTCCGCAAAAAGCTTCTGGGCACCCTGCCGCGCATCGCGGTGGAAGCCGCCGCCCAGATGGGCTGGGACCGTTATATCGGCCCCAATGGCGCCTTTGTCGGCATGCATAGTTTCGGTTCTTCCGGTCCCTTCAAGGACGTCTACAAGCATTTCAACATCACCGCGGAAGCGGTGGCCGAAGCGGCGAAAAAAGCGCTGCGCAACACGTAAGGAACACGCCATGGCAACCCGGGTAGCGATCAATGGCTTTGGCCGTATTGGACGGCTGGTGCTGCGGGCGATCGTGGAGTCGGGCCGCCGCGACATCGAAGTTGTTGGCGTCAACGATCTGGGGCCCGTGGAAACCAACGCCCATCTGCTGCGCTATGACAGCGTGCATGGCCGCTTTCCCGCCCAGGTGACGGTGGACGGCGACATCATGGTGGCTGCCGGTCATCGCATCAAAGTGACGGCGATCAAGAATCCCGCCGAACTGCCGCACAAGGAATTGGGCGTCGATATCGCGCTGGAATGCACCGGCATTTTCACCGCCCGCGAAAAGGCGGCGCTGCATTTGGAAGCCGGCGCCAAGCGTGTGCTGATCTCGGCCCCCGGCGAAGGCGCCGACCTGACCGTGGTCTTCGGCGTCAACCAGGACAAGCTCACCAAGGACATGACGGTGGTGTCAAATGCGTCCTGCACCACCAACTGCCTGGCCCCGGTGGCCAAGGTGCTGAACGACGCCATCGGCATCCAGCATGGCATAATGACCACGGTGCATTCCTATACCAACGACCAGCCGTCGCTGGACCAGATGCACAAGGATCTGTACCGCGCCCGCGCCGCGGCGCTATCCATGATCCCGACCTCGACCGGCGCCGCCAAGGCTGTCGGCCTGGTGCTGCCGGAATTGAAGGGCAAGCTGGACGGCATGTCGGTGCGCGTGCCGACCCCCAATGTCTCGCTGGTCGATCTGAAATTCACCGCCAAGCGCGCTACGTCGGTGGAAGAGATCAACAACGCCATCAAGGGCGCAGCCCTGGGCCCGCTCAAGGGCATCCTGGACGTGGTGCACGAGAAGCTGGTGTCGATTGATTTCAATCACAATCCGGCTTCGGCATCCTTCGCGCTGGACCAGACCAAGGTAATCGACGGCACCTTCGTGTCGGTGATGGCCTGGTACGACAATGAATGGGGCTTCTCCAACCGCATGCTCGATACTGCGGTTGCGATGGGCAAGCTGATCTAAATGTCCTCGGCCTCAAGTAGCGAAGCGGTAGGCCAACAATGAAGTTCCGGACCCTCGACGGCCTGGATGTCAAAGGCAGGCGCGTGATCGTGCGCGCCGACCTCAACGTTCCCATGGCTGGCGGCAAGGTCACTGATACGCTGCGGCTGCGCCGACAGGCTCCCACCATCCGCGAGTTGTCGGAAAAGGGCGCCAAGGTGATCGTGCTCAGCCATTTCGACCGGCCCAAGGGCAAAGTTGTTCCGTCCATGTCGCTGAAGCCGGTGGCCGAGCCGCTGGCCAAGGAAGTGGGCCTGCCCGTGGCGTTCGTGGGCGAGTGCGCCGGACCGGATGCGGAAGCCGCGATCAAGAAGCTGAAGGACGGCGAAATCCTGCTTTTGGAAAACACCCGCTTTCATCCCGGCGAAGAAAAAGACGCGCCGGAATTTTCCAAGGCTCTGGCCGCGCTGGGCGATATTTTCGTCAATGACGCGTTTTCTGCGGCCCATCGGGCGCATTCCTCGACCGCCGGCATCGCCGACCTGCTGCCGTCTTATGCCGGCCGCGCCATGGAAGAAGAATTGCGCCATCTGGAAAAGGCGCTGACCAAGCCGGAACGCCCGCTGATGGCGGTGGTGGGCGGGGCGAAAGTCTCATCCAAGATCGCGCTGCTGGAAAACATGGTGACCCAGGTGGAAACGCTGGTGATCGGCGGCGCCATGGCCAACACGTTCCTGGCGGCGGAAGGCCTGCATGTCGGCCGCTCGCTCTATGAACCCGAATATCTGGAGACCGCCCGCAAGGTGATCCGCATGGCTACCGAAAGCGGCTGCGCCCTGCTATTGCCCACCGATGTGGTGGTGGCCAAGGAATTCAAGGAAGGCGCGCCGCACCGCACCGTGGCGACCAACAAGATCGCGCCCGACGAAATGGCGCTGGATGTGGGCCCCAAGACCATCGCCGCATTCAAAAACCGGCTGGCCACCATCAAGACGCTGGTGTGGAACGGACCGTTCGGCGCGTTTGAAACCTCGCCCTTCCAGGCCGGTACGGTGGCGGCGGCGAAGGCGGTGGCGGAAGCCACCAAGGCCGGCAAACTGTTGAGCGTGGCGGGCGGCGGCGATACGGTTGCGGCGTTGTCGGCGGCAGGCGTGGAGAATGATTTCACCTATGTCTCGACCGCCGGTGGGGCATTTCTGGAATGGCTTGAGGGCAAGGATCTGCCCGGCGTGCAGGCACTTAAGGCTTAAGGGGAAGAACAATGAATCTCGACGAATTGCACGGCATTGCGCAGAAGATGGTCGCCAAGGGCAAGGGCCTCTTGGCAGCGGATGAATCCAACGCCACCATTGGCAAGCGCTTCGACGTCATCAAGACCGAGAACAGCGAAGACAATCGCCGCGACTATCGCGAATTCATGTTCCGCACCATGCCGGCGATGAAGGAGCATATCTCCGGCGTCATCCTGTATGACGAAACCATCCGCCAGAAGGCCAAGGACGGCACACCGCTGGTCAAGCTGATCGAAGCCGCCGGCGCGGTGCCGGGCATCAAGGTGGATACCGGCGCCAAGCCGCTGGCCGGCCAGCCGGGCGAGACCATCACCGAAGGCCTGGATGGTCTGCGCGAGCGTTTCGTCGAGTATTACAAGCTGGGCGCGCGCTTCGCCAAATGGCGGGCGGTGATCGATATCGGCGCCGGCATGCCCAGCTACAACTGCATCAATGCCAACGCCCAGGCCATGGCGCGCTATGCCGCCCTGGCGCAGGAAAACGGCATCGTTCCCATCATCGAGCCGGAAGTGCTGATGGATGGCGATCACGACATCAAGCGCTGCGAAGACGTCACCTCCTGGGTGCACCAGGAATTCTTCAACCAGCTTTTCTATGCCGGCGTGAAACTGGAAGGCATCATCCTGAAGCCCAACATGATTGTGCCGGGCAAGAAGTGCCCCAAGCAGGCCAGCATCGAAGAAGTGGCCGAAGCCACGGTGCGCCAATTGAAGCGCCATGTTCCGCCCGCCGTCACCGGCATCGCCTTCCTGTCAGGCGGCCAGTCGGACGAAGAAGCCACCGCGCATCTGTCGGCCATTAACGCCATTGGCGGCACGCCCTGGCCCATCACCTTCTCCTATGGCCGCGCGCTGCAGGCCGCGCCGCAAGCCGCCTGGGGCGGCAAGGCGGAAAATGTCGCCAAAGGCCAGGCCTCTTTCGCCCACCGCGCCCTGATGAACTCGCTGGCGTCGGTCGGTAAATGGACCAAGGCCGCCGAGAAGGCAGCTTAAGCTGAGCAATTGCAGACTCTATCTGGTCTCGCCGCCGCGCATTGCGGCGAATGATTTCTCGGCTGTGCTGAAAGAGGCGCTGGCAGGCGGCGATGTCGCCAGCTTTCAGTTGCGGCTGAAGAATGTCAGCGACGATGAAATACGGCGCGCCTGTGATGTGCTGCGCCCGGTGGCGCAGGCGGCAGGCACGGCTTTTATTCTCAACGACCGGCCTGACCTCGCCGCCGAATTGGGCTGCGACGGCGTCCATGTCGGCCAGGAAGATGCGGCCTATGCCGAGGCGCGCGCGGCAGTGGGCAAGGATGCGATTGTCGGCGTCACCTGTCACAACAGCCGTCATCTGGCGATGGAAGCCGGTGAAGCGGGCGCGGATTACATCGCCTTCGGCGCTTTCTTTCCCACCAAGACCAAAGACCCCAAGACCCAGGCCGATATCGAGTTGTTGAAATGGTGGGGTGACAGCATGGTGGTGCCATGCGTCGCCATCGGCGGCATCACCGTGGCCAATGCACCCGTCCTGATCGAAGCCGGCGCCGACTTCCTGGCGGTGGCGGCGGGCGTGTGGGAACACCAGAACGGTGCGCGCGCGGCGGTGAAGGAATTCAACGCCCTGTTCCAGGCATGATCGCCCCGGCTTCACCATGAAAGCCCCGCCTACACCATGAAAGCCCCATCTTCCCCATGAAAGAGAGACTGCTGAGTTTTGTCTTTCTCGGCATTCTTGGGACGCTGGCGTATCACCTGCTCTATAGCCGCCTCGTTTCCGCCCCCACGCAGATCTATTGGTATGTGCCGCAAATCCTGGTTCCGGCGCTGTTGCTGCTGGGGCTGGCCTGGGGACTGGGTTTTTACCGGCGGGCCGGCTGGCTTGAGGCGGCGGTAACCCTTATTTTGCTGGCGATTGTGGGCCTGACGGTGCCGGCCTCCTATTCCTGCGGGCTTGGCTGTTTCTAGACTTTGCATGTCGAAGTGGGGGCTGCTATCACCCGCCCGCTCTTTGAACCTGCTGACCGTATTCCCGCACGCGCCCGGAGGCGCATTCCGTATGTCCAAAATCACCGGCAATGAAATCAGCCCCGGCACCATGATCGAGTATGACGGCGGGCTGTGGATCGCGGTCAAAACCCAGAAGGTGAAGCCCGGCAAGGGCGGCGCCTATAACCAGGTCGAGCTCAAAAACGTCATCAACGGCACCAAGCTGAACCAGCGCTTTCGTTCCGACGAAGCGGTGGACGAAATCAATCTGGAGAAGAAGGACTTTCAGTTCCTCTATGCCAGCGGCGACATGCTGACCTTTATGGACATGGTGACCTATGAACAGATCGAGTTGGCCGCCGATTTCGTCGGCGACCAGGCGGTGTTTCTGCAGGACGGGATGAAGACCCTGGTGCAGATGTATGAAGACCGCCCCATCGGCATCAAATTGCCGGTGCAGGTGACGCTGACCGTCACCGAAGCCGATCCGGTGATGAAGGGCGGCACGGCCGCGCCATCCTATAAGAGCGCGGTGCTGGAAAATGGTTTGAAGATCCAGGTGCCGCCGTTCATTTCGGCGGGCGAGAAGATCATCGTCGCCACCGAAGACAGTTCTTACGTTCGGCGGGCCGAATAGATGACCTATACGTCTCCCATCCTGAATGTGATGACCGCGGCGGTGCGCAAGGCCGGCCGCCCCCTGATCCGCGATTTCGGTGAACTGGAAAACCTGCAAATCTCGATGAAAGGCCCGGCGGATTTCGTCACCAGCGCCGACACCAGAACCGAAAGCCTGCTGATCGAGGAATTGACCAGGGTGCGGCCCGGTTATGGCTTTCTGGGCGAAGAAAGCGGCACCATCGAAGGCAAGGACGAGAGCCACCGTTTTATTATTGATCCCATCGACGGCACCACCAACTTCATGCATGGCGTGCCGCATTTCGCCATCTCGGTGGCGCTGGAGCGCGAAGGCCAGCTTGTGGCGGGGGTGATCTACAACCCCGTCACCGACGATCTTTTCGTCGCCGAGAAAAATCATGGCGCCTATCACAACCACAAGCGGCTGCGGGTAGCGGGGCGCAAGGAGCTTGGCCCCTGCCTTCTCGCCACCGGCTTTCCCTTCAAGGGCCGCGAAGGCCATGCACAATCGCTGGCCGAGATGGAAACCATGATGGGTCTGACCGCCGGCATTCGCCGCTTCGGCACCGCCTCGCTGGACCTGGCCTATGTCGCGGCGGGCCGGTTTGACGGCTTCTGGGAGCGCGGCATCAAGGCCTGGGACATGGCGGCGGGAATTCTTCTCGTCCGGGAGGCCGGCGGCATGATCGCCGACCTGGACGGCGGCCAGGACATGCTCACCAAGGGCTCCATCCTGGTGGCCAATGAGTATCTCCAGCCCCAGCTTTTGAAGCTGCTGAAGAACGTCAAAGCCGGATAAAACAGCGCATTGAGACAAGGCGGCGGACCCGCTACACTTTTCCAGTCGAACTGGGCGAAATCAGGATGCGTTTTTCCACCGCTGCTTTACTGGCGAGTATTGCCGTCCTGGCTCCCGCCGCGGCCTTCGGCCAGGTCGCGACCGGCCTGGAAATAAGCGTCAATCCCGTCGCCGGCGCCGGCCAGACCCTGCTTTATCCCGGCGGCCAGTATGCCCGGGTGGTGGGCCCCCTGCGCCAGCCCGGACAGAGGCCCGCCGATAGCGGCGCCATCGCCCTTCACATGCCCGACCGCAATGCCCGGCGGGCCCCGGCTTCCCAGCCCCGGGTGGCAATGGCTGCACCCAGACCCGTCCCTGCCCCAGCGCCCGTCCGTCCGGTAGCGCCGCCGCCACCGCGTGCGGCAACCGCGCCCCGCGCCGGCAATTTCGGCGCCGCCGGCATCCTGGGCTCGCTGCCCTCGACCCCGCAACTCGCCAAGGCCAACCCCGTCCCCACCCCGCCCTCGCCGGCTTCGGCGGTCGAGCCCGGCGCGGCCGGCACCACCAAGCGCAGTGTCATCCTGTTCGCGGCCGGCGCCTCCGATCCCGCCCAGTCGGCGCTGGACGCCATCAAATTGCTGGCCGGCGATCTCAACGCCGCCATGACCGGCGCCGGCAGCCGGGTGCAACTGATCGCCTATGGCGGCGACAAGGGCGACAAGGGTTCGGATGCGCGGCGTCTGTCGCTCAAGCGGGCGCTGGCCATCCGCCAGGTGCTGATTGACGATGGCGTGCCATCGGAACGCATTGATGTGCGCGCCATGGGCGGCTCTGATGACGGCGGTCCGCTGGATCGCGTCGACGTTTACGTCAAGGCGTAGGAGCGTCGGCCCGGAAAAGTGTGTCGCGGTTTTCCGCAGGCCGCGCGACCAAAAATCAAGTTTCGTTATTCATCCGGACGCCACGGGCCTCCGGGCCCAGCCACACCACCAGACTGATGGCAAGCGCGGCACATACCGCCACCGTGGCCAGCGACACCGACCAGCTTGTGCGCTCGGCCAGCAACGGCTCGATGGTGGCGTTGGTGGATGAGATGCAATTGCCCAACTGATAGACCGTGCCGGCGAAGGCCCCGCGCACCGCCGGCGGCGCCAGCTCGTTCAATTGCGCCGGCACCGAACCCCAGGCGCCCTGGACGAAGAACTGCATCAGAAAGACGCCGATCCCCAGCATCAGGATGGAGCTGGAGAACATCCAGAGTCCCACCATCGGCACGCTCAGAAGCGCGGAGGTGATGATGGCGCGGCGGCGGCCGATCTTCTGGCCGATGCTGCCGAACACCACGCCGCCGATAATGGCGGCCACCGAGCCGATGCTGGCCAGGGTGGTGACCGTGTTCTTGTCGAGGCCATGCTGCTTCTGCAGGAACACCGGATAGAAATCCTGGGTCCCGTGGCTGAAGAAGGTGAAGGCCGTCATCAGGATGACGCCGTAAAGCGCCAGCCGCCAATGCTGCGAGAGAATTTCCGTCAAGCCCTGGGCGCCGCTGCGAGCGATGGCCCAGCCCGGCGATTCCGAAACGCAGGTTTCGATATAGGGAATGAGGAGCACGGCCGGTGCCAGCCCCAGCATGAAAAGGCCGCGCCAGCCGATCAGGCTGTAGAACGCGCCATAGGCGAAGGCGGCCAGCAGCGAGCCGGTCGGATATCCCGTCTGCATCAGGCCCGAGACAAAGCCGCGATGACCCGGCTTGATGCTTTCCATCGCCAGGCTGGCGCCCACGCCCCAGATGCCGCCCATGGCGACACCGAACAAGGAGCGGATCACCAGAAAGCCGGTGAGATTGGGCGAGAAGGCCGTGAGAAAAGCGAACACCGAATAGCAGGCGATATTGATCGCAAAGACATGACGGCGGCCATAATGATCCGCCAGGCGGCCGAAAATGAACGCGCCGACGGGCCGGAAAAACAGCGTCAGGGTCACCGAGAAAGCGACGGTGGGAATGGAGACATGGAATTGCGCCGCCACATCCGGCAGCACGAATGTCAAAATGAAGAAATCGAAGGCGTCCAGCGTCCAGCCCAGATAGCTGGCAGCCACCGCATGACGCGCGGGTTTCGTCCATCCTGACAGCAAGAGCGCCTCCCCTTTTTGGGAAGCCTAACAGGCGGAGGCGAAAAGGCTAGGCGGCCACATCCTTGAAACTGTCCACCCGGCGCAATTGTGGAAACAGCTTCATCCAGCCTGCGACCACGGCCAGGGTGCCGATGCCGCCCACCACCACCGACATCACCGTGCCCATCAAGGCAGCCGTGGTGCCGGATTCGAACTCCCCCAATTCATTGGAAGCGCCGATGAACAGCGTGGAGACCGACGAGACCCGGCCGCGCATGGTGTCGGGTGTGGAAAGCTGGATCAGGGACGAGCGGACATTGACGCTCACCATGTCGGCGGCGCCCAGCACAAACAGCGCCGCGAGAGAGACCGGGAAGAAGGTGGAAAGCCCGAACACGATGGTGGCCAGACCGAAGATCGCCACGGACGCGAACATCTTGAGGCCGACATGGCGCTTCATGGTGTGGCGCGTGAGCCAGACGGCAATGACAAATGCCCCCGCCGCCGGGGCGGCGCGCAACAGGCCAAGGCCGGTGGGCCCGACATGCAGAATATCGCGGGCATAGATCGGCAACAGCGCGGTGGCCCCGCCCAGCAGCACGGCAAACAGATCAAGTGAAATCGCGCCGAACACGACGGGCCGCGAACGCACAAAGCGAATGCCTTCGGCGACACGCTCAAACCGGGTGGCCAGGGTGGGCTCCGGGGTAAAGCGCCGCCCGCCCAGATTGCCGACGATCAAGGCGGCAACAGCAAAACCGAAAATGCAGAGCGAATAGGTCGCCAATGGACCGAAGGCATAGAGAAGCCCGCCCAAAGCCGGGCCGGCGATGATGGCGGCGGTGAAGGTCGAAGAACTGATCGAGATGGAGCGGGGCAATCTTTCCGCCGGCACCAGGAATGGCAGCAGCGATTGGCCGGAAGGGCCCGCAAACCCCCGCGCCGCACCGAACAGCACCAGCACGGCATAAAAAGCCCAAGCGGTGTGGGCGGCGAAAATGCTGAGGCCCAAGAAAAGGGCGCTGCACATCGCCTGGAGCGCCGCCGCAAGGCTGTAGACCCGGCGTTGATTGAAACGATCGGTGATATCGCCAGCCGGAAGCGTGAGCAGGAACATGGGCACGAACTGGCAAAGCCCCACCAGCCCCAGCGACAGTGGCGTGCGTTCCATCTCGTAAATCTGCCAGCCGATCGCCACCGATTGAACCTGGACCGCGACCGTGGCGATGAAGCGGGACGTGACGAAGAAATGAAGATCGCGGCGGCGATACAGGACGGGCGGAATTTCGCTCATGGGCAATCGCACTTAGCATGTGCGGCACGCATCCCAAAACGATCAGGACGCGGACGGCTATCCGAATTCTGCAGTTGGAGGGTTTGGGTGTTTTCGCCTGGGTTCAACGTAAAGGCGACAGCGTTGAAATCGGGCTTGGACAGGAACGGCTTGGCATCGCGCGAGAAGCCATACGGCTCCTGCGGCAGGCCAATCCAGCTGGTGTCCATCTTGCCGTTGCCGTTGACGTCCTGAAAGCTTTCGATGGCATAGCGGCCGGGCGGAATATCCTTCAGCGTCACCGTCATCACCGTGCCGGTGACTGCCACATCGGCCGAGACGATGGTCTTGGCGTCGTCGGTGGGATAGCTGGCGGCGTCATACAGGCCCAAGCGCAGGATGCCGCCGCGCGGGGAGATTTTTCCGATGGTGATGGTGAGGCTGGCCAGGTCATGGCCGGTGGCGGCAAGGCTCTCCGCTTTCGCGGGCTCCACGAGCCAAATCGCCGCCACCGCCATAGAGGCCATGAAGAAAGGGAAGAACGCGAGCAACCTGCTCATCCTCCCTGATCCTCCAAGAGCCCCCCTGGGGACTTGTCGTGCAATTGTAGCCGTTTGTCGCATAAGTTTGTCAATTCCTAAAACACAAAAAGCCCCGGAGATTATCCGGGGCCTTCTGATGCTGGGAATGAGCGAAAAGCTCAACCCAATTTGGGTTCCAGTTTCTTACAGGCGTCGATCAGGCCCTGCACCGCATCGGCAGACTTGTGCAGCGCCGCTTTTTCATCGGCGGTGAGATCCAATTCCACGACGCGCTCCACGCCCTTCTCGCCGATCACCACCGGCAGACCGACATAGAGATCCTTGATGCCGTAAGAGCCATTAACATGGACGGCGCAGGGCAGAACCCGCTTCTGGTCCTTGAGGTAGCTTTCCGCCATCGCGATGCCGGAAATGGCGGGCGCGTAATAGGCCGAGCCGGTCTTGAGCAGGCCGACAATTTCGGCGCCGCCATCACGGGTGCGCTGAATGATCTGGTCCAGGCGGTCTTGGCTGATCCAGCTCATCTTCACCAGTTCGGGCAGCGAAATGCCGGCGACGGTGGAGAAGCGCGGCATCGGCACCATGGTGTCGCCATGGCCGCCCAGCACGAATGCGGAAACATCTTCCACCGAGACATTCAGTTCATCGGCCAGGAAGTGGCGGAAGCGGGCGCTGTCCAACACGCCGGCCATGCCGACGATCTTGTTGTGCGGCACGCCGGAGAATTTCTGCAGCGCCCAGACCATGGCGTCGAGCGGGTTGGTGATGCAGATGATGAAGGCGTTGGGGCAGTTGGCCTTGATGCCTTCGCCCACCGCCGCCATCACCTTCAGATTGATGCCGATCAGGTCATCGCGGCTCATGCCCGGCTTGCGCGGCACGCCGGCGGTGACGATCACCACATCGGCGCCCTTGATGTCGGCATAATCATTGGTGCCCTTGAGCTTGGCATTGAAGCCTTCCACCGGGCCGGACTGGGAAAGATCCAGCGCCTTGCCCTGGGGCAGGCCTTCGGTGATGTCGAAGATCACCACATCGCCCAGCTCCTTCATGGCCACCATATGGGCCAAGGTGCCGCCGATCTGTCCGCCGCCGATAAGGGCAATTTTCTTGCGAGCCATGAGAAATCCTTTGTCGAAAAAACCGCGCGCTACCTACCCCCCGGGGCGATATGGCGCAAGGCGGCATAGCGCGCACACAACACGCGGCACAAACCGGGAATATGGCCTGCCGGAGCGACCGTCCGGAAAAGTGTGCAGCGGTTTTCCAACCGGCGCCGGAGGCGCCATTTGAAAATGGGGCGCGTCCGCGCCCGCTCGGCGCGACCATTAAAAAAGAAAAAAGCCGGGCTCAGCATCGCTGGCCCGGCTTTTTCGCAACGTGTGAAAGAAGCTTAGATAGCTTCCTTCAGTTCCTTGGAGGCGCGGAACGCGACCTTCTTGGACGCCTTGATCTTGATCGCTTCGCCGGTGGCGGGATTGCGGCCCATACGCGGACCGCGCTTGCGCACAACCAGAATGCCCAGGCCGTTGAGACGGATGCGGGCACCCTTCTTCAAATGCTTGGTGATCAGGCCAATGGTGTCTTCGATGATCGCGTTGGCGGCCTTCTGAGACATCTCATGCTTTTCGGCGAGCTGGCCGACGAGCTGACGGGTGGAAACGGTTTCGACTTTTGCGGCAGTAGCCATTGGGGGCTCCCTCTTAACGAATCAACGATAGAGCCGGATTTTAAAGCATTTTCTGCGCATGCAAGCGGGCCATAAGCAAAAAAGCCCCGAAAAATAGGAGCTTTTTGACACTTTCGGACGAAATATCGGAAAAAGGCCCGTTTTTCTGGGCTTTTACGACGCCTTCTCTTCCGGGCCGGCATTGTCGACGCGCTCGGTGATACGCGCCGACTTACCGGTGCGGCCACGCAGATAGTAAAGCTTGGCGCGGCGGACCTTGCCCTTGCGCACGACAATGATCGAATCCACCAGCGGGGAATAGACCGGGAAAACGCGTTCCACGCCTTCGCCATAAGACAGCTTGCGCACGGTGAAAGCCTCGTTCAGGCCCTGGCCCTGACGGGCGATGCAGACGCCTTCGAAAGCCTGGATGCGTTCGCGGGTTTTGTTCTGCTTGGTCTTCTCGTCAAAGGTGACGTCCACCACTTTGACGTTGACCTTGAGGGTGTCGCCCGGACGGAACTCGGGATGCGCCTTGGCCCGCAGAGCCTTCATTTGCTCAGCTTCGAGGGTCTTCAACAGGTCCATGGGGCAGTCTCCGTAACGGCAAAAAGCGAGTGAGGCCGGGCATATAGCCTAGGGCTTCCCTTTTTCATAGAGGGCCCAGAGGTCGGGGCGGCGCAGCTTTGTCAGGCTTTCCGCCTGGGCCTGCCGCCATTTGGAAATTTCTGAATGATTTCCGTCGGTTACAACATCCGGGATTGAGCGATCCTCGAACGTCTGGGGGCGGGTGAAATGCGGATATTCCAAAAGGTGCCGGGCGAAGCTTTCGTCATCGGCAGAGGTGGCATCCCCCAGGACGCCGGGGAGCAGGCGGACGATGGCCTCGATCATGGCCATGGCCGCCACCTCGCCCCCCATCAGGACAAAGTCGCCCAGGCTGATTTCTTCCATCTGGCGGGCCTCGATCACCCGCTGGTCCAGGCCCTCGAAGCGGCCACAGAACAGGATGGCGCCGGGGCCCCCTGCCAGGGCGCGCACCCGCGCCTGGGTGAGCGGGGCGCCGCGCGGCGAAAGATAGATCAGGGGACGATTGCCACGCTCCACGGCGTCAATCGCAGCGGCGGCGACATCGGCCCGCATCACCATGCCGGGGCCGCCGCCCGAGGGCGTGTCATCCACGGTGCGATGCTTGCCCAATCCGTGATCGCGGATATCGCGCACGTCGAGCGACCAGCGGTTTTCCTTCAGCGCCTTGCCCGCCAGTGACGCGCCGATCGGCCCGGGAAACATATCGGGGAAGAGCGTGAGGACCGTTGCTTGCCAGCCTGTCATCGGTATTGCGCCACCCTCGCGGTCCAAATTACGCTGTCGCTATGGACCGCTCGGCGATGAGGAGAGCGATCATTCCACATGATCGTTCTCCTCATCGTCTTCCGGCACAGCGACGACAACGCGTCCGCCCGGAATGTCGATGGTGGGAACGGTTTCACGGGTGAAGGCGAGCAGCACGCTGTCACCATCGCTGCGAACAATCTCGATAATGTCGCCGGCGCCGTAATTGTGGATGGCGGCGACTTTGCCGATGACGCGGCCTTCGCTGTCCTGCGCTTCCAGCCCGATCAGATCGGCGTGGTAGAATTCTTCTTCGGCCGTTTCCGGCAAAGCGTCACGGGCAATAAAGAGTTCGGTGCCTTTGAGCCCTTCGGCGGCTTCACGCGTGGTGATGCCCGCAAAAGAAATCACCGCCTCGCCCGGTTTACCCGGGCGAAAGGCGGTGATGGAATAGGCCTTACCGTTCTTGTCTTGCAGCGCGCCATAACCGGCCAGCGCCTCGGAGGACGCGGTGAAGGTTTTCACCTTCACCGCCCCTTGGAGGCCGGAGGCGCCGATCACAACAGCGAGCAGAACCGGCTTCAATTATGACGCCGGAGCTTCCGCCGCCTTGGCGGCCGCGGCAGCGCGTTCCTGCGCCTTCTTCTTGGGCTGGGCTTTCTGCGGATTGTTATGGATGCGCGCCTTCACCAGACCGGCCTTGGCCAGCATCTTGTGAACGCGGTCGGACGCCACGGCGCCCTTGGCGATCCACTCCTTGGCCTTTTCCAGGTCCAGCTTCAGGCGGTCGGCATGATCCGACGGCAGCAGCGGGTTGTGGAAGCCGATCTTTTCAATAAAGCGGCCATCGCGCGGCGAGCGCGAGTCCGAGACCACGATGGAATAGTTCGGGCGTTTCTTGGTGCCGCCGCGCGCCATGCGAATACGAAGAGCCATTTTTAGTTCCTTTCTCTAATTGTCATTCCCGCGAAAGCGGGAACCCATTCTTCTTTTTTGCTGGATGCCCGCTTGCGCGGGCATGACAGCAACGTCAATGCCGTCCCGGAAACATTCCGGGCGGTAAACCACCTGGGAAACCACCGGGCATTTGCGGCATGCGGCCGCCCTTGCCCATTTTCTTCATCATGTCCGCCATCTGGCGGTGCATTTTCAGAAGCTTGTTGACCTCGCTGACATCGACGCCGGCTCCGGCGGCAATGCGCTTCCGGCGCGAGCCGTTGATCACATCGGGATCGGTGCGTTCCGCCTTGGTCATGGAGCAGATGATCGCTTCCTGGCGGGTGAGGATTTTGTCGTCGATGCCGGCGGCCTCTAACTGGCCCTTGATCTTGCCCACGCCCGGCAGCATGCCGAGCACGCCTTTCATGCCGCCCAGCTTCTTCATCTGATTTAACTGGCTGCGAAGGTCGTCCATATCGAACGTGCCCTTCTTCATCTTTGCGGCGATTTTTTCCGCTTCCGCCTTGTCGAGAGTCTCGGCCGCCTTCTCCACCAGGCTGACGACATCGCCCATGTCGAGGATGCGGGCGGCGACGCGGGCGGGATGGAACACTTCCAGCGCGTCGAGCTTTTCGCCGGCGCCCAGGAATTTGATCGGCGCGCCGGTGACCGAACGCATGGACAGCGCGGCGCCGCCGCGCGCATCGCCATCAACGCGGGTGAGGATGATGCCGGTCAGCTTCACCCGGTCGTTGAAGTTCTTGGCGATATGGACAGCGTCCTGGCCGGTCAGGCTGTCGGCCACCAGGATGGTTTCGTGCGGATTGGTGGCGGCCTTGATGGCGGCCACTTCGCTCATCAACTGTTCGTCGATGGACTGGCGGCCAGCGGTATCAAGGATGACGACGTCATAGCCGCCGACCTTGGCCGACGACATGGCGCGCTTGGCGATGGCGAGCGGGTCCTGGCCCGCAACGATGGGAAGCGTGGCCACGCCGGCCTGTTCGCCCAGCACGCGCAACTGTTCCATGGCGGCGGGACGGTTGACGTCCAGCGACGCCATCAGCACGCGCTTCTTTTCCTTGGTGGTGAGCAGCAAGCCCAGCTTGGCCGAGCTGGTGGTCTTACCCGAACCCTGCAGGCCGACCATCAGGATCGGCGCGGGCGGCGAGCCCAGATTGAGGGCGGCGTTGTCGCTGCCCAGGGTTTCCACCAGCACGTCATGGACGATCTTGATGACTTGCTGGCCAGGGGACACCGAGCGGATGACGTTTTCGCCAATGGCGCGGGGGCGCACCTTGTCGATGAATTCCTTGACCACCGGCAACGCCACGTCGGCGTCGATCAGGGCGGTGCGCACTTCGGCCAGGGCGGCATCAACGTCAGCCTCGCTGAGCGCGCCGCGCCCGCGAAGCTTGTCGAATACGCCGCCGAGGCGGGATTGAAGCGATTCAAACATTCAACGCCTTTATCCAAACGATAGCGCCCCAGGGGGCGCACCTGCGCTGCCTGGGGTCGATCCCCCGCGCCAGGCGGGGGACCGGAAAGGCCTAAGGTCTTTCCGGAAACGGCCGGGTTTAGGGCTTTTGGGCCGGAAAAGTCAATTTCAGGCCTTCAAACCAAGCTTCTGGGCCAGATAAACGAAGGAAAGGGCCCACATTTCGGCGCTTTGCTTGTGGTCGGCGGCGGCGGCATGGCCGCCATCGGTATTCTCATAAAAGAGAACATCCTGGCCCATGGCTTCCATCTTGGCCGCCATCTTGCGGGCATGGACGGGCGTTACCCGGTCATCGCTGGTGGCGGTGACAAAGAACACGGGCGGATATTTTACCCCCGGCTTCACATTCTGATACGGCGAATAGGTGAGGATGTAGTCGCGCTCTTTGGGAATGGCGGGATCGCCATACTCGCCCACCCAGCTCGTGCCCGCGCCGATATGGGTATAGGCGATCATGTCGATCAGCGGCACCTGACAGACCACCGCCGCCAGCTTGTCCGGGATCTGGGTCATCACGGTGGAGACCAAGAGCCCGCCATTGCTGCCGCCCATGATGCCGAGCTGCTTGGCAGTCGTGAGCTTGCGTTTGGTCAGGTCATCGGCCACCGCCACGAAATCGTCATAGGCGCGCTGGCGATTGGTTTTCAGCGCCGCTTCATGCCAGGCGGGACCAAATTCGCCGCCGCCGCGGATATTGGCCACCACATAGATGCCGCCATGGGTGAGCCAGAGCCGGCCGAAATTGGCGGAGTATCCCGGCGTCAGGGAAACTTCGAAGCCGCCATAGCCGTACAGCAGCGTCGGCGCGGGACCGGAAAGATTTTTGGGGCGGGTGACGAAATACGGAATCCTGGTGCCGTCTTTTGAAACGGCTTCGAACTGTTCGGTGACAATGCCGGAGGCGTCGAAGCGGGCGGGCAGCGACTTGATCGGATGCGGCGCGTCGTTGCCGCCATCAAAATACAAAGTCGTGGGGGTGACGTAGTTCTCGAAGCGGAACATGGCTTCGGGGCCGTAATCATTGGTCGAAACAATTTCGGGCGAGCCCTGCCCCGGCAGCGCCAGCTTCTTGTCGCTCCAGACGTTTTTGCCATCTTTTGGGGGGCCGTTGGTGGTGAAGACATGCACCGCACCCACGACATTGTCGTAGATCGCGGCATAGAGCTTGTCGCGGCCGGTGGAGACGCTTTCGACGCTGCCGCGCGGGCCTGGCTGATAGATCAGTTGTGTCGGCGCATTTTCGCGGAACGCGACCAGCGCGCCTTTCTTGAAGCCCTGATAATCCTGGCGCAGGGTAGCGATCAGCGCGCCGTCAAACATCCCTTTCACGTCGGCGGAACGGGGCAAAGGCAGTTTTTCGGACTTGCCGTTCTTGATGGCGAAATAATCGGTTTCAAAAAAGCTCACCGAGCGGAAGACCACCGCAGCGGTCTCATTTTTGGTGTGGAAGACACCGGCGGACGAACCGACGTCGGACACTTCGCCGGTATAGACAATCGGTGCGGCGGCAACTTGCGTGCCGCGCTTCCATTGCCGCACCTTGTAGGCATAGCCGGATTTGGTGGCGCCGTCGGCGGCGCTGGAAAACAGCACCGTATCGTCATTCAGATAGCTGGCGTCGGATTTGGCTTCAGCCAGCTTGAAGCCGTCCGCCGCCAGCTTCAGCGCCTTCAAATCATATTCGCGGATCACCACGGCATCGCCGCCGCCGCGCGACAGCCGGATCAGGCAGCGCGTCTCACCCGGATTGCATTCGGCCCCGGCAAAGACCCAGTTTTCCTTTTCGCTTTTGGCCAGAGCATCGACATCCAGCAGCACCTGCCAGTGCGGCGCCTTGGTCTGATAATCGGCGATGGCGGCGCGGCGCCACAGGCCTTTGGGATTTTTGGCATCCTGCCAGAAATTATAGACAAAGCCGTGGCTGAGCCCGCCCATGGGAATACGGTCGGTGGCGTCCAGCACTTCCAGGATGCTGTTGTAATTCTTTTGATAGCGCGGATCGGATTTGAGCAGGCCCAGCGACTTCTTGTTCTGATCTGTCACCCAGGCCAGCGGCTTGGCGCCATGCACCTCTTCCAGCCAGACATAAGGATCGTTGGGCTGGGACAAGGCGGGTACTCCTGAGAGAAAAGCAGCCAGAAGGGCAAAGGCCGGCAAAAATTTCGCGCGCATTGGCCCCTCTGCTGGCGGATAATTTCAAGCAGACTACGCAATGGAAAATGGCCCGGCAAACCCATATAAGGCCTGCCATGACTCCATTCCGGAAAATGCAGGGCCTGGGCAATGATTTTGCCGTGTTCGATGCCCGTACTGCGCCTATCCCGATCAACTCGGAACAGGCGAAGAAACTCGCCGACCGGCATTTCGGCATCGGCTGCGACACTCTGGTGGTGATCCTGCCAGGCGGCGCCAAGGCGGACGCCACCTTGCGCTTCTTCAATGCCGATGGTGGCGAAGTCGGTGCTTGCGGCAATGCCACGCGCTGTGTGGCGCGGCTGCTCATGGATGAACGCGGGCTGGCGCGGGTGCAGCTGGAGAGCAATGGCGGCACGCTTTTGTGCAGCGATGCCGGCAAGGGCCTGGTGACCGTGGATATGGGCGAGCCCGGGCTGGATTGGCAGAAAATTCCCATGTCCGAAGCGCGCGACACGCTGCAGTTCCAGTTCGACCTGGAAGGCCGCATGCTGACCGCCAGCGCGGTCTCGATGGGCAATCCCCATTGCGTGCTGTTCGTGGGCGATGCGGACAAAGCGCCGGTGGCCCAGATCGGCCCCCTGATCGAAAACCATCCTTTATTTCCCCAGCGGGTGAATGTGGAATTCGCGCAAGTGCTGGACCGCAGTCGCATCCGGATGCAGGTGTGGGAACGCGGCGTGGGCATTACGCTTGCCTGCGGCACCGGCGCGGCGGCAACCGCCGTGGCTGCGATCCGCAAAGGCATGATCGACCGCAAAGTGGAATTGATCCTGGATGGCGGAAGCCTCACCCTGGAATGGCGGGAAGAAGACGGCCATGTGCTGATGACCGGCCCGGCTGTGACCAGCTTCATGGGTGAAGTGGATCTGGCGCGCCTATGACGGTTGAAGTTGTGACCCTCGGCTGCCGCCTGAACGCTTATCAAAGCGAGGCCATTCGCGCCCGCGCCGCCGAGGCGCAGTTGCGCGATGCCGTGGTGATCAATACTTGCGCGGTCACAGGCCTCGCGGTGCGCCAGTCGCGCCAGGCGATCCGCAAACTGCGCCGGACACGGCCCAATGCTCGCATCATCGTCACCGGCTGCGCTGCCCAGACAGAGCCGGAAACCTATGCCGCCATGCCGGAAGTGGATCTGGTGCTGGGCAACGGCGAAAAGCTGAAAGCCGACAGCTATGCCGGGCTGGGGGAGCGCACCCACTTCGCGCTTCAGCGCATAAGCGTCAATGACATTATGAGCGTGCGCGAAACCGTGCCCCAGATGGTGGAAAGTTTCGACAGCCACACCCGCGCTTTCCTGCAGGTGCAGAATGGCTGCGACCATCGCTGCACCTTCTGCATCATTCCCTATGGCCGGGGTAATTCCCGCAGTGTGGGAATGGGCGAAGTGGTGGCAGAGGCGCGGCGGCTGACGGAAAAAGGCTATGCCGAGATCGTGCTGACGGGCGTGGACCTGACCTCTTACGGTTCCGATCTGCCAGGACAGGCCAGCCTGGGCGCGCTGGTGCAAAAGATTTTGAAACTGGTGCCGGAATTGAAGCGCCTGCGGCTGTCGTCGCTGGATTCCATTGAAGCGGACCCGATCCTGATGCGCGCCATCGCCAAAGAAGAAAGGCTGATGCCGCATTTTCATCTTTCGGCCCAATCCGGCGACGATCTGATCCTGAAGCGGATGAAGCGGCGCCATGCCCGCGCGGATACGGTTCGCTTTTGCAACGACGTGCGTCGCCTGCGGCCCGAAGCCGCGTTCGGCGCCGACCTGATCGCGGGCTTTCCCACCGAAAGCGAGGCCATGTTCCAGAACACGCTGTCGCTGATGGATGAAGCCGGGCTTTGCTTCCTCCATGTCTTCCCCTTCAGCCCGCGCAAGGGCACGCCGGCGGCGCGCATGCCACAACTGAAGCCGGGTGTGCCCAAGGATCGCGCCGCGCTGCTGCGCGCCAAGGGCGCCGCCATGGAACAGGCGCGGCTGGCCACGCTGGTGGGTCAGACAAAGGATGTGCTGGTGGAAAAAGACGGCAAGGGTCATACGCCCTGCTATGCCCCGGTGCGGCTTCAGACCGCGGCGGAGCGGGGCATGATATTGAAAACGCGTCTCACCGGCATGGCAGACGGTTTTCTTTTGGGCAGCGCAGCATGACTGACGAAAAAGAAGGCGGCTTCTTCAGCCGGCTGAAAAGCGGCCTCAGCAAATCGGCTGCCGGCCTGACCGGGTTTTTCACCAAGAAGAAGCTGGATGCCGCCACGATCGGGGAGCTGGAAGAAAGCCTGATCCGCAGCGACATGGGTTCGGTGCAGGCCCAAGCCATCGCCAAGGCGGTGGCAAAGAACCGCTATGACGCCGAGATGGAGCCGGGACAGCTGCGCGCCCTGGTGGCGGAAGAAATTGCCAGCAAGCTTGCCGGGATTGAAAAGCCGCTGATCATTGACAGTGGCAAGAAGCCCTTTGTCATTCTGGTCGCCGGGGTCAATGGGGCGGGCAAGACCACCACCATCGGCAAGCTGGCCAAGCGTTTCACCAAAGATGGCAAGAAAGTCATGCTGGCAGCCGGCGACACCTTCCGCGCCGCCGCCATCGAGCAGCTGGGCGTCTGGGCCGGGCGTGCAGGGGCGGAGTTCGTCTCCACCAAGCCGGGCGGGGATGCCGCAGGGCTGGCCTTCACGGCGCTGGAAAAGGCGAAAAGTCAGGACACTGACATTTTAGTGATTGATACCGCCGGCCGGTTGCAGACCAAGACCGACCTGATGGCGGAACTTGAGAAGATTGCCCGGGTAATCAAGAAGCTGGACGCCAGCGCGCCCCATGCCGTGCTGCTGGTGCTGGACGCCACCACCGGCCAGAACGCGATTTCCCAGGTCCAGGCCTTTGGAACCAGCGTGCCCCTGACGGGCCTGATCATGACCAAGCTCGACGGCACCGCCAAAGGCGGCATACTGGTGGCGCTGGCGGCGAAGTTTCCGTTGCCCGTCCACTTTATCGGGGTGGGCGAAGGCGAGGATGATCTGATGCCGTTTCAAGCCATGAATTTCGCCAAGGCGCTCACGGGGGCGGCATGAACCCGCAAATCCGCCGGTTGGCTCTGGATCTGGGTCCGCTGCTGATCTTTTTCGCCGGTTTCAAATATCTGGGAATTTTCGGCGCCACCGCGGCCTTCATGGCGGCGGTGCTGGTGGCGCTGGCGGTGGGCTGGCTGGTGGAGAAGAAAATTTTTCCCATGCCGCTGGTCACCGCCATCCTGGTGGTGATCTTCGGCGGACTGACACTTTATCTGAAGAACGATATTTTCATCAAGATAAAGCCGACGGTGCTTTATGCCTTTTTTGGCGTCACTTTGATCGGCGGCCTGTGGTTCAATCGCCTTTTCATCAAATATGTTTTCGCGCAAGCCTTTGAACTTGATGAACCCGGCTGGCGGCAACTGACCTGGCGCTGGGGTCTTTTTTTTCTGGTCCTGGCGTTCCTGAACGAAATGGTGTGGCGCAATGCCTCAACCGACGCCTGGGTCTCGTTCAAGGTGTGGGGCATCATCCCGTTGATATTCCTGTTTGCTTTGGCGCAAACGCCGTTTGTGATGAAACATCACATCGAGCCGGAAAAAACCGCAGACTGACAATTTTTCTTTTCCCAACCATGTTGCGGTGAATTTCGCCACCGCAACAGATATGGCCGCCGCTTTCTGCGACACAATTCATTGTGTCTTTTCCGCACAAAGACATAGGCGCGAAAATTAAAAAGAAAAAGGATCCCGCCAAAGCAATCCTCCAAGCCACACATGGCTGGACTCTGCCGATCAAACCACGTTTAAGACTGGCGTGGACGCGCGGCATGATGTTTAGTAGCCCCGTTGTCCGATAATTGACTGACGTAAATTGACTGCCGAAATTTCCAATACGCGCACCGGAGACTGCATCCGGATTATTCAGGGGTGATGGATGAGTAAGGGGGTGCGCAAAAGCGATGGAGGGTTTGAACTCTCCGAAGCGCCGTCTCACCTCATCCGCCGTTGCCAGCAATTCTATGGCGACCTCTACGCGCGCGAGTCTGGTGCGCGCGAACTCACCAAGCAGCAATATATTCTTCTCGCCGCGCTGGAGCATCATGATGGCGCCAGCCAGA
Organism: Alphaproteobacteria bacterium; assembly: GCA_947474565.1. Taxonomy (GTDB): domain Bacteria; phylum Pseudomonadota; class Alphaproteobacteria; order Micropepsales; family Micropepsaceae; genus Rhizomicrobium. The sequence continues at coordinate 35,594 of CANJIS010000007.1, forward strand.
CCGTGCTGGTGGACATCACCGGCATTGACCGTTCCACTTTGGCGGAGATGGTCCGCCGGATGCTGGAAAAGGGTCTGCTGTCGCGGGAGCGGACCGAGGAAGACCAGCGCGCCAATGCGGTGGCGATTTCCCCGACCGGCCGCAAGGCCCTGCGCTCGGCCAGGAACGCTTCGGACCGCGCGGAACGGGCGCTTTTGGAAGCCCTGCCGGCAGCGGAACGGCCCAAATTCGTGAAGTTCCTCGCCCAGATCGCCCAGGCGGCAGACAGCCATATCGCCAATGGCGGGTCGGCCCGGCCGGCGCGGGTGCGCCGTCCTTCCAAGCGCGGATAATCTCTAGATTTTGATGTCGAGCAGGCTGCCCATGCGCATCGGCGCGGGCGCAGCGGGCGCTTCAGCATTCAGTTCTGACAGAAAACTGGCGGCGGGCGCGAGCAAGGCCGCGCGGGCTTCGCGGGCGGCCTGCTGGGCGGCGATGATGGTGGCGTTGACTTGCATGGCTTCGCCCCTGCCAAAACAGGGTAATTAAATGATTAAGAGGCCAGCTTGGCTTTTTCAATCGCGGGTAGAAGCTGCTGCTGCACCACCCGCTCGGTCAGTTCACCGACGATCTTGAGGCGGATGATGCCTTTGCCGTCCACGACATAGGTTTCGGGCCAGCCATAGATGCCCCAGTCGCGGCCGATGCTGCCGTCAATGTCCAGGCCGATGCGGGAAAAAGGATTGCCCATTTCGCCCAGGAATTTGCGGGCGGCCTCGGGTTTGTCTTCCCAGACCAGGCCGTACAGCGTCATGCCGGGCATGGCGGCCAGACGGTTCAGCATGGGCGCTTCCAGGCGGCAGGGGACGCAGGTGGAAGAAAACACATTCACCACCGTGACTTTTCCGGCGGAAAGATCTTCGGGACCGAAACCCTGTGCTTGCGCATCCAGCGGCGGCAGGATGCGCTGGGGCACCGGCTTGTTGATCAAGGCCGAGGGAATGATATTGGGCGCGGGCGCGAACAGGCCGCGGAACATGAAAAAGGCGATCACCGCAAACGCCGCCACCGGCAGGATGTAAACCAGCCGCTTCATTTGCCGCCTTCCAGGTCTTTGACGCGCTTCTTGGCGGCGGCATAGGCCGACAGAGTCCACACCAGCGCGCCGATAAGCCCCACAGCCGAAACCGCATAGGCCGGCCAGATATACGCAGCATAGCCGCCCATCGACCAGAAACTCATAATCCGCCTCGCGGCATCAGGGCCCCACTGAGCATCAAAGAATGTGCACGGCGGCTGATGATCTCAGTCCGTACCCGGATCATCCACAGCGTGAGAAACAGAAAACCGTAAGCCGCCATCATCGTCAGCAGCGGCCACAAAAACACCGGCGCCAGCTTGCCGCTGACAATGCTTTCGCCCTGATGAAGCGTGTTCCACCATTCCACCGAATAAACGATGATCGGCAAATTGACCGCGCCGATCAGGGCCAGAATGGCGGCGGCGCGGGCGGCCTTGGTTTCATCCTCGATCGCGTTCCACAGCGCCAGATAGCCCAGGTACAAAAACAGCAGCAGCAGGAAGCTGGTCAGGCGCGCATCCCATACCCAATAGGTGCCCCACATGGGCCGGCCCCAGAGTGAGCCCGTGATCAGCCCCAGCGCAGTGAACAGCGCCCCCAGCGGGGCGGCGGCGCGCGCCATGACATCGGAGAGAGGATGGCGCCATACCAGCGCCATCAGCGACAGAACAGCAATCAGGCCATAGCAACCCTCGGCCACGATGGCGGCGGGGACATGGATGAACATGATGGTGACGGTCATGCCCTGCTGGTAATCGGGCGGAACGGTGAAACCCAGGAACAGGCCCAGCGCCAGCAGCAGCGCCGCAGCGATGGCCGTGAAAGGCAGCAGCACCGAGGACAGGCGCATGAACTGGCCGGGATTGGCATAACGGAACAAGAACTGCATCTTTACCCGACCCCCCACTTCAAGAGGATAAGTTGAGCCGCACGCTGGCTGCGGCAGCGAAGGGACTTAGCAGGCAAGCGGCGGCGGAAAAAGCCAGAAGCAGCCATAAACCGTCGCCTCCACCCATGGCACTTTGGCCCATCAATGTGGCGGAAACCGCGCCGGAGCCGAAAATCACCGCCGGAGCCAGCAAGGGAAGAATGAGCAAAGGCAGAATGAGCCCGCCGCGCTTCAGCGACAGGGTCAAGCTGGCGCCGATGGCGCCGACGGCGCTCACGGCGGGGGTGCCGATCAGCAGCGACAGGAACAAGGTCAGGGTTGCCGGCGCGGGCAGATTGAACAGCAACGCCAGCAGCGGCGAAACCAATGTCAGCGGCAGGCCGGTGGAAAGAAAATGGGCCAGCATCTTGGCCAGCGAAACGCTTTCCAGCGAAAGCGGCGACAGCGCAATCACATCCAGGCTGCCATCCTCGTAATCGCCCTGAAACAGCCGATCCAGCGACAGAAGCGCGGCCAGCACCGCGCCGACCCACAAGACGCCGCCAGCCACCCGGGCCAGGACATTGAGATCGGCACCGATGCCCAGCGGCACCAGCGTCGCCACCAATGCAAAGAAGCCCAAGGCGAGCGCCGCGCCGCCGCCGCTGCGCGCTGCCAGCCGGATATCCCGCGCCACAAGTGTGGTGAAAGCGCTCATAGCCGGATGCTGGCCTGGCCCAGCGGCAAGGGATCATGGGTGGCGGCGATCACCATGCCGCCACCGGCGCAGTGACGCGCCATCGCATCGGCGATCATGGTCTGGCCTTCTATGTCCAGCGCTGCGAAGGGCTCATCCAGCAGCCAAAGCGGCCGGGCGCTGACCATCAGCCGCGCCAACCCCAGGCGGCGGCGCTGGCCGGCCGAAAGAAAGCGGCAGGGAAAATCCTTCTGGCGGGTGAGGCCCACTTGCCCCAACATGCTGTCGAAATCAGGCGAGGCGCTGTACAGCGCGGCGAAAAATTCCAGTTGCTCGCGCACCGTCAATTGCGGCTTGAGCGCGTCTTGATGGCCAAGCCAGCCGATCTGCTTGCCGCGCTCTTCGCCGTCATCGCTTTGCCCGTGATCGGACACCACGACAAGCCGCCCGGCGCGGGGCGTCAGGAAGCCGGCAATCAGGCGCAGCAAAGACGTCTTGCCTGTGCCATTGGCCCCTTCCACCGCCAGCGCATGGCCGCGCTCCAGCCGGAAGGACAAGCCTTCGAACAGCACGCGGTCGCCGCGCGCGCAGGCGAGATTTTCAGCGGTTAAAGACGCGATCATCACGGGTACATACTACCCCGCTCTGACCTTGTCGAAACTAGGCCTTGTCGAAACCGCCCCGGCCTTCAATACATATGCTGGCCGCCATTAACCGACATCGTCGAGCCGGTGATAAAGCCGGCATCGTCAGCGATCAGGAACAGCACCGCCCGGGCGATTTCGTCGGCCTTGCCCAAACGGCCGACGGGGATGCGGGCTACGATCTTGGCCAGCACGTCGGGCGGCACCGCCGCCACCATGTCGGTATCGATATAGCCGGGGGCGATGGCGTTGACGGTGATGCCGCTGCGGGCGCCTTCCTGGGCCAGGGCCTTGGTGAAGCCGTGAATGCCGGATTTGGCGGCGGCGTAATTGACCTGGCCATACTGACCGGCCTGGCCGTTGATCGACCCGATATTCACCACACGGCCGAACTTGCGTTCCACCATGCCGTCCCATGCAACCTTGCACATGTTGAAGCAGCCGCCGAGATTGGTATCGAGCACTTCGTCCCAACCGACGCGGTTCATCTTCTTCATGGTGGCGTCGCGGGTGATGCCGGCATTGTTGACGATCACGTCCACCGATCCCAATTGCGCGGCGACGGCGGCGACGCCCTTCTCGCATTCGTCGAAAGAGGACACATCCCATTTGAACGCGGCGATGCCCGTGCGATCCGAGAACGCCTTGGCGCGTTCGTCATTGCCGGCATAATTGGCCGCCACCAGATAGCCGGCTTTTTTCAATCCGATTGAAATTGCTTCTCCGATACCGCGCGTTCCCCCGGTCACCACCGCTACCCGAGCCATCCCATTTTCCTTTTTTTGATTGTGGGATGAATTAGGCAGCAAAAATCGGCCCATTCAACAAAAAGGCGATGCCGCAGCGCATCAAATCTGCCGCTTAAATTTTGATCAGTTTTGAGGGCTAACGCTCGACGGTGAGCGCGATGCCCATGCCGCCGCCGATGCAGAGCGTGGCGAGGCCCTTCTTGGCGTCACGGCGGCCCATTTCGTACAGCAGGGTGGTCAGCACCCGTGCGCCCGACGCCCCGATGGGATGGCCGATGGCGATGGCGCCGCCATTGACGTTGACCTTGGCCGTGTCCCAGCCGAGATCCTTGTTGACGGCGCAGGCCTGGGCGGCAAACGCCTCATTGGCTTCGACCAGGTCGAGGTCGGAGGCTTTCCAGCCCGCTTTTTCCAGCGCCTTGCGGGACGCGGGAATGGGACCGGTGCCCATGACTTTGGGGTCCACCCCGGCCTGGGCCCAGCTGGCGATGCGCGCCAGCGGTGTGAGGCCCTTGGCGGCGGCGTCTTTGGCGCTCATCAGCACCAGCGCGGCCGCGCCGTCATTGAGGCCGGAGGCATTGCCCGCCGTCACGGTGCCGTCCTTGGCGAAAGCAGGCTTGAGGCCGGCCACCGTCTCATAGGTCGCGCCATCGCGGATATATTCGTCATGCTCGGTCACGACATCGCCCTTGCGGGTTTTCACCGTGACGGCGGCGATCTCGTCCTTGAACTTGCCGGCCTTGCGGGCGGCTTCGGCCTTGTTCTGCGATGCCACCGCGAAACGATCCTGGTCTTCGCGGCTGATCTGGAATTCCTTGGCGACATTCTCGGCGGTGGTGCCCATGTGATAGCCGTTGAAGGCATCCCACAAACCGTCGCGGATCATGGTGTCGATCATATTGAGATCGCCCATCTTCTGGCCGGCGCGCAGATAGGCGGCGTGCATGGACATGCTCATGGATTCCTGACCGCCCGCCACGACAATGCGGCTGTCACCGTTTTTGATCGCCTGCGCGCCCAGCGCGACGGCGCGCAGACCCGAGCCGCACACCATGTTGATACCCCAGGCTGCGGTGCCGATGGGAAGACCGGCAGCGATGGCAGCCTGGCGAGCGGGGTTCTGGCCCTGCCCCGCTGTCAGCACCTGACCGAGAATGACTTCACTGATTTCGGCGGGATCGAGCTTGGCGCGTTCGAGCGCGGCCTTGATCGCCACTTCACCCAATTTGTGGGCAGGAAGGCTGCCAAAGGCGCCATTGAAAGAGCCCACCGGCGTCCTGGCCGCCGCAACAATCACCACGTCTTCCATGCTGATCCCCTTCACCGCCACTGCAAATATTTATGGAGGGACTATGCCGCGAATGCGAGGCCGCAAAAATCTCCGTTTAATGACAATGGCTTACATTTATGCTGCGCAGCATTTTTTGCTGCATTTGCTAAAATGGCACTCCAAGGCCCTCGGCAGCGGTGCTAGGGTTTATCCACAGAGCGTCCGTGGGGGACGCCGAAATTCAAGTTCAGGTGGGTGTTGTGTCGGAAGAAAAGCCCAGGGCCGAAGGGCCGGTCATCATCAAGAAATACGCCAATCGGCGTCTCTACAATACCAAGACCTCCAGCTATGTGACGCTGGATCATCTGGCCGCCATGATGAAAGAGGGCACCGAATTCGAGGTGCAGGACGCACGCAGCGGCGAAGACATCACCCGCTCGGTCCTGACCCAGATCATCTTCGAGGAAGAGGCCAAGGGCCAAAACCTGCTGCCGATCAAATTCCTGCGCCAGCTGATACGCTTCTATGGCGACAGCTTGCAGGCTTTCGTGCCCGGTTATCTGGACATGAGCATGGAGAGCTTCACCAAGAACCAGGGCGCCATGCGCGACCGCATCGCCGAAGCCTTGGGTGGCGGCAACCAGATGGTGGAAAACCTCACCCGCCAGAATCTGGCGATTTTCGAACGCGCCATGCAGATGTTCTCGCCGTTCGGCGGCGCAGGACGCCCCGCACGCGAAAGCGGCGAGGACAAGCCCCAGTCCAGTGAAGTGGACACGCTCAAGAAAGAGATGGAAGCGATGCGCCGCCAGATCTCCGAACTGAGCCAGAGGAAGTGAACCTGCCTGCTAGGGCTGCCTGCGCCCTCTTTCTTTCCAGCCTAACACTGATGGCCTGCGCGGCGCCCATGGGCCAGCGCGAGGCCGTGACGCGCGCCAACCGTTCGCTCAGCACGTTCTGCGCCAAGGAAGCTTGCGGCCCCACCAAGCTGATCAAAGCGCAAAGGATGAAGGATCGCTGGCTGGTGGATTATGAAAACGGCGCCCGCTTTTATGGCGTGATGGTGGACCGTGGCGGAAACACCCAGGTGAGCGTCTGGGACAAGAACCCGAATCCCACGCGGCCATAATTTGCTCTAAAGTCTTCTGCTACGGTTGGATCTTTCGGAGGAACTCGCCTTGCGTCATTTCCGGGCTTTGCCGCTTTTGGCCGTGATGGCCGCCACGCCGGTGCTGGCCGCTGTGCCGCTGGATGGCTGGGGCGCTTACAAATTCGGCCTGTCGCCGGATGCCGCGCGCGCCATACCCGGTCATTCGTTCCGTGCTTATTCGGCCAAGAATCTGTGGAATGAAAACAAGGGCGCGATGGGCGCCACCACTCATCCCAAGATCAATGGCGTCACCTATGACTTCAATCTCTATTTCGACGATGGCAGCAAGCTGAACGGCATCGAACTGGAGAATGAGAAGAAAAACGTCACCCTCTCCGATTGCGGCAATGCCTTTCTCACCCTGTTGGGCCAGCAGCAAAAGGATTATGGCGCGTTCGCCCCGGTCAGCCCCGAGCGCAAGCGCGACACCAGCCAGACCCCGCCCACATCGGTGGAATGGAAAACGGAAGGCGGCTCACGCTATGAGCTGGCCACCCTCACCCTGGCCGATGAATATGCCTATGCCTGGCGCGCGCGCAAAAGCGCCGGTGCCAATTACTTGGAAGTCCAGGCGACCTGGTCAGCGCATCCCGACAGCAAGACAGCGGCCTGCGTCACCGGCATCAAATATGCGGGCAAGAAAAGCTAGCGGCGGCCAGGAGTTCGATAGCGACAGTATATCGAACACGGCCGCGCCTCGCCCAAAGGGGCTCGGCTAGGACAAGGTTTTCTAAGCTCGCTTTGCTCGCAAGAAAACCTAAGCCCGCGACCAGTAATCGGCGTTCAGGAAAATTCGGGGTCCAGGGCCGGTTCACCGAAGTGGAAGCCCTGGAAGTAATCCACGCCGAAGCTTTGCAGCAGGGCCGCTTCGGCATCGGACGCCACCCATTCCGCCACCGTCTTCAGGCCCAGATTCTTGGCGAGCCCCACCAGGGTGCGGACAAAGACCTGGTTTTCCGGGCTGTCACCGAGATCCTTCACATAGGAGCCGTCGATTTTGACGGTATCCACGTGCAGCATCTGCAGATTGCGGAACGAGGTATAGCCGGCGCCGAAATCGTCGATCGCCACCTTCACGCCCAGCTCGCGCAACTGGGTGATGAAGCGGGCGTTTTCCTCGAAATGATTCAGCGCCGCGGTTTCGGTCAGTTCCACGATCAGGCGGCTGGCGACATCGGCCCTTTCGCGGATGTAATCGACAAAGCTTTGCAGCCAGGCCGGATCATCGGCTGCGGTGCCTGAGACATTCACGGCCAGGGTGATGTTCTTGTGCTGGCGAAGTTGCGTGATCACCGTTTCCAGCGCGAAACGGTCAATCAGATGGACAATGCCCATCTGCTCGGCGGCGGGCACGAAATAGCCCGCGGTCATGACTTCGCCCTCGGGACGCACCATGCGCAGCAGGGATTCATAATGTCTGACCCGGCGCGACTTGGCGCCGATGATGGGCTGATAGGCTAGCTTCAACCGGTTTTGCTTGAGCGCCTGCACGATCTCATCGGCGATGCTCATCTGGCGCAAGCGGCCGCTTTCGCGCTGGGGCGAGTGTTTGTAGACGGTAAAGCCGTCGCGGCCGCGTTCGCGCGCCTTATCTAGCGCTTCCTCGGCGCGCAGCATCGCTTCCTGGCTGTTGGAGGCAGCCCCAGGCAGCCATACCGCACCCACCGAACAGGTCGCGGCGACCTGGCCACCGCAAGTGTCGATGATGTTGTCGCGGACGGCGGCGCGCAGGCGGCCCGAGACGATCTCGATCTCGCGTTCCTTGCAGTTCTTCAGGATGACGCCGAACTTGTTGCCGGCGGTACGGCCGATAATATCGCTGCCGCGCAATGAGCGGGCCAGGCGTTCGCCCACGCCCACAATCACTTCCTCGCCGGCGTCGAAACCAAAGCCGTCATTGATCATGGCCAACCGGTCGACCGAGGCGACGATGAAAGCGCAATGGCGATGCTCGTCCTTGGCCTTGTCGATGGCCTGGGCCAGTTCGGCGCGCAAGGCATTGCGGTTGAGATGGCCGGTGAGTTCGTCGCGGGTGGCCAGATAGTTGAGGCGCTGATACTCGCGCGCCCGTTCCGTGGTTTCGCGGAGCAGGCCGACCATCCGCTCGGTGCGGCCGTCTTCGCCGGGCATGCGCGAGCCCATCATGGTGAAATTGAGCGGCCCCATGGCGGACGCGATTTCCAGTTCGATCTGGAACGTCGTGGCGTAGGGCGAGCGCGTGTCGAGGATGTTCTGCAGCGGTCCGCGCTTTTCCTGCGGGATGCTGTCGATCAAAGTCTGGGCGCGGCTATTGTCGAGATGCAGGGGCAGCGTCTGAAGCGCGCCACCCCACACAACCGAACCACTTGGGACATGCCAGTCGAACACAGCGGCGGCCGCTGCCTGGGCAGCAAGCCGAAGGCGCATGTTTTCATGCACCACGCCGATCTCTGCAACCGGCAGCTCCTTATGAAGCTTCTGCGTCAACACACTCACCATCCCCGGCCAGTTTCTCCGGCCCCTTGGCGAGGATCATGCGCAGGCACGCTTTAAAATCCGGTAACCCGCGAATGGCGCCAACGCGGCCTAAAGCTTGCGTCGTCAACAACTTATGAAGCCCATCGGCGACCCAGGATTCGATGCCAAGACCACCGCGGTGAACGCGGCATGGCGGGCGCGCGGCTTGCAAAAACCGAAAGCCACTGCCGATTTACATGGTAAAGGCCAGGACGAACCGCATCAGTCGCCGCCACACAACCGCAAATTCCAGGCTTCAGTTTCGTCCCAGAATGGCACGGGCGGCCATGTGCCATTCCGGCACGCGCCACGATTGACCGCCGCTTTCACCGCTCAATTGCTGGGCCAGATCCTGCCGGATCCGGAACGCCCTTCAGCGCGTGGCTATGGCCCCGAGCGTTTCGCGGCTCTGCCGGGATTCGACGCCAAGTTCTGACGCACGCGCCGCGCCGATCAGGCCGGCAGCAAACAGCAGTAAAGTCGGCATCCAGGCGCCTTCCAGCATGGTGAAGCCGCCGATCACCAGCGCCAGCATCGCGCCCATCGCCAAAAGCGCACGGCCCGGTACGCCCGCGAATTTGCTGATGCTCATGCCGATCACCAAAAGACCGGCGATGAAGACGCAAGCCAAAGCATAAAGCGGCGAGCCGGCCAGCGGCGCAGCCAAGGCGGAGAACAACGCCAACATCAGGCCCAGCACAGACGCCAAAACCGGCAAAGGCCGGCCCAGCGCCGCGAACAAGGACAGCGCCATCGCCGCGCCGCCCAGGCTGAGGGCCATCATCGCCACCACAGGCATCAATTCGGGAAAACCAAACAGCCCCAAACCCCAGGCCACGGCAAAGGCCGCCAACAGCACGGTCGCGAACCGCAGGGGGATGCGCGCGGGCGCCCTGGCGTCACGCGACAGCCACCAGACGGCGATGGCCGACAAAAACAAGGTCAGGGCTGCCAGAGAATCAAAAACCATGCACTGATATTATCAGCGCATGGCTTTGAACGTTGGGCAGTTGATGCTTACGCCGCGACCAGATTGCGCAGCACATACTGAAGAATGCCGCCATTCTTGTAATAAGAGACTTCGTCGGCGGTCATGATCATCAGCACCAGCGGCAGGTTGGCCGTCTTGCCATCCGGGTAATGGATGGTGGCGTTGATCCGCATGCGAGGCTTCAGATCGCCCGACAGGCCCGGAATGTCGATCACTTCGCGGCCGGTGAGGTTGTAGTCCTTGCGGCTCTTGCCGGCTTCGAAGCAGAACGGCGCCACGCCCATGCCGATCAGGTTGGAGCGATGGATGCGCTCAAAGCTTTCGGTGATCACGGCGCGCACGCCCAGGAGCATGGGGCCCTTGGCGGCCCAGTCACGCGACGAGCCGGTGCCGTATTCCTTGCCGCCGATCACCACGGTGTCGAGCCCCGCATCCTTGTAACGCTGGGCAGCGTCGAAGATGCTCATGGCTTCGCCTTCGCTGGCGACATCGTTGTAATAGATGGTGTTGCCGCCTTCCTTGCCGCCCATCATCTCGTTGCGGATGCGGATATTGGCAAAGGTGCCGCGTTCCATCACTTCGAAATTGCCGCGGCGCGAACCATAGGAATTGAAATCCTTCTGGGCCACCTGATGGTCGATGAGGTAAGTGCCGCCCGGCGCCGTCGGCTTGATGTTGCCGGCGGGCGAAATGTGGTCGGTGGTGATGGAATCGCCGAACAGCGCCAACACGCGGGCGCCCATGACTTCGCGCACCGGCTTCGGGTTGATCGTCATGCCTTCAAAGAAGGGCGGGTTCTTCACATAGGTGGAGCCCTTGTCCCAGTTATAGGTCTGGCCCTTGACCAGCTTGACCTTGCGCCAATTGGCGTCGCCCTTGAAGACATCGCCGTAACGCTTCTTGAAGCTGGACGCCTTGACCGCCTTGCGGATGGCGGTGGCGATTTCCTTCGAGCTGGGCCAGATGTCCTTCAGATAGACCGGCTCATTTTCCTTGTCATAGCCAACCGGCTCCTTGGTCAGGTCCATATTGACCGAACCGGCCAGGGCATAGGCCACCACCAGCATGGGTGAGGCCAGATAGTTGGCGCGCACTTGCGGATGGACACGGCCTTCGAAATTGCGATTGCCGGAAATCACCGCCGCCGCCACAAGATCGGCATCCGTCACCGCCTTGGCCACATTGTCGGGCAAGGGACCGGAATTGCCGATGCAGGTGGTGCAGCCGTAACCGGCGAGCGTAAAGCCCAGCTTGTCGAGGGCTTTGTCCACGCCGGCTTTCTTCAGATAATCCGTGACCACCTGCGAGCCAGGAGCGAGCGAAGTCTTGACCCAGGGCTTGACCTTGAGGCCGCGCTTCAGGGCTTTCTGGGCGACCAGACCGGCGCCCATCATCACCGAGGGATTGGAGGTGTTGGTGCAGGAGGTGATGGCGGCGATCACGACATCGCCATGGCCGATGCTGACCTTGGTGCCTTCCAGCGGCGTGCGCTTGTTGGCGGCATCTTCCTTCTTGAAGGTGGTCATCAACGCTTCGGCGAAATTGCCGGCGATGCCGGACAGCGCCACGCGATCCTGCGGCCGCATCGGGCCGGCCATGGACGGCTCGACACTGGTCATGTCCAGCGACAGCGTGTCGGTGAAGACCGGATCCGGGCTCTTCTTGGTGCGGAACAGGCCCTGCGCCTTGGCGTATTTTTCCACCAGGGCAACGCGCGGGGATTTGCGGGCGGTGTTCTTGAGGAAGCGCACCGTCTCGGCATCAATCGGGAAGAAGCCGCAGGTGGCGCCATATTCCGGCGCCATGTTGGCAAGGGTGGCGCGGTCTTCCAGCGACAGTTCGTCCAGGCCCGGGCCGTAATATTCCACAAACTTGCCGACCACGCCCTTCTTGCGCAGCATCTGGGTGGCGGTGAGCACCAGATCGGTGGCCGTGACGCCTTCGCGCAGCTTGCCGGTCAGCTGGAAGCCGATGACTTCGGGGATCAGCATGGAGATGGGCTGACCCAGCATGGCGGCTTCCGCCTCAATGCCGCCCACGCCCCAGCCCAGCACCGCCAGGCCGTTGATCATGGTGGTGTGGCTGTCGGTGCCGACCACGGTATCGGGGAACGCGACATCGACGGTCTTCTTGCCGTCCTTCTGCTTGCGCACCCACACCGTCTCGGCGAGATATTCCAGATTGACCTGATGGCAGATGCCGGTGCCGGGCGGCACGACGCGGAAATTCGCGAAGGCCTGCTGGCCCCAGCGCAGGAACTGATAGCGCTCGGCATTGCGCTCATATTCGATTTCGACGTTCTTCTTGAAGGAATCCTTGGCGCCGAAATTGTCGATCATCACGCTGTGGTCGATCACCAGATCGACTTCCGCCAGCGGATTGATCTTCTCGGGATTGCCACCCAGATTTTTCATGGCGTCGCGCATTGCCGCCAGGTCCACCACCGCCGGCACGCCGGTCAGGTCCTGCATCAGGACGCGGGCGGGGCGGAAGGCGATTTCGCGGTCGGAGGTCTTGTTCTTCAGCCAGGCGACCACGGCCTTGATATCGTCGGCGGTGACCGAGTTGCCGTCTTCATAGCGCAGGAGATTTTCCAGCAGCACCTTCATGGAGTAGGGCAGCCTGGAGGCGCCTTTCAGCCCGTTCTTTTCCGCGGCAATGAGGCTGTAATAGATGTAGGACTTGCTCCCGACCTTCAGGGTACGGCGGGACTTGAAACTGTCGAGGCTCATGGTCACGGGGAGCGCCTTTATTAAGGTGTGCAGTTGGGGCGATTTAGTCAAAAACCGCACCAAAAGATAGAGATTTTGGGGTCACAGCCGCCTTTATCGAATGGGGCCGCTGTTAACGCGGACCCCGGATAAGCCCATAAATTCGCCCAATTCCCCAGACATTATGTGGGTGAAGGGACTCTTGCGGCCGCCCTCTTTTTTAAAAGGGTGCCGCGGGTCGGGGGCTTAAGGAACGTCTTGATTCTCGTGCGCGCGATTACGATTCTATTGCTGTTTGCCTTTGCCGCCCCCGCCGCGGCGCAGAGCAATGCTGTCAGCGCCCGCAGCAACGGCCCGGTCGCCGACCGGCTCTCTGCCGAGAAGCTGAGCGATGTCGAAGCCGGCATCTACAGCGCCGGCGAGAACCTGAACTTCATCCTGGCGCCCTATGGCGACAAATATCTGCTGCGTTTTCCCGGCAATCCCGAAAGCTACGTCCTGTCGGTGCAGCGGGTGATCCTGGGCGGGCGCATCCTGCGCTATGACACCGGTGCGATCGCCCTTCGGGTTTCGGTGTGGGGCGGCATGACGATGTATACCGCCGAAGCGCCGGGCGGCGTGCCCGCCACCAAGATCGGCGAAGAGACCGCCCCGCCCCAGCCGCTGGTCAGTCATAACGATCTGGCTGCCGCGATGGTGGATGAAGGCAATCACCTCGCCTACACCAGCAAACTTCGCCTTCGCTTTATCGTCGATCCCGCCATTCTCAATAGCAGCGATGAGGACAGGCGGCTGGCGTTCGACGCTCTGGTGAGCGCGGAAGCGGGCATGGAGCGGCTGTTGGCAAGCCCCGCCGGCCGCAAGGCGCTGGCGCGTTTCACCACCGTGCGCCTGGTGCGCGGCGATAAGGCGTCCATCACCACGGCGGGCAAAACCGTGATGGTGAGCTTTGCGCCCGCCCAGGGCGTGGAAGGCCGCGCGTCCTCGCGCGAAGTGGCGATGGAATTGGGCAAGTTGCTGCAAGTGGCGGAAGCGGGCTAAGGCTCAAAACCGTCAGGGGCCATTTCGAATTTAGAAAACTCAAATCCCGGCGCAACCGTGCACCCCACCAGCGTGTAATCGCCAAGCGAACGCGCCGCCTGCCATTCACCCGGCGGCACCACCAGTTGCGGCGCTTCACCCTTTTCAATCGCCGGTCCAAGAAACTGGATGGTCTTGCCGATCTTCAGTTCCAGCGGCGCGCCGCGATAGAAATGCCAGATCTCGGCGGCATCCACCCGATGCCAGCGCGAGGCTTGGCCCGCTTTCAACAAAAAATAGATGGCGGTCGAATGGGAGCGGCCCGGGTTGGAGTCGCGGCCCGCGGGCGGAGGCCCGCAATCCCTAAATGTTTCGCGGAAATATCCGCCTTCGGGATGGGGCAGAAGCCCCAGCCGCGCGATGAGATCGCCGGCCTCGTTCACGCCGCGGCCGGTTTGCTGGCCAAGCTTTTCATGCCCGCGGCTAGGCAGCGGGCGTCGTCCAGCGCATTGTGATCGCGGCCGATAAAATCCGCGCCGGCCTTGGCGGCGATGTCGGAACTGTAGACCCCGCGCGGATCAAGGCCGCGCGCGGCGAACCAGAGGCGCAAATCCTGAAAGGGCGGCAGCGGCGGCAATCCGCTGAGGCCATAAAGCCGGATATTCTCTTCAAGCACCCATTCGTCATGTCCGAAGGCGGCAATCGGGCACGCCCCTGCGAACGTGACAAAGCGGCGATAGGCCAGTTCGAAATCCACGCCCTTCATGGTCACGAGGGCGTTGCCGATGCCGGTGAGATTTTCAAAATAGGGTGAGAGGGTGGAATTGACCCGCGGACGCACCAGGATTTCAAATTCGTCTAGGATGTTGAAAGCCGCGTCCAGCTTCACGGCGCCGATCTGCACCACTTCCTTGAATTCGCCCGGCTTCAGCCAATGGCCGGCCATGGAGCATTCCCAAGCCGTGAATTCGAGATCGAACACGGTAAGCACGGCAGGGGCGCGCGCAACTGTCATAATGGGCCGAATCACGATATGCAGCCCACATTAACCTATCGTTAACGACATTCCGCCGAGCGTTGCCTTGCTTACCGGAGTGCGTCATGGCCCTGACCGATATTCAAGACTCGCCGTTGGCCCCTTTGCAGGTCTCGCGCCCGCTTGCGCTCCAGTCCGGACCGCTTTCGTCCCTGGCGCGGCTGCCCGAAATCCACGCCGAAGCTTCCGAAATTGCGCACTTAAGCCGCTTTCTGCGCGCCTCGGTGGGCGCCGCGGCCATGCTGATGCTGCTGGGTGCGGTGGCGATCGCCGTGGCGGGCGGCGCCGGCCTGAAACAGGAATTCGCCTGGGCTCTGCTGGTGCTGGCGGGCGTGGGCGCGATGCTGCGCTCTTATATAAGGAGTACCGCGCAGGCCTTTGACCGATTGCCGATGCGCGAAGCCGCCAAGGATCTGCGCGCGGTGCTGTTTTATACCGGCTTTGCCTGGGGCGCGGGTGCCTTCCTGCTGTTGGGCGACAACCCCCTGCCCCTGATGGGTCTGTGTTTCGCGGTGCTGCCTTCTGCCATCCTGCTGCCGTTGCTGCGCGACAAGACCGCCGGGCTGTTTTTCCTTAGCCCCGTCACGGTGCTGACGGCGGCGGCGATGTTGCTGCAGCACTGGGCGGCCATGCCGGTGGCGCTGACCATGCTGCTGGTGATGCAATCGTGTATCGGCGCCGGGCTGGCGCTGGCCGGACGCAGCCGGGAAACAATTCCCGCCGGGCTCTCTCTACGTTGACTGGCATTACGCTGACGCCGCCCTTGGGCTAACTTTTTCTCCCGCCACATCTGTTCCAGTTGAGGTTTCATGACCGATCATCATCAACTGGCACAGGAACGCCTGACCCAGGCGCGCCGTGACATCGCTCGTACCGGCGATCTCCCCACCTTCTTCGATGCCCTGTTTGCGGGCGCCGATGCCGAAGACATTTTAATGTCGGAAGCGCTGGTGAAAATCGCCAGCACCGCCAAAAACGTGCTCGACCGTCATCAGCCCGGCGACATCACTGTCGAGTTGCTGCCCGGCCCCGACGCCAAGGAACCGCAGGACCTGCTGGTGGCGATCAATGACGACCGCCCCTTCCTGTACGACAGCGCCTTGCGCGCGGCGGCAGCGGGCGGCGGACACGTCCGCGCCGCTTTTCATCCCATCGTCAGCCACAACGGTAAATCCACCAGTGTGATTGTGCTGCTGCTGGATATGGTGGGCGCGCGCGATGAATTGACCGAGACCATGCGCAAGGCATTTGGCGCGGGCATGCTGGCGGTACGCGACTGGAAGAAGATGCTGGAACGGCTCAAAGCGGTGCGCGACGAACTCGCCGCCCATCCGCCGCAAGGCCGCAATATCAGCGAAGATCTGGCCTTTCTGGACTGGCTGGCCGACAACAATTTCACCTTCCTGGGCGCGCGCGATTACAAGCTGAACCAGGATGGCGGCAGGGCGCAACTGGAGCCGGTGG
Organism: Alphaproteobacteria bacterium; assembly: GCA_947474565.1. Classification (GTDB taxonomy): domain Bacteria; phylum Pseudomonadota; class Alphaproteobacteria; order Micropepsales; family Micropepsaceae; genus Rhizomicrobium. The sequence continues at coordinate 51,750 of CANJIS010000007.1, forward strand.
ATGTTTCCGGCCTGGGCGTTCTGGCCGATGCGCAGGAGCGCGTATTGCGCAAGGCATCCGAGCCGCGCGAGCTTTCCCGCGAAGTGCAGGAATTTTTGAATTAACCGGCCGCCCTGATCGTCACCAAATCCAGCAGCATCAGCCAGGTCCATCGCCGCACCCATATGGATTATGTCGGCGTCAAAACTTTTGATGCCGCCGGCAAATTCACCGGCGAGCATCGCTTTGTCGGGCCGTTCACCTCCAGCGCCTACAGCCTCAACCCCCGCCAGATTCCCTTGCTGCGCCAGAAAATCGCGGCGGTGACAGCGCGCGCCGGTCTGGCGCCGTCCAGTCACGACGGCAAGGCGCTGGCGCATATTCTCGATACCTTCCCGCGCGACGAACTGTTTCAGGTCTCGGACGACGAGCTGTATGCCATCGCGCTGGGTATCCTGCGCCTGGGCGGGCGGCCGAAAGTCAGGCTGTTCCTGCGCTTCGACCGTTTCGACCGCTTCGTCTCGGCGCTGCTGTTCGCGCCGCGCGATCACATGAATCCCATGGCGCGGGCGCGTATTCATGCCTTGCTGGCAAAAACGCTGAACGGCCGCACCTCGGCCTCCGATGCTGCGATTGATGAAACCGCGCTGGTGCGAATCCATTTCATCATCGGCCGCAATGCCGGCCCACGGCCCAAGGCCGACATTGCCCAGCTGGAGGATGAGATCACCGAAATCCTCAAGACCTGGGATGACGGCCTGGTCGAAGCGATGAGCGCCCGCCACGGCCGCAGCGAAGGCGCACGGATGGCGGCGGCGCGGGCGCCAAAATTCTCGCCGGGCTATCAGGGCCATTTCTCCGCCCATGAAGCGGTGTGCGATCTGGAGATACTGGAACTTCTGGCCTCCAGCCATGATCCGGTAAAGGTTGCGGCCAGCGTCTATCGCAAAGCCGGCGATGCCGCGCCGGTGATCCGGCTGAAGCTGCATGTTCTGGGTGAAATTCTTCCTTTGTCGGCCACCTTGCCGGTGTTCGAGAATCTAGGTCTGAAAGTCATCGCGGAAGACAATTTCACCCTCAGCTTCAAGCGCGATGACGGCTGGAATGCGCAAGCGGTGATCCTGGATTTCCTGATGGAGCGGGCCGATGGCCAGCCGGTGCATGTCGACGATATCCGCGAGCCGCTAGAAGATGTTTTCCATGCCGTGATCCGGGGCAAGGCGGAAAGCGACAATTTCAATAGACTGGTCATGGGCGCAGGACTGCCCTGGCGCGACGTCACCATCCTGCGGGCTGTGGCGAAATTCCTGCGTCAGTCCGCCTTCTCCTTCAGCCAGGACTATATGGAGCAGACGCTGAACCGGAACCCGCAGATTGCCGGGTTGCTGGTGGAGCTGTTCTTCGCGCGCAATCATCCCACCGAGGCCAGTGAAGCGGCGGCCAAGAAAGCGGGCGAGCGGATCGAAGCGGCGCTGCGCGATGTGCCCAGCCTTGACGATGATCGCATCCTGCGGCGCTTCCGCAACGTGATCGAAAATATTCTGCGCACCAATTACTGGCAGGAGAACGGCCAGCGCCCGGCGCTGGCCTTCAAGCTGGATTCCCACAAGCTTGATGAATTGCCCGCGCCGCGTCCCTGGCGGGAAATTTTTGTCTATTCGCCAGCCATGGAGGGCGTGCATTTGCGCTTCGGCAAAGTGGCGCGCGGCGGCTTGCGCTGGAGCGACCGGCGCGAAGATTTCCGCACCGAAATTCTCGGTCTGGTGAAAGCGCAGCAGGTCAAGAATGCCGTAATTGTGCCGGTGGGCGCCAAGGGCGGTTTTTATCCCAAGCTGGCGGTGGCGACCGGCGACCGCGAAGCGATGATGGCGAACGGCATCGCCGCCTACAAGATTTTCATCAACGCCCTGTTGGACATCACCGACAATCTCAAGCCCGATGGCGCGGTGGTGCCGCCCAAGGATGTGGCGCGCCATGATGGCGATGATCCCTATCTGGTGGTGGCTGCCGACAAGGGCACCGCGACATTCTCGGACATCGCCAACGGCATTGCCGAAGGACGCGCTTCTGGCTGGGCGATGCCTTCGCCTCCGGCGGCAGCCATGGCTATGACCACAAGAAAATGGGCATCACCGCGCGGGGCGCCTGGGAAGCCGTGAAACGCCACTTCCGCGAAATGGGCCGTGACATTCAGAAGGAAGATTTCAGCGTCATCGGCGTGGGCGACATGTCGGGCGACGTCTTCGGCAACGGCATGCTGTTGTCGGAGCATATCAGGCTGGTGGCGGCGTTCGATCATCGCCACATTTTCCTGGACCCGAATGCCGACGCGGCAACCAGCTTTGCCGAACGCCAGCGCATGTTCGCCCTGCCCCGTTCCAGCTGGGACGATTACAACAAAAGCCTGATCGGCAAGGGCGGCGGCGTGTTTGCCCGCACCCTGAAGGAAATTCCGCTGAGCGATGAGGTCCGGGCGCTGATCGGCAGCGATGCCGCCGGGGGCCGATCACCGTATTTTCGGCCTTTCCGGGCTTAACGGGGCCTTCCCTTCACGGTATATGGAACCTTAGCGGCGGCTAGCGGGCTGGGGCCCAGGCACCGCACCTGGAGTAGATCGCATGTTTATGACCGTCCGCCGCCCGCTGGCCTTCAGCGCGGCCGCTATTGCCATCCTTGCCGTCGCCGGCTGCGCCAGCGACGACGCCACCTCCGCCGCTACGCCTTTCACCCAGGCGCTGGCCACCAATTATACCGACCTGGCCAACCAGGCAGCGTCTGTGCCCACGCCGGACAGCGACCTGAACTTCCTGGAAGAGACGGCGGTGTTTGTCTCCAATCCGTTCGGACTGTTCGGTGATGACGGCACCAGCAGCAGCTCCAATGACCTGCTGGTTCAGGCTTTCACCTCCAAGGCCGAACTGGCCGCGCAGGGCGAAGAGCCCGCCCCCGAACCGGCCCCCGCCGACCCGGGCGCCCAGAGCATCCATGACCGGCTGGTTCGCGCCGTGGCCGCGGGCAAAGATCGTTTCGCCGATCAAGCCGCCCGCGCCCAGGCCGATTATGATTGCTGGATCCTGGATTCCAGCGTCGCCAGCATGGCGGCTGCTGCCGCAGCCTGCAAAGGCTCGCTGGATCGTTCGCTGATCGCCCTGGAAAATTCGGCCCGTCCCGCGCCGCCGCCCACAAGCTTCCCGGTCGCGCCGATTGCGCCGCCGCCGCCCGTGGCTGCCGCCCCCATGGCGCCGCCGCCTGCCGAAAACACGGTCTATTTCGATTTCAATTCCTGGACCCTGACCGCCGAAAACCTGACGGTGATCACCAATGTGATTAACACCGCCCGGACCGGCGGCCAGTCGCGTATCACCGTTGTGGGTCATACCGATACGTCCGGCGCGCCGGACTATAACCAGAGGCTGTCGGTTCGTAGAGCCAATGTGGTGGTCGAAGCGCTGATCGATATGGGCGCTCGTCGAGCCGCCATTGAGGCGTCGGGCGTGGGCGAAAACGACCTGGCGGTTCAGACGCCGGACGGCACCAAGGAAGCCAAGAACCGCCGTGCGGTGATCGGCCTGCAGCCGTAATTTCCCATTGTTACAATTCCGGAAAGGGCCCGCTCACACTGGCGGGCCCTTTTTTGTTGGGTTTCAGCCCTTTGCGCGGAAAGGACGCGTTCCCGGGCTATCGCCTTGGCAACGAACCTTTTAAGGTCCGCGTTATGACTGAGATGCGGCTCTTGCGGACAATTTGGCTTTTTGCCGGCCTGGCGGCGCTTTCGCCCCTGGCCCTGTCACAGCCCGTGTCGGCGCAAGGCTCCAATTACAGCGTGCAGACGATGAACTTCGATCTGTGGTGCCAGGAGCAGATGCATCTGGCGCCCGAGCGCTGCGACAAGCGATTGCCGCAAGATGATGCGGCCTTCACGGCGTTTCGCGCCAAGATCGAGGCCTATGAAATTCCCTACCTTCAGGACAAGAAGAACCAGATCAACCTGAACAACAACATCCTGCACAATGATCCGACGGTCACGCCGGATTCGGGCCAGACGCTGCAGCAACAGCGCAATCCGACTATCGACACGCGTACAACCCGCTAGGCGGGACACCCTCTCCTCAAGAAGATCGACTGAGTTCGTCGCTGTTGGCGGCGCCTTTCAGGCGCGTGAACGCATCGAACATCTTCTGCAACAAATCTCCGCTGCCGAAATTGGAAAGATTGGGGTGATCCTGGTTCACCACCAGGCGCAGATACGGCGCTTTGGGATGGGACTTCATCATGGAAGGCGGGGGCGGGGGCGGAAGATTCTGGTCATAATGCGGAAGCGGTTCGTCTTCATTGATCAGCTGCGATGCGATCAATCTTTCATACGCAATCGCGCGGCCGAGCAGCGGTGTGGGATCCGATAACATCTGCACCAGGCCGAAGAAGCGCTTGGGCTGACTGCCATTGAAGCTAACCGGGGCAAGGATAGTTTCAAGTTCGACCATGCCGTTGTCGGCAGTGGCTGCGATGGAAGACAGGCAAACCGGCTGATTTGTCTGCAGCGCCTGGCGCAGCAGCGAAGCCAGCGCGAGACCTGATTGAGATTCCCAATGGGCAAGGAAACCGGTGCCCTTCAGTTCGAAACCGAACCGTTCGCACAGCGCGGTGCCGGCCAAACGGTAAACAGGTCGTGAAGGGTTCTCGCAGTCGAGAATAAATGTGTAAGACAAAAGCCGCTTGATCTGGCGCGGATCGATATCCGTCTGGTCGGGAACATCCCGTCCATTGCGCAGTCGGCTCCAATACCCCACCAGCAGGTGCGAATTCTTGTGTTTCATAGCCCCGTTAATCCCTTAGCAGCGACCTGTGTGTTTCACTTCGAAACGCATACTGGTCGTACGCCTGGGTACAGAGCGAAAGGCGTGCCAGAGCCAGCTGCGGTCTTGTGTTTCAGGGAGCCGGTGCGCGCGCCTATATAAAGCGTGATCTCCGGCCAGAGTGGGTCGTGGGGGTTTTTGCGAATTCATCGTCTGTGCCGTTCTCGCGCGTTCACCAAACGCGCTGCGAGACCGCGCGCCTTCTGCAGCAAATGAGCCCCTCAGTCTCATTCCGGGACAACTTTGTCCCAACATCTGCCAGCGCCCCTGGCACAAAACTTGAAGCGATGGGAGCGGTCATTCACGCGCCCTTCGGGGCAGGGAGCATCTAAATGTCGCTCAAACCAGCATTATTTTTGACATCCGCGCTGGTAGGTACCGGCCTGGTTGCCGCTCCCTTCTCGGCACAAGCCGGCGGCATGACCCATGTTGGGAATTGGGGCGGCGAAGCCGGTACCAGCCCGGTGATCAGCAATCTTGCCTGCGACACGCCTGCTTTCATGCAGCAGCCGATCATTCCCCAGGTGCGCATGCCCAATTCCGGCATGAACACGTATGGATTCGGCCGCAACCGCGACCGTGACAATGACAATGCGGCCAACAGCTTTGGCCGCAACCAGGACAATGCCGGTCAGGTCAATGTCCCACATCCGGGCAATTTCGGCGGCAACCGTCCGCTCAACGTGCAAGGCAATTTCGGTCCCAGCGAACCGGTCAACGTCCAGGCTGATGCGCCGCAGGTGCGCGCGCGCGGCGGTGACTTCTGCGGCAATCGCCAGAACTTCGGCGGCAATCAGAATTTCGGCGGCGGCAACCACAACTTCGGTGGCGGCGAACAGAATTTAGAAGGTAACCGCCAGAACTTCAGCGGCGGCAACCGCAATTTCGCCCCGCAGGCCAATACCGATTCCAGCAATCGCCGCGGCAATTTCGGCGGCAACAACATGAATGTGTAGCGGCCGTCCGAAGCGGGCAGCCCCCATATCGAGAATTTCAAGGCAATGGAGGTCAATCGTCCCGCCTCCAACAATGTCGAAAACCACACCCAGGTGGAAGGCAATCGCCCGTCCTTCAATCGCAGCATGGAAGGCAACCGCCAGAATTTCGGCGGCGGCAATATCGAAACCAGCAAGCCCGCCTTCAACCATGACGATGGCGGCTCAAAGAATTACGGCTATGGCGACAAGAATGCCGGCGGCAACAAGAAGTTCGAGAACTTCCGTCCGAGCACGGTAAACAACGACGTCCGGGTCAATAACAACAACAAGACCATCAACAATATCGATAATTCCAAGAAGATCGATATCTACAAGCCGGTGACGATCGAAAAGAACATCGATAATTCGAAGAACATCAACATCAACAAGTCGATCGAGATCAACAAGAACGCCTCGATCAACAGCAACAACACCAGCTACACCGTCAACAAGGGCGGCAATGGCGGTGGTGGCGGCGGCAGCAACAGCAATTCCAACAGCAGCGCGGATGCCGCAGCGGCGGCGCTGGCGGCCGCGATCTCGCAGCTGTCCAACACCACCGCCAACCAGAATCACAACAACAACAGCTCCAGCGCCACGGGCGGCAGCTCGACCGGCGGCACGACTGTCATCAACATCACCGGCCCGACCGTCACCGCCAATGGCGGCGAAGGCGGCGCGGGCGGCGAAAGCGGCTCGAGCTCGCTGAGCGATATCACTGTCACGGGCGGCAACGCCACCGGCGGCAATGCCAATGCCACCAGCGCCAATACCAACACCAACAACAACGCCAGCACGGCGACCAACAACAACACGAGCACGAACAACAACACCAGCAACGCGACCGCGACCAACAACAACACGAACAACAACAATGCGTCGTCCTTCGCGGCGGCGACGGCGTCGGGTTCGGGTTCGGGTTCGGGTGGCGGCGGCAGCCCTGTGACGGTCAACGTCTCGCAGCAGCAACAGCAGGCGCAGCAGCAGGCTCAACAGCAGCAGCTGATCAACAACAACAACAACTTCAACAACAATAACAACAACAACAACTACAACTACAACTACAACACGAACAACAACAACAACGCGAACAACAACAACTCAAACTTCAACAACAACAATAACAACAACAATTCCAACTTCAACTACAACAACAACACCAACTACAACCGCGGCGGCGGCTGCGGCGTCAGCTGGTGCGGCAGCGGCGGCCGGCAGCCTGGTAGCGGCAGGTGCCGTAGCGGGAGCGGCCGGTTACGGCCAAGGCTATGGCTATGGCCAATGTTACGGTCAGGGCTATGGCTATGCCCAAGGCGGCGGTCAGGGTTACGGCTATGCCGCGCCCTATGGCGGCCCCAACTACTACAGCATTTATCAGCAGGGCGGCTTTGCTGCCGGCGGCGGCGCTTACGGTTACGGCCGTCCTTATGAAGGCCAGGTCGTGGGCCAGGCTCCGGCGGGCCAATACTATGTCGGCCATGGCGCCGGCGTGGCGATCACCGATGCCGCGGGCAACTACGCCCATGGTTACGGCTATGGCTATGCCCAGCCGGTGCAGCAGAGCGTGGCGCAGCCGGGTCCGGCGCCTGTCCAGGGCTACAGCGCCCAGGTGCAGCAGCAGAGCGTCGCCAGCAATGACAACAGCATGGTCGGCGGCCAGTGCCACTTCGTGCAGGCCACCGTCATCAAGTCCATCCACGCGGTCTGCGTCAGCAGCGACGGGCATCAGTTCCCCGCCTCGCACATGACGCCCGACACCTGGATCAACAACAGCTACGAAGGCGAAGTCGCGCGCTGCTTGCCCGGCTCGACCCTGCGTGTGCTGCTCGGCTCGGTGATGCAGTCCAACCAGGGCATGGCGACGACGTATGAAGACGCCGAAGCCCTGATGTGCGGCGCCGGCGAAGCCGCCCGCCACTACAAGGACGGCATGCTGAAATGCGCACCGGCCGAAAAGGTGGTGGACTGCACCGAGCGCACCAATCTGCGCAAATGGGGCACCGGCGACATGTTCTTCACCTATGTCACCCAGGTCTGCCTGGAACAGCATCAGCAGCTGGTCGGCGGCCAGACCAAGGAATCGGCGGAAGCTGCCGCAGTCCGCGCCCAGAGCTATGCCAAGACACAGGCCACCAGCGGCAATGCCTCGGCGCTGCATCTGTCGGGCATGTCGCTCGGCGGCGGCGTCGGTGGCTTGGGCTTCTACTAATAAAGAGATCGAATTGCCTGCCCTGTGAATGACCAATTTACGGCGGGCAATCCTGGCGTCCCGGGGAGGGAAAACCTCCCCGTGGCGCCTCCTTTTTTGGCGCTCCGGGAGCGCGTTTTAACCGCCTTGCATGCCGGATTTTGGCTGCTATGGTCCCGCCGCACACTCACCGGCGCGCCGGTTTCTCTCGGGGTAACTCCATGAATATCCACGAATATCAGGCCAAAGAGGTCCTGCGCGGCTTTGGTGCGCCGGTGCCTGTCGGCAAGCCCGCTTTCACGGTCGAAGAAGCAGTGGCCGCGGCACGCGCCCTGCCCGGCCCGGTCTGGGTGGTGAAGGCGCAGATCCATGCCGGCGGACGCGGCAAGGGCGGCGGCGTCAAGGTGGTCAAATCCATCGAGGATGTGGAGAAGGAAGCCAAGCGCATGCTAGGCATGACGCTGGTCACGCACCAGACCGGCCCGGCCGGCCGCCTGGTCAAGCGCCTTTATATCGAAGACGGCTCGGCGATTGATCGCGAGCTGTATCTGTCCGCGCTGGTGGACCGCGAAACCAGCCGCATCGCTTTCATCGTGTCCACCGAAGGCGGCATGGACATCGAAAAAGTGGCGCATGACACGCCCGAAAAGATCAAGACCTTCCAGGTCGAACCCGTCACCGGCTATTCGCCGTTTGTCGGCAATGAGATCGCCACCGCGCTGGGCGTCAAAGGCGATAGCGCCAAGCAGATCGGCCAGGTGGTGAAGAGCCTTTACGAAGCGTTCGTCGCCAAGGACATGAGCCTGCTGGAAATCAATCCGCTGGTGGTGACCAAGGACGGCAAGGTCATCTGCCTGGATGCCAAGATCAATTTCGACGACAACTCGCTCTATCGCCACAAGGACATTCAGGCGCTGCGCGATCTGGATGAAGAAGATCCGGCGGAAGTCGAAGCCGGCAAATACGACCTGTCCTACATCAAGCTGGATGGCGAAATCGGCTGCATGGTCAATGGCGCAGGCCTGGCCATGGCGACCATGGACATCATCAAGCTGTTCGGTTCGGAGCCTGCCAACTTCCTAGACGTTGGCGGCGGCGCGACCAAAGAGAAAGTCACCGCAGCCTTCAAGATCATTGTCAGCGATCCCAATGTGAAAGGCATCCTGGTCAACATCTTCGGCGGCATCATGAAATGCGACATCATCGCGGAAGGCATCATCGCCGCCGCCAAGGAAGTGTCGCTGAAGGTTCCGCTGGTGGTGCGCCTGGAAGGCACCAATGTCGATTTGGGCAAGAAAATACTGGCGAAATCCGGGCTTGCCATCACCTCCGCCGACAATCTCGCCGACGCGGCCGAGAAGATCGTCAAGGCCGTGAAGGGTTCGAAATAATGTCCATTCTCGTCGACAAGAATACCAAGGTCATCTGCCAGGGCTTTACCGGCAACCAGGGCACCTTCCATTCCGAGCAGGCCATCGCCTATGGCACCAAGATGGTCGGCGGCACCACGCCCGGCAAAGGTGGCACCACCCATCTGGGCCTGCCGGTGTTCGACACCGTGCGCGAAGCCAAAGAGAAAGTCGGCGCTGACGCCTCGGCGATCTATGTGCCGCCGCCTTACGCCGCCGATGCCATCCTGGAAGCAATCGACGCCGAGATTGCGCTGATCGTCTGCATCACCGAAGGCATTCCGGTGCTGGACATGGTGAAGGTCAAGCGCGCCCTCTCCGGCTCCAAGTCGCGGCTGATCGGTCCCAACTGCCCCGGCGTCATCACGCCCGGCGAGTGCAAGATCGGCATCATGCCCGGCCACATTCACAAGCGCGGCAGCGTCGGCATCGTGTCGCGCTCCGGCACCCTCACCTATGAAGCGGTCTTGCAGACCACCGTGGCGGGCCTGGGCCAGACCACGTGCGTCGGCATCGGCGGCGACCCGGTCAAGGGCACCGAGCATATCGACGTTCTGGAAATGCTGCTGGCCGATCCGGAGACCAAATCCATCATCATGATCGGCGAAATCGGCGGCAGCGCCGAGGAAGACGCCGCCGAATTCGTGAAGCGCTCCAAGATCAAGAAGCCCATGGTCGGCTTCATTGCCGGCGTCACCGCCCCCCCGGGACGGCGCATGGGCCATGCCGGCGCCATCATTTCTGGCGGCAAGGGTGGGGCTGAGTCCAAGATCGAGGCCATGAAGTCGGCCGGAATCCGGGTGTCCCCGAATCCGGCGGCCCTGGGCACCACCATGCTGGACCTTTTGAACGGAAAATAAGCAGCCAAAATTGTGCGACTGCGAAGGCCCCGAGGCATGCGCCCGGGGCCTTTCTTCTATGTGCTAGGAAAGGCTCCCATTCTATCCATATTAACTGCATTGCCGTTGAATTGGCCTGGTAAAACCGCTAACCAAACCGCCCATAAAGCGCCCGTATTCGCGTGTCCCAGGGAAACAGGGTCCAGCCCAACAAGCTCCCCTTAAATATTTGAGATGACAGAGCAATCTGGATCCGGCCGGATCAACCGCTCCTCCAACGATATCCTCGAAGCCACCAGCTTTCTTTCCGGCACCAATGCCGCGTTTATTGAAGGCTTGTATGCGCAGTATCTCGCCGATCCGCAGTCGGTAGAGGAAGGCTGGCGCAATTACTTCGCCGAACTGGGCGAACAGGCGCTTTCGCCCACCCAATTGGGCCGCGGTCCGGCCTGGCAGCGCGACAAGCGCGCCTCCTTTCCGCAAGACGAAATCACACAAGCACTTTCTGGGGCGCTTTCCGGCGGCCAAGCCGCCACGGCCAAGCCTGCCAAAGGCGGCAAAGCCGACATCAAGCCCGCTGATGGCGAAAGCGTGCGCGGCGCGGCGCTCGATTCCATTCGCGCCATTCAATTGGTGCGCGCCTATCGTGTGATCGGTCATCTCGAGGCCGATCTCGATCCGCTGGGCATCACCCCGCGCCAGCCCCACCCGCAGCTTGAAGCCGGTTTCTACGGCTTCCACGACGCGGAGATGGACAAGCCGATCTATATCGCCGGCGTCATGGGCATGGACACCGCCACGCCGCGCCAGATGATGGACCTGCTGCGCCGCACCTACTGCGGCCGCATCGGCTATGAATTCATGCACATCAATGACGCCGAGCAGAAAGACTGGCTGCAGCGGCGCATCGAAGGCCAGGACAAGGACATCAAGTTCACGCCGGAAGGCAAGAAGGCGATCCTGAACAAGCTGGTGGAAGCGGAAGGCTTTGAGAAATTCTCCGCCAACCGTTTTGTCGGCACCAAGCGCTTCGGTCTGGACGGCGGCGAAGCCACCATCCCGGCGCTGGAACAGATCATCAAGCGCGGCGGCCAGCTGGGCGTGAAGGAAATCGTGCTGGGCATGGCCCATCGCGGCCGCCTGAACGTGCTGGTCAATGTGATGAGCAAGCCCTACCGCCAGCTCTTCCACGAATTCCAGGGCGGCGGCGCCAACCCTTCGGAAGTCGAAGGCTCGGGCGACGTGAAGTATCATATGGGCGCGTCCTCGGACCGCGAGTTCGATGGCCACAAGGTTCACCTGTCGCTGACGCCCAATCCCTCGCATCTGGAAATCGTCAATCCGGTGGTGCTGGGCAAGGCGCGCGCCAAGCAGCATCAGCTGAAGGACAAGGAAAGCCGCACCTCGGTGCTGCCGCTCCTGATCCATGGCGATGCGGCGTTTGCGGGCCAGGGCGTGGTGGCGGAATGTTTCGCCGCCTCCGGCACCCGGGGCTTTCGCACCGGCGGCACCATCCATTTCGTCATCAACAACCAGATCGGCTTCACCACCGCGCCGATCTTCTCGCGCTCCTCGCCCTATTGCACCGATGTCGCGTTGATGGTGCAGGCGCCGATCTTCCATGTGAATGGCGACGATCCGGAAGCCGTGGTGCATGCCGCCCGCATCGCCACCGAATTCCGCCAGCTGTTCGGCAAGGATGTCGTGATCGACATGATCTGCTATCGCCGCTTCGGCCATAACGAAAGCGACGAGCCGGCATTCACCCAGCCTTTGATGTACCGGGTGATCAAGGATCATCCCACCACCCTGACCATGTATGCCCAGAAGCTGGTGAGCGAAGGCGCGGTGACCGACGCCGAAGTCGCCGCCATGCAGGATCAGTTCAACAAGCAGCTGGACCAGGAATTCGACGCCTCCAAGTCGCATCTGCCCAACCGCGCCGATTGGCTGGACGGCAAATGGGCCGGCCTTGCCGCCGCGCCCAAGAACAGCGACCGCCGCGGTGAAACCGGCGTCTCCGAAGAAATCTTGAAGAAGGTGGGTAAGGCGCTGTGCACCGCGCCGGAAGGCTTCCACCTGCACAAGACCGTGGCGCGCCTTTTGGAAGCCAAGGCCAAGATGTTCGAAACCGGCGAAGGCTTCGACTGGGGCACCGGTGAGGCGCTGGCGTTCGGCACCCTGCTGGACGAAGGCCTGGACATTCGCCTGTCGGGCCAGGATTCCACCCGTGGCACCTTCAGCCATCGCCATGCCGCTTTCATCGACCAGGAAAACGAAGATCGCTACTACCCGCTCAATCATGTCCGCGAGGGCCAGGGCGAGTTCGAAGTGATCGACACGCTGCTGTCGGAAGAAGCGGTGCTGGGTTTTGAATATGGCTATTCCACCGCCGAGCCGAAGTCGCTGGTGTTGTGGGAAGCCCAGTTCGGCGACTTCGCCAACGGCGCCCAGGTGGTGATGGATCAGTTCATCTGTTCCGGCGAAATGAAGTGGCTGCGCATGTCGGGCCTGGTGATGCTGTTGCCGCATGGCTATGAGGGCCAGGGGCCGGAACATTCTTCCGCCCGTCTGGAGCGTTACCTGCAGCTTTGCGCCCAGGACAATATGCAGGTCTGCGCGCCCACCACGCCGGCCAATTATTTCCACATCCTGCGCCGCCAGATGCATCGCGCATTCCGCAAGCCGCTGATCGTGATGTCGCCCAAGTCCCTGCTGCGCCACAAAAAGTGCACCTCGTTCCTCAGCGACATGCTGCCCAGCAACTCGTTCCACCGCGTGCTGCGCGACCAGGCCGAAGCCGTACCCGGCGCCACCACCATCAAGCTGGTGGAAGATGCCAAGATCCAGCGGGTGATCCTCTGCTCCGGCAAGGTCTATTTCGACCTGATGGAAGAACGCGAAAAGCGGGGCGAGAACCGCATCCAGATCCTGCGCATCGAACAGCTTTATCCTTTCCCGGAAAATGTGCTGGCGCAGGAACTGAACCGCTTCCCCAAGGCCGATCTGGTCTGGTGCCAGGAAGAACCGAAGAACCAGGGCGCCTGGACCTTCGTCAAACCGCGCATCGAAGAAACCATGGCGCGGCTGGGTGGGAACAAGAGCCCCCGCTATGTCGGCCGCCCGGAATATGCCTCAACAGCTGCCGGTCTTATGAAACAGCATCTGGCCGAACTGGCCGCCTTCCTCAACGAAGCGTTGACCCTCTGAAAGGCGGCGCACCCTGCGCCGAACACAAAGCATGAGCATCGATATCAAAGTGCCCGCCATGGGCGAATCCGTCACCGAAGCCACGGTGTCGCGCTGGTTCAAGAAGGAAGGCGACGCGGTCAAGCGCGACGAGCCTTTGCTGGAACTGGAAACCGACAAGGTGACGGTGGAAGTACCCGCCCCCGCCGATGGCGCGATTGAAAGCATCACGGTGAAGGCCGGCGCCACGGTGCAGGTCGGCGCGCTTCTGGGCGCCATCGCCGAAGGCAAGGCCGGTAACGCCTCTGCCCCCGCCGCGAAGGCCGAAGCTCCCAAGGCCGAAGCCCCGAAGCCTGCAGCGCCTGCTCCGGCCGCCGCGTCCAAGAACGACGCTCCGGCTATGCCGTCTGCCCGCCGCCTGGCGGAAGAAAGCGGTGTTTCCACGTCCTCCGTCGCCGGTACCGGCAAGGATGGCCGCGTGACCAAGGGCGATATGCTGGGGGCGCTGGAATCGCGCGCTTCCAAGCCCGCCGCCGGTCCCGCCGTGCCCTCCGGCCCGCGCCACAATGCAGCGCGCGAGGAAATCGTGCCGATGACGCGCCTGCGCAAGACCGTGGCGCTGCGCCTGAAGGAATCGCAGAACACGGCCGCTCAGCTCACCACCTTCAACGAAGTGGACATGACCGCCGTGATGGCGGCACGCACCCATTACAAGGATGCGTTCGAGAAGAAGCATGGCGTCAAGCTGGGCTTCATGGGCTTCTTCGCCAAAGCGGTGGTGACGGCTCTGAAAGAGCTGCCCAACATCAACGCCGAGATCGAAGGCGAGAACATCATCTACAAGAACTACTACGATATCGGCATCGCGGTTTCGACCGAGAAGGGCCTTGTGGTTCCGGTGATACGCGACGCCGATCAACTGTCGCTGGCGGCAATCGAAAAGGCCATCGTGGACTACGGAACCCGCGCCCGCGACGGCAAGCTGAAGATCGAAGAACTTCAGGGCGGCACCTTCTCCATCACCAATGGAGGCGTGTTCGGATCCTTGATGTCCACGCCCATTCTCAACTCGCCGCAGTCCGGCATTCTGGGCATGCACAAGATCCAGCCCCGCCCCATGGCGATTGGCGACAAGATCGAAATCCGCCCGATGATGTATCTGGCGCTGTCTTACGACCACCGCATCGTGGACGGCCGCGAAGCCGTGACCTTCCTGGTCAAGGTCAAGGACAATCTGGAAGATCCCCAGCGGATGCTTCTGGATATCTGAGATCGGTTCCAGAAATTTCTGCAAAAGGCGGCCTGACGGCCGCCTTTTTATTTGACTAGGATCGGTGGCGGAAAAGCGCGGAGATGGCCATGGCCTATGTCGACGGTTTTGTGATCGCGGTGCCCAAAGGCAATATCGAAAAATACAAAGAACTGGCGCGCAAATGTGCGCCCATATGGAAAGAGTATGGTGCGACCGATTGCATCGAATGCATCGGCGATGACACGCCGTATGGCAAGCTGACATCGTTTCCCCGCGCAGTGCAGGCAACAGAGGACGAAGTGGTGGTGTTTTCCTGGATCGTCTACCCGTCCAAGGCGGTGCGTGACGACGTCAACGCAAAGGTCATGGAGGATGACAGGCTGAAGGCCATGATGGCGGACACGCCCTTTGACGCCAAACGCATGATCGTCGGCGGCTTTACACCTTTTCTGGGATTATAGAGTTCAGCGGCCGGACGCGAACTGGGTGGCGACCTGCTGCACATAGGTCGTCAGCTTTGGAACGCTGCCGCCATTGGCGTTCAGGTAAGAGACGAACTGATCGCGCTGCGACAGGGCCAGCCAAATGCCCATGACGCCAAGATCCGTGACAACGGGTTTGCCTGCATCGGTGCGCACACGGAAACTCACTTCCAGCGGCGCTTGCCCGGACGAGGCATGGGGATCGATCAATTTCGTCACGACGATAATATCGTCGGGGGTACGCTGGCTGGACCCCGATACCGTCAATGTCTGGCCGCTGAAGCGGGCGAAATAGGAGCGGTAAACCGCCACCGAATAATTCTGGAACGCGGCGGCAAAAGCATCCTGATCCGCCTGCGAGGCTTTCTGTGCGTACGCGCCTAGCGTGAAGGTGGCGATGCGCTTGGTATCCGTCATGCCGAGCAGCACGGATTCAAGCTGCTGACTGCGGTCCTGGGCTGACAAGCCGGCATTAATCAGAATGGTCAGACTTTTGGCGATGTTGTCTTTCACGAAGGATTCCGCCACCGCGCTGCCCTGGCCGGGCGCGCTGACGCTGCTGCCGGGTTGAGCGGCAAGCGTTGTGAAAGAGGCAAGGACGGCGACCAAAGTCATGGCCCAGAGCCTGGATTTCATTTTTAATCTTTCGATAAAAACGGTGCCGAAACTTCGCCTTTAACAACGGCCAAATTGTGTTGCCGTTGAATGGCAGCGTTCAGGGGAACTTTGGGCGAAACGCGCGTTCAAGCCACGCGCTTGTCGAGCTGTTCCAGCTTCGCCAGCTCAACATGGGCACGCTGCTCGATCTGGTCGAGCACGTCCTGGAGCTTGGGGTCGGCGAAAACATCGTGACGGCGGGTAACCGCCACCGCCAGCTTGTTCAGGGTGGCGCGGGGAATGCCGCCGGCCAGCATGCCATCACGCACCGCATCCAGGATGTCGAGAAGCTGTTCGCCATGGGCCTGACCCTTGGAGCGGCCTTCGGTGGGGTCGCCCATATCCTGCAACGCCAATATGGAGTCGAGCGCCGCGATCGGGCCGGGACCGGAAATGATCTGGGCATGCGGTTCGGCGCTATCACTGACCTGAAAACTGCCGCCCGTTGAGGCAGCAGAAGACTTGCGCTTTACGGCGCTGATCTCGACGCGGCTGGTGCCTTTGATTTCCATGAGCGGGGTGTCCCACTAAGCATTTTCAGGAAAAGTGTGCAGCGGTTTTCCGGAGAAAATGCGACCTGTCCTAAAGCGACACAGCAGCATCCCCCAAAATGGTTAAGGAAGGGTTATGTGCCTCAGCTTGGCGCGGAAATCCCCGTTAAAAGCTGGCACGGAGCTTGAGATGTCTCCCCCAGAATAACGGGAGACTTGCGTCATGTATTACGAAACTCGCAGGAAGCTTTGGCTGGTTGGCCTGCTGTTGCTGATTTTGACCAGCGCTGTCGGCGGCTGGTGGATGTACCAAAAACACAGCGCCGGCACCTATGGTGCGATTTCGCTGTCCGGCTCGTCGCTGGGCTATGGCGCTGCCTGGGGCTACCCCGATCCGGAAGCGGCCCGCGTTCGCGCCCAGGCCGAGTGTGCCAAGGCCGGGGCCAATGACTGTGCCGTGCGCGTCGCCGTGGCGGGCAGCTGTGCCGCCCTGGTGATGAGCCCTCAGACCAATCACGTCTTTGCCGTTACCGACGCCGACAAGACCACTGCCAGCGCGATTGCCCTGGCGCAGTGCCAGGCCAATGGCTCGGGCGATTGCGTGGTGCAAGCCAACTTCTGCGGTGGTGGTGCGTAACTGACGCGTACACAGACCCGCCTCCCCTTTGCGTGCGCAGCACGCTGAAAGGGGAGGTGGTCGTAGCAACGCGAGGCGCGGCTACGCCCGGCGCCGAGCAGAGTTGCGAAGACCGGAGGGGTTCTCGATTAAGGCCGGTGGTACGGGTGACCACTTAGAATAGTCATGGCGCGATAGACCTGCTCGCTGAGCAGGGCGCGCGCCAGAAGATGAGGCCAGGTCTGGGGTCCGAAAGCGAGACTCCGGCCTGGCTTTTTTCCAGACAGCGGCGCCAGCCCGTCGGGCCCGCCCAGCACGAAGACCAGATCGCGGGTGCCGGCATCGCGCAGCGCCCCCAGCATTTCCGCAAAGTCCTCGCTAGTCATACCCTTGCCGCGCGCATCCAGCAAAACAATATGAGCGCCATCCGGCAGGCGCGCCGAAAGCTTTTCGGCTTCCTCGGCCATGCGGGTCTTGGCGTCACGCGCCTTGCCGATGGACAGCTCTTCGACATGGACAGCGGAGAAGCCGATATTGCGGCCCAGCTTTACAGCACGGCCGATATATTCATCGCACAGCGCGCCTTCCGAACTGCCGCGGGCCGATCCAATAGCAAATATCCAAAGACGCATGGGCCTGCTCCCCCGGCGCTATTGCACCGACCACATGCCTTCCAGGTCGTAGTAATCGCGCACTTCGGGACGGAAGACATGCACGATGATGTCACCGCAATCCACCAGAACCCAGTCGCCCTGCCCCGCGCCCGTGACCGGGCGGGTGCCATAGCCGATATCTTTCAACCGGCGCGCCAGATGATCTGCGATGGACATGACATGACGGGTCGAACGGCCAGACGCGATCACCACCACATCACAGAGCGAAGAACGGCCGGCCAAACTGATGGTGACGATATCCTCGGCCTTGTCGTCTTCCAGAGACGTCGTGATGCGGTCCAGCAGCGCGGATTGCGGCACGGGCGCCGCCTTTTGGGGCGTTACGGTCTTTTTGGGCGCAACAGCCTTTTTGGGCGCTACGGCCTTTTTCGGCGCGACAGCCTTTTTGGGCGCAGGCGCTTTTTTGAGGGCGGGCGCATTTTTCCGCGCCGGTGCCTTTTTGGGCTTCGCCTTGCTGGGCGCAGCCTTCTTGGGATCTGGCTTTTTTGAGGGCTTCTTCGCCGCCGGCTTTTTGCCGGGCTTTTTGGCGGCAGCTTTTTTTGAGGCGGGTTTCTTGACCTTGGCTTTGGTCTTCTTCGTTTTGGCGGGACTCAGGGTTTCTTCCTCCGTTGCTGTTCAGAATTTAGCATATCTGGCCAAGCGCCCTCAACCGTGTGGCGCTTTGCGGGTTGCGGGCGCCATCCAGGATCAGGATGGCCGGTGGGCGGGGCAGCTTGCCGTCTGTGACGCGCCGGACGCCGAAGCGGCGGATGGGCGCGGCATGCACCGCCGCCATGATACTGCCCGGGCGCTGCACCACCGCTACGGTCACGGCGCGGGCGATGCCCTGCCAGTCCCGCCAGAGGTGGAAATTTTCCAGATTGTCGCTACCCATCAGCCAGACGAACTGAACCTGCGGGAACCGCTGTTGCAGAAGCTTCACGGTATCGATGGTGTAACGCGTGCCCAACTGGCGTTCCAGATCGCTGACGATCAGGCGCGGATCAGTGGCAATTTTTTGCGCCGCCAGCAGCCGCTTTTCAAAAGGCGCCATCGCCTTGCCGTCTTTCAGCGGGTTGCCCGGACTGACCAGCCACCAGACATAATCCAGCCCCAGCCGCTTCAGCGCCGTGAGGCCGACATACAGATGACCGCTATGGGCGGGATTGAAGGAGCCGCCGAACAGCCCGATCTTGAGGCCGTTTGCTACCGGTCCCGGCGGTCGTATCCAGTTCAAGGGCGAAGCTTTTTCAAGGACGTGTTTGGCCGTTGCCGCGCACCACATATTTGAAAGTGGTGAGCTGTTCCACGCCGACGGGGCCGCGGGCATGCAGCTTGCCGGTGCCGATGCCGATTTCTGCGCCCATGCCGAACTCGCCGCCATCGGCGAATTGGGTGGAGGCGTTCCAAAGGACAATGGCGCTATCGAGGGCGTTCAGGAATGTTTCAGCGGCGCCTGCGTCTTCGGTGACGATGGAATCGGTGTGGTGCGAGCCATAATGCTCAATATGGGCGATGGCGTCTTCCAGCCCGTTCACCACCCGCACCGCGATGATGGCGTCCAGATATTCGGTCTTCCAGTCTTCTTCGGTGGCGGGCTTGGCGGCGGGAAAAGCCGCGCGCACCGCGTCATCACCGCGAATTTCACAACCCGCCGCTGCCAGATCCTGCAGGATCGGCAAACCATGCGAGGTCAGGATTTTCGCGGCCAGCAACAGCGTCTCGGCCGCGCCGCAGATAGACGTGCGCCGCATTTTGGCGTTGAGCACGATCTTGCGCGCCATGGCGAGCTCGGCCTTGTCATGGACATAGACATGGCAAAGGCCTTCCAGATGCGCCAGCACCGGCACCCGCGCTTCGCGCATCACCCGGCCGGTCAGCCCCTTGCCGCCGCGTGGAATGATCAGATCGATGGTGCCGTTCAAGCCTTCCAGCATCAGGCCCACCGCAGCGCGGTCGGTGTTGCGGACATATTGAATGGCAGCTTCCGGCAGTCCGGCCGCCTTGAGCCCCTGCACCATCGCAGCATGGATAGCGCTGGAGGAATGGACTGAATCCGAACCGCCGCGCAGGATGGCGACATTGCCGGCTTTGAGCGCGATGGCGCCGGCGTCTGCCGTCACATTGGGACGGGACTCATAAATAATGCCGATCACGCCGATAGGCGTGGCGACGCGGGCAATATCGAGCCCATTGGGGCGCGACCAGCGCGCCAGCTCGCGGCCATTGGGATCGGCCTGGCCCGCAACATCGTCTACCGCCTTGGCGACGGCTTCGATCCGCGCCGGATTGAGCGCCAGCCGGTCTTGCAGCGAAGCTGCCATGCCCGCCGCCTTGGCGGCTTCGATGTCCCTGGCGTTGGCGACAAGAATGTCATCGGCATGGGCGCGGATCGCCTTTGCGGCTTCGCGCAAGGCCTTGGTCTTCACCGCGTCGGACGCTTCGCGTAACCCACGCGCTGCCGCACGGGCGGCTGCGCCGATGGCCATCATTTCCGCAGTCAGGGCATCGCCCTTGTCATGCAAAGTCATGACTTATTTTCCAAAACAGTCAGGGCCAGATCGTCGCGATGGATCATTTCGTCCCGGCCACGATAGCCCAGAATAGCCTCGATTTCGACGGTGCGTTTGCCCGCGATCCGCTCTGCGTCGGATGCATTGTAAGCCGCCAAACCACGGGCAATTTCGCGGCCTTCCCGGTCTTTCACCAGCACCGCGTCGCCGCGTTCAAACCGGCCATCCACCTGGCGGATGCCGGCGGGCAACAGGCTTTTGCCTTCGGTCAGCGCCCGCACCGCGCCTTCATCGATCACCAGTATGCCTTCGGGCTTGAGCACGCCGGCAATCCAGCGCTTGCGCGCTGCCGCCGGCGTGGTGGTGGCGCGAAACACCGTGTGCCGCGCGCCCTCACGGATCTTGGCCAAGGGATGGATGCTTTCGCCCTTGGTAATCACCACATCGGCCCCGGCCGCCGTGGCGATGCGGGCCGCGATGATTTTGGAGGCCATGCCGCCACGCCCCAGACCCGAAACCGAACCGGTGGCCATGGCTTCGATTTCCGGCGTGATGGCAGTAACTTCGGGAATATGTTTGGCATTGGCGTCACCGCGCGGATCGGCAGTGTAAAGGCCATCCACATCTGACAGCAGCACCAGCGCGTCGGCGCCCATCATGGAAGCGACGCGCGCGCCCAGCCGGTCATTGTCGCCGAAGCGGATTTCCGCCGTCGCCACCGTGTCATTCTCATTGATCACCGGCACGGCGCCCAGGTCGAGCAAGGTGTTGAGCGTGGCGCGGGCGTTGAGATAGCGGCGGCGTTCTTCGGTATCCCCCAGCGTGAGCAGAATCTGCGCCGCCACAATATTTTCACCAGCGAAAATATCGGCATAGGCTTCGGCCAGCCGCACCTGCCCTGCCGCCGCCGCCGCCTGGCTTTCTTCCAGTCGCAATGCGCCCGCTTTCAGCTTCAAGGCGCGGCGTCCCAGCGCAATGGCGCCGGACGACACCAGGATAACCTGTTTGCCTTCGCGCTTGATGGCGGCGACATCGGCGCACAAGGATTCCAGCCAGGCACGGCGCAGTTCGCCCGTGGCGCCATCCACCAGCAGCGCCGAGCCCACCTTGATCACGATCAGCTTGGCCGTGTCGAAGACATTCATCGCCGTTGCTTCTTTTGATGACCCTTGCCCGCCCGTTGGCGCGTCCTGCTGGCGTTACGCGGCTTGGCCTTGGCCCAGCCACTGTGAGACCGGGGCTTGGCTTTGGACAGCGGTTTGGGTTTGGCCTTACCCCTGGGCTTGGGCGCGGTCTTGGCCGGACCTTTGACGGATTTTTTCGGCGCTGCGGCGGTCTGCTTTTGAAGCTTGGCCAAAGGCGCGGGCTTGGACGCAGATTTGCGCGCAGCGGCCCGGGCTTCGTCCGATTTCAGTTTTTCATAGGCCGCCACGCTTTTCAGCGTTTCGGCAGGCACCACAGGCGCTTTGAAATTCACCGATTGGCGGCCGGCGCGGGTAGACGGTATGCGCGCAATTTTGGGCTGGCGCATTTCCTTTTCCTCGGCACGTTCTTCGCGGCGGCGGCGGATCTGCGCCGCCATCACCCGCAGCACATCATTGACGCCCCGGCCCGACACGCCCGACAGAATATAGACCTTCTGGCCACTGGCTTTTTCCAGCGCCGCTTTCTTTTTCGCCAGGTCGCCGGGGGGAATGGCGTCACATTTGTTCAGCGCCAGGATCTCGAACTTTTTGTCCAGCCCATGACCATAGGCCCCAAGCTCGGTGCGGATGGTCTTATAGGTCTTGGCGATGGCGTCTTCGGTGCCGTCCACCAGATGCAGGATCGCGCCGCAACGCTCGGCATGACCCAGGAAACGATCACCCAGACCGACGCCTTCATGGGCGCCCTCGATCAGACCGGGCAAGTCCGCGATCACGAAATCGAAATCATCGATCTTCACCACGCCCAATTGCGGCTCTAGAGTGGTGAAGGGATAGTCGGCAATCTTGGCCCGCGCCGCCGAAACACGGCTGACAAAGGTGGATTTTCCGGCATTGGGCATGCCGATCAGTCCAGCATCGGCGATCAGCTTCAGCTTCAGGATGAAAATCCGTTCTTCCATCGGCTGGCCGGGATTGGCGAAATCCGGCGCCTGATTTGTCGAACTTTTAAAATGCGCATTGCCGAAGCCGCCATTGCCGCCGCGCAATAGCCGCATCCGCTGGCCGGTCTGCGCCAGGTCGGCGATCAGGGTTTCGCCATCCTCTTCGTAGATCTGGGTACCGACCGGCACTTTCATCACCGCATCGGCGCCATTGGCGCCGGTCATCACCTTGCCCTTGCCGCCTTTGCCGTTCTCAGCTTTCACATGCTGCTGGTAACGGTAGTCGATCAGGGTGTTGAGATTTTCCACCGCTTCGACCCAGACATCGCCGCCCCGGCCGCCATCGCCGCCATAGGGGCCGCCGAACTCGATGAACTTCTCACGCCGGAACGCGATGCAACCGTTACCCCCCGCACCGGAGGAGGCATAAACTTTGGCTACGTCCAGGAACCGCATGATTTTTACCTTTAATAATGGTCGCGCGGGCTACGGAAAACCGCACACAGTTTTCCGGCCCGGCGCTCCATTATGCAGCCTGTTTTCGCAGGAAATTGGCCTGCGTCAACAGCATGTCATGGCACAGAACTTTGACGCCCCGAGCCCGGCAATCCCGCATCCGGCTGCCATTGTGGCGCGCCCCCAGCTTGGACAACACGTTGCCGGAGGCCGGATTATCGGTGAACCAGCCGGCATGCACGGTCGGCTGGTTCAGCTCGACAAAAGCATAGGTCACCAGTCTGCGGGCGGCTTCGGTGGCAAACCCCAGCCCCCAGAAGGGCCGTCCCAGCCAATAGCCGAATTCCCAATCCTGGTCGGGCTGAAGTGCGATCATGCCCAGGAACAATCCATCCTGTTTGCGCTGAATCGCAAAGCGGTGCGCGTCAGCCTCGGCGATGAAATTCTCGGCATCGCCTTCGCTGTAAGGAAAAGGCACACGCGCCAGCATCCTAGCCACGTCGTAATCACCCAGCCAAACCGTGATCGCGGTGGCATCGCCATGCCGGACCGGCCTCAAAATCAATCTTTCGCTCTCCAGAACAGACATGACATCCCTCACAGTCCTTTCGTGCGAGGGAAATAAAAAAGGGAGATGGCGGACCATCTCCCTCGCTTGAATGGGCCGCCGATTTTAATCGGCGGCCTATGTCTTCAGCCGCCTTATTCTGCCGCGATCTTCGCCGGAGCGGTCGCCACCACGGACACAAAGGTGCGACGCTTGAAGCCGGTCTTGAACGAGACCGCGCCCGAACGAAGGGCGTAAAGGGTATGGTCCTTGCCCATGCCCACGCCTTCGCCGGCGTAGAATTTGGTGCCGCGTTGACGGATGATCACGTTGCCGCCGGCAACAGCTTCGCCGCCGAACAGCTTCACGCCGAGCATTTTGGGATTGCTGTCGCGACCGTTGCGCGAAGAACCGCCAGCTTTCTTGTGTGCCATGACTTGCTCTCTTTAACCGGCGATGATGCTCAGCACTTTCAACTTCGTGAAGTGCTGGCGGTGACCACGCTTACGATGGGTATTCTTGCGGCGCTTTTTCTTGAAGGCGATGACTTTTTCGCCCTGGCCGTGTTCGACGATTTCGCACGAAACCGAAGCGCCCTTGACCAGCGGCGCACCCAGCTTGGGGGCATCGCCGCCCAGCATCAGGACGTCCGAGATGGTGAGCTTGGAGCCGACATCGCCGGCCAGGCTTTCCACCGTCAGGACCGAGTCCTGGGCGACTTTATACTGTTTTCCGCCCGTGCGGATCACCGCGTACATAGGGTAATTCCTTGAAAATAAAAGGTTTTCTGGAAAATTGCTTTGCCAGAGAGGCGCGGAATATACGGAAATAAGGGGGGCGGTCAAGGACCGCCGCCAAGACCCGATTTAGTCGCCGAACCCTACCCGCGTTTGCCGGGCCCGGCGCTCCTGGAATCTGGCCATCACGGCCCCCACAAACAGAAGCAGTCCGACCATCAAGGCCACCATCTTCACGCGGTTGGCGATGCCAGACGCCATGACCAGCGTATCGTTGGCGGTACCCTGGAACAGCATGGAAAGGTGCAGCGCATTTTCGCAGGCGCCGGCAAAGGCGCCGATCACCGGCACCCAGATCATCGCCAGAATGATCCGCCGCGTCCGGCCCGGCCGCGGCGCCAGACCTTCTGCCGCAACAATCCCCGAATAGAAGAAGGCGGCGGCGTAAAGCGGCATCAAGAGGTAATCGAGGCCCAGATTGAAGCCGGCCCGCACCGCCAGATCGAGCGGCCGCCAGACCACAAAAGCCGCCTGAAATTCCACCTTGCTGCTGAAGCCGCCCATATCCGCCGTGTTCACCCCGGCCAACGCTTTGAGGCGATAATCCAGATACGCCAGCACCGCGAAGACCAAAGCCGCCAGCACGCTGAACCGGGTCCAGCTTTTCATCAGGGTGGCTCGGGCAATGCGCATGGAAGGTCTCTTCGACTATATTTCCTGGGGTCCGGTTTTTCTTAAATTAAACGCCGGGCTATAAGCCAGTCTATGCGCTCTATCGGCGATATTCTCTATAATTTCCACTGGGTGATGCCCGGCGAAGCTTCGCGTGCCGCCCAGGCGTGGGGCCCCAGGGGCGTGGGCCCGTTCCTGGAAAAGCGCGGCATCAAGGCAGTGATCAACCTGCGCGGCCGCAACGATGATCTGTCCTGGTGGAAGAATGAAACGGCGGCGGCCGGCGCACGCGGTATCGCCCATCTCGATGCCATGCTGGATTCCCGCAAGCTGCCGACCAAAGCGATGCTGATACGGCTGATCCAGTGTTTCGATGAAGCGCCCAAGCCCTTCATGCTCAAATGCTCGGGCGGCCAAGACCGCACCAGTTTCGCCTCCGCGCTGTATCTGATCCACGCCAAGGGCTGGCAGGCTTATGATTTGGCGGCGGCGCAATATGCGCGCTTTCCCTATCTGCATTTTCCCAAGAAACATCAGCGCTGGCTGAGGCCGTTTCTGGATTTCGCCAGAGAGGAAGCGCGCGGCATGACGCTGTCGTCCTGGATCACCAATCACTATGAGCCTGCGAGCCTGAAAGCCTGGCTTGCGGCGCACGGCATGGAAAATTTCCATGGCGGGATTTTCACCGTACCGACGCGAAGCCCCTATCAGTGGTGAGCCGCATTGAGATAGCGCCGGGAGTTTATTTCTGGCGCGAAAAGTTCAACCGCGCCGCCCAGGAAAAATTGCTGCAGGATGTTTTGGCGCTGGAAAAACAGGCGCCATTTTACCGGCCGGTGATGCCGGGCAATGGCAAACCCTTCTCGGTGGAAGAGACAAATTTCGGCGCGCTGGGCTGGGTGTCGGACAAATCCGGCTATCGCTATCAGCCACGCCATCCGGTGACGGACAAGCCCTGGCCCGCCATCCCGCCGACGCTGACCGACTTGTGGAATGAAACCGCGGACGGACCGGAAGCGGAATGCTG
Source organism: Alphaproteobacteria bacterium (assembly GCA_947474565.1). GTDB lineage: Bacteria > Pseudomonadota > Alphaproteobacteria > Micropepsales > Micropepsaceae > Rhizomicrobium. The sequence goes on from CANJIS010000007.1 coordinate 77,379, forward strand.
CCTGGTCAATCTCTATCGCGCGGGCGCGCGCATGGGCCTGCATCAGGACAAGGACGAGAAAGCCTTGGGCTCGCCGGTGGTGTCGGTGTCGCTGGGCGATGACGCCATCTTCCGCATCGGCGGCGCGGCCCGGCGCGGGCCCACCAAAAGCTTGAAACTGGCGACCGGCGATGTGGTGATGTTCGGCGGCCCGGCGCGGCTGGCCTATCACGGCATTGACCGCATCCTGCCCGGCACCTCGACCCTGGTCCCCGGCGGCGGGCGCCTCAACCTGACCCTCAGGCGGGTGACCTAGGCACAAAAAAAGCGCCCGACCGGTGAGGGTCGGGCGCTTAAATGCGCCGTTACGCGCCGAAGGCGGCCAGGAGGGGATACCGGCCTGCCAGCGGAAGATGGGGGCCGCTTTGCGAGCGGGGGGGCAGTGCTTGGCAACCCACCATTTCCAAGGACTAACCTATGCACAAAAGTCACAGGTTTCAACTATTTTCTTCTTAAAAGGATTTATATGATTTTTTTCTTGCTATGACCATTTTTGTCATAGTTCTGCGAATGCGATTCGACCGACCGGCCAAAAGCCCCGAATAGCGCCAAACTCACAGGATCGCTGCCGGCAAACCATTCGGGATGCCACTGCACCACTAGGACAAATTCCCGAGCGGACGGCTGCGACACGGCTTCGATCAGGCCATCGGGCGCGCGCGCTTCCACCACCAGGCCGGGCACCAGCCGGGCAATGCCCTGGGCGTGCAGGGAATTGACCATCACCTCTTGTGTCTTCAGCAAGCCGGAGAGAAGCCCGCCCGGCGTGATCGCGACGGCATGGGCGGGGGCGTATTGGGCGGAAAGCGAAGCGGCGCCATCTTCACGATGATCAAGCCCGCTCGCCGCCACATGCGGATTGAGGCTGCCACCCAGCGCCACATTCAATTCCTGAAAGCCGCGGCAGATACAGAACAGCGGCAGGCCCGCCTTAATCGCGGCAGGGATCAGCGCGAGGCTGGTGGCATCACGCGCTTCGTCCAGCAGTGTGCCGGGGGCAAGCTCAACGCCATAACGCCAGCCCGAAACGTTGGACGGCGCGCCGGGAAGCAGAAGGCCATCCAGCCGCGCCATCAGCCCGGCGATATCGGGCTGCGGATCGGAAGCGGGAATCAGAAGCGGTGCTGCGCCCGCCACGTCCCGGACAGCGCGAACATATTCTTCGCCAGCGCGGTGGGAATGGCTGCCATCGCTGTGGCTCTTGCGGTCGCAGACAATCCCGACCAGCGGTTTCATTTTGCTATTCGCGGCGGGTCTTTCACCGGCACGGTGAACAGCGTCTCATCCACCGGCCCCGTTACGGGCTCGCGATTGCGCAGCGCCAACATGGTGGTGGCACCCTGATTGTCCTTCACCGTCCATTGCCGCAGTTCGATCTGCGGATTGGAGAACACCATCGTAATGACGCCTTGCTGCTGGTTCTCGAAGGTGCGGGCATGCAGCACCAGCGCGTCAGGCTGAATCTCGAGACCGGTGACGGCGAGGTTGTTTTTCAAATCCACATTGTCGCTGAGCAGAAGCCCCAGCGGGGTGTTGGAAAGCCGGTAGCGATCCACCGTGTTGAGACGGCCATTCTTGATATAGACATTGCCGCCGGTGGCCACGATCAACGTCTGATTGGGCGGGCTGTATTCGAAGCGCAGCTTGCCCGGCTTCTCCAACAGGAACTGGCCCTGATCCATCTGGCCTTCCGGCCCCATCTGGATAAAGCCACTTTTGATGATGCGCAGGCTGTTGAGATAGGCGCTGATCTTGTCCAGCTGCGCTTTCTGGTCGGCCGTGAACTGGACATGGCCGCCGCCGAACTGTGCTTGCGCGGGGGCTGCAAACAGATGCACCGCAAGCAACACAGCGATAAAGGCCGCCAAGCGACCAGTGAACAGGCGGATTATGACGGCCATTGTTTCCTCCCGGATTGCTCCGGACTGTTGTTCCGGTCAGGATAGAAGCCCTTCCTGAATAATCAACCGATCATTTCGTGTTCCCTATGCCCACTTCCTCGTCAGACTCAAAGCCATATTCCCGCATTGCCGTTCTGGGCGCTGGCGCCTGGGGCACGGCATTGGCGCTGACCGCGCGCGACGCCGGGCGCGACACCTTGCTGTGGGTGCGTGAGACCGAAGTTCTGGAAAGCATCCGCGAAACCCGCCGCAATTCCTTTCTGCCCGGCGTCGAGATACCGGCGGATTTGCGCGTCACCGGCGATTTGAAAGAAGCCGCCAAAGCGGAGGCGTTGCTGATTGTGGTGCCGGCGCAAGTGCTGGGCGAATTCATGGCCCGCCTGACACCGCTGATGGCGCCGGAGGCGCCGCTGGTGATCTGTGCCAAGGGCATCGAAAAAAACACCGGCAGGCTGGTGCATGAAATCGCCGCCGCCGCCGCGCCACGCGCCGCCATCGCCTTGCTGTCAGGGCCGTCCTTTGCCCGCGATGTGGGACGCGGCCTTCCCACCGCCGTGACCATCGCAGCGAATGAAGATGTGGCGGCGCGCCTGCAGATCAGCCTGAGCACACCCGCCTTTCGCCCCTATGCCAGCGACGATGTGACGGGCGTGGCGCTGGGTGGCGCGGCCAAGAATGTCTATGCCATCGCCTGCGGTGTGGTCGAAGGCTTGGGCTTGGGCGAAAACGCCCGTGCAGCGCTGCTGGCGCGAGGATTTGCCGAACTGGCGCGTCTGGGTGAGGCGTTGGGCGCGCGGCGGGAAACTCTGGAAGGATTGTCAGGACTTGGCGATCTGGTGCTGACCGCCACCAGCATGTCGTCGCGCAATTTTTCCTTCGGCGTGGAATTGGGCCGGGGCAAAAGCATGAGCGAACTGGCGGCGCCGGGCAATCCTCTGGCCGAAGGCGTGGCGACCGCGCCGGCGTTGGTGAAACGTGCGCGAGATGCCGGGGTGGAGCTTCCGATTGCCGAAGCCATGGCAGACCTGATCAGCGGCACGCTGCCCTTGGGCGAAGCCTTGATGCGGCTGATGAGCCGCAAGCTCACCACAGAATGAGTTTCGAGAAATGAATTACTGGCTGCTGAAAAGCGAACCGGAAACCTGGTCCTGGAAGATGCAGAAAAAAAAGGGCGCCAAGGGCGAGCCCTGGAGCGGTGTGCGCAATCACACCGCCAAGCTGAATCTCAAGGCGATGAAAAAAGGTGATCTGGCTTTCTTCTATCATTCCGGTGACGAGAAAGCCGTGGTCGGGATTGTGGAAGTGATCGGCGAGTTCCGGCCCGACCCCACCGACGAGAAAGGCATTTTCGGACTGGTGGATGTGAAGGCGGTGAAGGATGTGCCCCGCCCGGTGACGTTGGCGGAAATAAAGGCGACGCCATCCTTGGCCGAGATGAGCCTGGTGAAAAGCATTCGCCTGTCGGTGCAGCCTGTGACGGCGACGGAGTGGAAGAAAGTCACGAAAATGGGCGGACTTTAACGGGAGAGTCACATGACCATTGGCGATATTTTCACTCTCAAATCGTCTATCGCACCGCGTCTGATCCGCTGTCTTTATTTCGTGATGCTGATCGTGATCGCCGTCTTTGTAACTCTGGGCGTGATGCGCGGCATCCGGATCATGAGCTTTGTCCCGCCGCCCATGCCGGGCCGCTATCCGCGCCTGTTCGGCAATCCACCGCTGGACGGCACCCTCCTGATCCTGTGGTCGCTGCTGCGCGGCGCGATAGCGGTCATGATTGTGCGCATTCTGGCGGAGATGGGGCTTGCCGTCTTGGCGATGCCCCGGCGCACGGAAACTTAGCCGCTCAGGGCCGCGTGGCGCCGGCGCATAGGCCGAAGGATTGCGATAGCCAGCACCGCAGTTAGCACATCTGCGCAAGCGGCCAGCACAAACACAGTTGCCCAGCTTCCGCTCATTTGCACCAGCAGCGCCGCCACCGGCCCGCCAAGGATCGAGCCGATGCCCTGCGCGATATAGAGAAAGCCGTAATTGGTGGCAGCGAATTTGGGGCCGAAGGTATCGGTGAGCGTGGATGGGAACAGCGAGAAAATCTCGCCCCAGCCGAAAAAGACCACGCCGGTCAACACCACGAACAAGACCGGCTGGTCGATGACCGCGAAGAGCAACAGGATCGCCACGGCCTCAATCGAAAACGCCAGGGCCATGGTCACTTCGCGGCCGATATGATCCGACACCCAGCCGAAAAACGGGCGGGTCAAACCATTGGTGAGCCGCGACAGGGTGAGCGACAGCGGCAACGCCGCCATGCCCCACACCAAAGCATCGGCAATCTTGAATTCATGCGCCAGGGGCCCGACGTTCGAAACCATCATCAAGCCGCTGGTGGACATCAGCGTCATCATGAAGAAAAGCAGATAGAAGATCGGATTCTTGAGCATCTGCCGCGGCGTGTAACTGCGGCCCGATTGCTCCTGCGTCATCGCCACCTCTTGGCCGGACGGACGATAGTTCGCCGGCGGCATGCGCAAACCCTGTGCGGCCAGGACGCCGACAATGGCCTGGAGTACGCCCCAAACCAGCAGCGTGTGCTGATAGCCGGAGAGTTTGATCATGCTGTCGATGGGAAAGCTGGTGAAGATCGCGCCGAAGCCATAGCCGGCAGCGGCGATGCCGGTGGCAAGGCCCCGGCGATCCGGAAACCAGCGCACCATCAACCCGATGATGCCGACATAGATGATGCCGGTGCCCAAACCACCAATCACGCCATACGCGATATAGAGGGTCCAGAGGTTGGCGGCGTAAGCCGACAGCACCCAGCTGCCGCCCGACATCAGGGCGCCCACCGTGATCAACAGCCGGGGACCGAAGCGATCCACCAGGTAAGCCTGGATGGGCGAGAAGAATGTCTGCAGCACGATCAGCAGCGAGAAGGTGACCTGGATCTCCGCCAGGGTCGTGCCCATGGTCCTGCTCAATGGGCCGGTAAACAGGGTCCAGACATATTGCGGGCTGGAGATCGACATCATCGCGATCAGCCCCAGCAACATCTGGAACCAGCGATAGTTTGAAGACCGAATTGATTCAGCCGATGTCATGGCATCCCCCCTGCCATCATGACCGGGAAGATCGAGACGCGACAAGGGCTTTAGACCAGTGAAGGGAAAATTCAGGCGCTCAATCTATAGGCATTGTAGGCAGACATCATGCATCTGAAAATTTCATCAGCATCAGGCCGGACACGATCAACAGCGCCGCCCCAACACGCATCGCGTTGACGGGCTCATGCAACAGCACAATTCCAATCAGAAACGCGCCCAGCGTGCCGATACCGGTCCATACCGCATAGGCCGTGCCCAGCGGCAGAGACCGCATCGCCACTGCCAAAAAACCCAGGCTGGCGAGCATCGCCAAACCCGTGAGCAGGCCAAGACCGATAGACCCAGCGCTTTGCAACTGCTTCAGGCCGGCGGCCCAAACAATTTCAAGAACACCGGCGATGAGAAGATAAAACCAGGCCATGACGGCTCTCCAGGTGAGCCGGGCCGTCCCGGATGATGAGGGGAAGCGCGGGTCGTCCCACGCAGGCTTAATTTAGGACTTCGCCGGAGAAGTACAAGCGCCTAGTGGCCCCACTTCTAATGACCAAGCGCCTTGACGATCTCTTCGGTCATCTTCTTGGCGTCCGCGAACAACATCATGGTGTTGTCGCGGAAGAAGAGCTCATTTTCGACCCCGGCATAACCGGAACCCATGCCGCGCTTGATGAAGAGCACGGTCTTGGCCTTTTCCACATCCAGGATCGGCATGCCGTAGATGGGCGATTTGGGATCGGTTTTTGCGGACGGGTTGGTGACGTCATTGGCGCCGATGACATACGCGACATCGGCCTGGGCGAACTGGCTGTTGATGTCTTCCAGTTCGAACACTTCGTCATAGGGCACATTGGCTTCGGCCAGCAGAACATTCATATGGCCGGGCATGCGGCCCGCCACGGGATGAATGGCGTAGCTGACCTTGACGCCTTCCTTCTTCAACATGTCGGCCATTTCGCGCACCGCATGCTGGGCCTGGGCCACCGCCATGCCGTAGCCCGGCACGATGATCACACTGGACGCATTTTTCATGATGAAGGCGGCATCGTCAGCCGAACCTTGCTTGACCGGACGGGTTTCCTTAGGCCCGGCAGGGCCACCGGTTTCGCCGCCAAAGCCGCCCGCGATCACCGAGACAAAGCTGCGGTTCATGCCCTTGCACATGATGTAGGACAGGATGGCACCGGATGACCCCACCAGCGCGCCGGTGATGATCAGGGCGGTGTTTTCCAGGGTGAAACCCAGGGCGGCGGCGGCCCAGCCGGAATAGGAATTCAGCATCGACACCACCACCGGCATGTCGGCGCCGCCGATGGGAATGATGAGAGTGATGCCGAAGACGAAGGAAAGACCGGTGATGGCCCAGAAGGCCCATTGCTGCTGGCTGACGGTCAAATAGACGATGAGACCGATGATGGCGGCGAAAATCGCGAGATTGAGCAGATGCCGGGCCGGCAGAATGATGGGTGCGCCCGACATGTTGCCGTTCAATTTGGCAAAGGCGATGACCGAGCCGGAAAAGGTGATGGCGCCGATGGCGACACCAAGGGACATCTCGACCAGGCTCTGAATGTGGATGGCGCCGGTCACGCCGATCCCGAAGACCTCCGGTGAATACAGCGCGGCGCCCGTGGTCAGCACGGCGGCCAGACCCACCAGCGAATGAAAGGCTGCCACCAGTTGGGGCATGTTGGTCATGGCGATGCGCTTGGCCATCACCGCGCCGATGCCGCCGCCGATCGCCAGACCACCGATGACAAGGCCCCAGGTCAAAGGATCGGTGACATCCGCCACCCACAAGGTGGTGAGAACGGCAATCACCATGCCGATCATGCCGTTGCGGTTGCCGGTGCGGCTGCTGGCCGGCGAGGACAGCCCCTTGAGGGCGAGGATGAACAGCGATCCCGCGACGAGATAGAGAAGCGCGGCGATGGATGCCTGGCTCATTTCTTCTCTTTCTTCTTGTACATCGCCAGCATGCGGCTGGTGACCAGGAAGCCGCCGAAGATGTTCACGCTGGCAAATATCAGGGCGAAGAAGCCCAGCTCCTTGGAAATCCAGGAGGCATCATTCACGGCGGGGACCACGACTGCGATCAGGGCGCCGACAACAATCACCGAAGAAATGGCGTTGGTGACGCTCATCAGCGGGGTGTGCAGAGCAGGGGTCACGCCCCAGACCACGAAATAGCCGACAAAGATCGCCAGCACGAAGATGGAAAGCCGGAAGACAAACGGATCGATCATCTCCATGCGCTAGCCTTTCAACGCGGGGTGAACGAGTTCGCCATCCTTGGCGACCAAAGCGCCTTTGACGATTTCGTCATTCCAGTCGATCGCCAGTTGGCCGGTCTTCTTGTCCACAATCAGCGAAACAAAATTGAAAAGATTGCGGGCATAGAGCGCGGAGGAATCCACCGCCAGCCGTCCGGGCAGATTGGTGTAGCCCATGATGGTGACGCCATGGGCCGTGGTCACCTCATTGGCTTTGGTCATCGGGGTGTTGCCGCCGGCTTCTGCCGCCAGATCCACGATCACCGAACCCGGTTTCATGGTCTTGATCATCTCTTCGCTCACCAGGATCGGCACCTTGCGGCCCGGGATCAGGGCGGTGGTGATGATGATGTCCTGCTTCTTGATGGTCTCGGCGATCAGTGCCGCCTGCTTGGCCTGATACTCCTGCGACATTTCCTTGGCGTAGCCGCCCGATGTCTGCGCGTTCTTGAACTCGTCATCCATCACCGCGACAAAGGTGCCGCCCAGCGATTCCACCTGTTCCTTGGTGGCGGGGCGCACATCGGTGGCGCTGACAATCGCGCCCAGCCGCTTGGCGGTGGCGATGGCCTGAAGCCCGGCCACGCCCACGCCCATCACCAGCACCCGCGCCGGGGCGATGGTGCCCGCTGCGGTCATCATCATCGGCATGGCGCGGCCGAAGGTGGCGGCGGCATCGATCACCGCCTTGTAACCGGCGAGGTTGGCCTGGGATGAGAGAACGTCCATCGCCTGGGCGCGCGAAATGCGCGGGATGAATTCCATGGCGAAGGCAGATGCGCCGTGGGACGCCAAAGCCTGAAGGACGTCCCTGTCGCCATAGGGCGCGAGCAGCGCGGCGACGACGGCGTTCTTTTTCAGAAGCTGGACTTCGGTGCCCTTGGGGCCGCGGACCTTGAGCACGATGTCGGCATCGGCAAGGGCGGCTTTGGCGTCAGGAGCAATGGTGGCGCCGGCAGCGGCGTAATCGGCGTCGGCGAAATGGGCAGCGGTCCCCGCGCCAGCCTCGATCACCACATCGAGGCCAAGGCCTTTGAACTTTTTCACCGACTCCGGCGTCGCGGCAACGCGCGTTTCACCGGGTGATGTTTCCCGTGGGACGGCTAGTTTCAATCACGCCCCTATGTGGTTGGGTGGTTAGTAGCCGTTATGGGTCCGGAAGACGGCGAGGAAGACCATGATCGCCAGAATAAAGACCGAGGTCCAGCGGACGCCGGTCAGGAAGGCTTCATAGCCGCGTTTATGGGCAGAAATGTCCATCGAGCCCGGAACATGGTGGGAATCGTGATTTGCCATAGTGAAAAGAACCCCTCGATGAATTGGGGCGAATATAGCAAAGCATGGTTTACGGGCAAGCCGCCCCAAGGGGATAAGTTGTCGCTTTTCGCTGCCCGGCCAAGGCGTTCCGGGCCGGTTTCCCGCGATTCAAGCTTTCTTAAGCATGAAACCAACTGTCCCGGCCAAGGACAGGTTTAAACGAGTCCTTTACCCCACTTCTCGCACAATCGGGCTCGTTCAAAACGGGACAAGTCATATGGCGCAGACCATTCTGGTAGTGGATGACGATCCGGTGCAGCGGCGTTTGCTGGAAACAGCGATCAGCCGCAGCGGCATGTCCGTTGTCACCGCGCCGGGCGGCCAGCCCGCGCTGGACCTGATCAATGGGCCGCGCGGCGAACAGATCACGCTGATGCTGCTGGATCTTGTGATGCCCGACATGGGCGGCTTGGACGTGCTGGCGAAACTGCGCCCCACCAATCCCGACCTTCCGATTATCGTCTTGACCGCCAAGGGTGGCATCGATTCCGCCGTGGAAGCGATGCGTGCGGGCGCCAACGACTTTCTGGTCAAGCCTGCCAGCCCCGAGCGCATTGCGGTCTCGATCCGCAACCAGCTCAAGATCGGCACGCTGTCCGGCGAAGTGAAGCAGCTGAAGAAGAAGTCGGACAACAAGCTCATCTTTGAAGACCTGATCGCCTCTTCGTCCGAGATGAAGCAGGTGTTCCGTCTGGGCACGCGCGCCGCGCAGTCCGACATCCCGATCCTGATTGAAGGTGAAAGCGGCGCCGGCAAGGAACTGATCGCCCGCGCCATTCAGGGCACCTCGTCGCGCGCCGGCAAGCCGTTCGTGACGGTGAACTGCGGCGCCATTCCGGAAAACCTGATCGAATCCATCCTGTTCGGTCATGAGAAGGGCTCCTTCACCGGAGCCTCCGACAAGCATCTGGGCAAATTCCAGGAAGCCGATGGCGGCACCCTGTTCCTGGACGAAATCGGCGAACTGCGCCTTGATATGCAGGTCAAGCTGCTGCGCGCCTTGCAGGAAGGCGAAGTCGATCCCGTCGGCTCCAAGCGGCCGGTCAAGGTTGATGTGCGCATCATTTCCGCCACCAACCGCGACCTGGGCCAGATGGCGCGTGAGGGCGGCTTCCGTGAAGACCTTTACTACCGCCTGAATGTGTTCCCCATCCTGGTGCCGTCTCTGCGCGACCGTTCCACCGACATCGCGCCTTTGGCGCAGCATTTCATCGCCCGGTTCGCGGCGGAGGAAAAAAAAGCCGTTGTCGGCCTGACCACGGAAGCTGCCGAGCTGCTGGAGCGCTTCTCCTGGCCCGGCAACGTGCGCCAGCTGGAAAACACCATCTTCCGCGCTGTCGTGCTGTGCGACGGCTCGCTGCTGGATGTGTGCGATTTCCCGCAGATCGCTTCGGCGATGGGCGTGGAAGCCAGCCACCGCAATGCCTTCGCCACCCAGGCGGTGCCCGTGGCAGGTCCGCAAGGCGCGCCCGCGCTTCCCCCAGGTTCGCCATACGCGCTGTCGGCCACCGATGCGTCCGGCCATATCCGCAAGTTCGAAGAGCTGGAATCGGAAATCATCCGCATGTCCATTGCGCGCTATGACGGACATATGTCCGAAGTGGCCCGCCGCTTAGGGATCGGCCGCTCCACCCTCTACCGCAAGCTGAAGGAATTCGGCCTGGAGCCGGCGGAAGATGCCGGCGAAGGCGCGGTGGAAATCGAAACGCCGATCGAGCAGGCGTTGCGCAAGGTCGGCTAAAGCCGTTTAGCGCATACCCAAGGCGTTCAAATACAAGTCGAGCACCGCTTCCTGTTCCTGGAAGTCGGCCTTGTCGAGCTTACGCATGCGCACGACCTGGCGCATGATGCGGGTATCAAAGCCCGTGCCCTTGGCTTCGGAATAGACTTCGCGGATATCGGCGGTGAGCGCGGCGCGCTCTTCTTCCAATCGTTCAATGCGATCCACGAAAGAGCGCAGATGTTCCTTTGCGAAGCCGGATTTTGCCATGGTCGAACCTGAATTTGAAAAAGGCCGCGGACCCTAGTCTGCCGCCTTCATGTCGGCAAGCGCCGCGTCCAGAATGACTTTCAGCTGCGCCGCCATGGCCTTGGCTTTATCTATATTATACACAAGGTCCTGCCGCATTTCGATCAGCACATGCGGGCGGCCCATGTGGGTGCCATGGCGATTGAGGGTATCGCCCTCGAGGGCGCCGGAATAAGGCTCATTGTCGCCCACTTCAAAACCGGCCTGGCGCATATGCGCCATCAACGGCTGGGCGAGACGGCCATCCGTGTCCCACAACACACCCAGCTCCCATTTGCGCTGTACGGTTTTCCAGGCGGGCGTGAAGCTGTGCAGCGAGATGAGTACTGGATCAGCGATACGCACGGCTTCCTCTGCGATGGCCTGATGATACGGCGCAAAAAACTGCGCCGTGCGGCGCGCCACTTCTTCCGCCGTGATGCCACGATTGCCGGGAATGATGCTGCCATCGGACAATTGCATCACCAGGGTGGGATCGTCCGGCCCGCGATTGAGATCGATCAGCAGCCGGGAAAAAACACCCAGCACGGCGGGCGCGCCAAACGCGGCGGCCAGAGCGCGGGTGACGTGCGCCGCGCCGATGTCATAGGCGATATGGGTTTCAAACAGAGCGGGATCGAGGCCCAGTGTGCCCGTGCCCACCGGCAAACGGTTGCCGGCGTGATCGCAAAGAAACAGAAGCGGCCCCTGCCCGGCGATCTTCTCGAAACACGCTTCGGTCATGTGCCGTCATAAGGCGGCAAAGCTGGGCTCACAAGGCGGCTCGCGTTGACAGATGGCGCGCTTCGCGCCAAACCCATGCAGATGCGTCGAATCTGGGCTTCTTGGGCTTTGCGGGTTCTGCCGCTGCTGGCGGCGATGACCGCGTTTGCCAGCCCGGCGCATGCCAGCTTCAATGTCTGCAACAAGGCCAGCCTGAAAGCACGGGTGGCGCTGGGCCGTTTTGACGGCACCAACTGGACCAGCATGGGCTGGTGGACCATCGACCCTAAATCCTGTGCCGGATTGCTCACCGGGCCGCTGGATGCGCGCTATTACTATGTCTATGCCACCGATGGCGCGGCGGGCACCTGGGAAGGCGGCACCCATTTCTGCGTTACGCCCAACGCCAATTTCACCATTCCCGGACGCGCCAATTGCAGCGGACGCGGCTTTGACCGGGGCGGCTTCTTTGAGGTGGATACCAGCGGCGCAGCCGACTGGACCCAGACGCTGTCGAATTAATCGACTAGCTGATCGCCTCGCAGGACGGCATTTCGAATTTGCTGTCTACCCGGTGTGACGTGAAGACAAAGCCATCGCGCAGATAGCGATAGACCTGTTTCTGATTGTCATGGGACAGGATTTTATAGACATCCTCGCGCGTGAAGGGCTTGCCATTCACTTGCTGGATATTGACGGTCTCGGTGTCGCCTTCCAGCCGCCAGCGGCCGGCTTCGACTTCGTTGAATTCCTTGCCCTTGACGCAGGAACGAAATTGCGCGGCGAAGACACCATTGGAATTCATATGCGCGATCCACATTGCCGCCTTGTCATCAGGCTGGCCGGTGCCGAACCATGTACCGATAAGAAATGGCGCAGCCAAAGCAATCTGCTTCAAATTCCCTGGCCTTCCAACTCTTTCGCCAGTTTCTTTTCGCCGCGCACGGCATCCGCCAGATGCGGGTCCAATTCCAAGGCGCGGCGGTACAACTTCAGCGCTGCCGGCTTGTCACCATAGTCTTCCAGCATGCTGGCCAGATCGCTCATCGCTTCGAAGTGACGCGGATTAAGGTCCACCGCTTTTTGCAGCGATACCATCGCCCCGGAATCATCGCCGCTTGCTGCCTGCATCGCGGCGCGGGCGCGCCAGCCTTCCGCGTAATTGGGCGCGACCTTGGTCACGGAATCCAGCAGCTTGCGGGAGATGGATTTGTCGGGCGCCGCCAGCGCCGCCTTAGCGCGGGTCATCAGCAGATCCACCGTCGGACTGCCCGAAACCCGGAACAGCGCGTCCAATTTCTGTTCGATGGGCTTGGCGTCTTCCGGAGAGGCAGCCTGCTTCAGCTGCGCGAACAATTTGTCCTGTTCGCCGGGCGCGGCCAGGGCAGCGGAAGAGAGCAACACAAAAGCAGCAAGCCAGGCTTTTCGCATGGGCGAGAGTTTAGCTACAGACGGCCAGGATTGAACAGGCCCAAAGGATCGAAAGCCGCTTTCACCGAGGCGGTAACCGCCACCAGCGCCGGGGATTGCGGCGGAAAAATTCCCAAAGCTGCGCGCCGGATGGCAGGCGCCCGCAGCAGCATGGCATGACCGCCAGCCTGCTGCGCCTGCGCCCGGATGCGGGGGGCGTCTTGCGCCTCTGCGCCGATCCACAGCAGGCCACCGGCCCAATCACCCAGCCAGAGGGGGGCGTTCAAGGCGTTTGCCACCCGTGCCGCTTCGCTGGGCGGAACCGACAGCCGCCAGACATCCAGATCGGATGCCTTGAACAGCGCGCCCTCACCAATCGCAGCAAAGATGGCTTCGCCCTGTTCGAGCAGCGTGACGTCGCCAATCAAGGTTTTGGTTGCCGCAATTTTTTCCGCCAGCACGGTTTGCGCAGCTTCAAAGCGGATCAGGGCCGCGCCCCCGCCTATATTTTCCGGCCCCACATCACCCAAAGAAAGATCGGCGCTGGCTGGAATGTAGGCAAGCCCGCTAGGCTCCAGCGCGCTTTTCCAGATGGTGCGCAGGGCCGCGAAACCTTTCTCGGGATTCTGGTCGCGCAGCATCAAGGTGACGCGATGGGAGGCGCGCGGATAGACACGAAATGTCAGTTCGCTGAGAACACCCAGCGTACCGAAGGAGCCGCACATCAGTTTTGGAAGATCAAAACCGGTGACGTTCTTGACCACCTTGGCGCCGCCGCGAAAGGCCTGGCCGAAACCGTTGACCGCGCGAAAGCCCAACAATGAATCCCGTGGCGGGCCATAACGCAGCCGTCCTGAACCGCTGGCATCGGCCGACGCCGCGCCGCCCAAAGTCGGCTTGCCGGTGGCGCCAAACAGACTCCAGGCCACCGGATCAAATCCCAGGCACTGATTTTTTTCTGCCAGCACGGCTTTGAGTTCGGCCAGGCTGGTGCCGGGCCGGGCGGTGATGATCAATTCTTCCGGCTGATATTCGACGATTCCGGTAAGGCCGGAGACATCGAGCACCGGTAGCGGCTTGCCCTCACCCAACATCGGCTTGCCCGCGCCGCGCCGCGTGCCGCCGCCCACAATCTCGAATGGCGTGCGGCTTTCGCGCGCCACAGCCACGAAATCCACAATCTCGTTTTCGTTCGATACTGTTGTCATGAGAAGATGGGGGTCATCAGAAGCGCGGCAGATGGGGATGGGGCAGTTGCGCACCGCGCACATGCATATGGCCCTGTTCGACACAGGCCGCCAAAGTGGGAAACACTTTGCCGGGATTGAACAAGCCGCCGCTGTCGAAGGCGCATTTGACGCGGTGCTGCTGGTCCAGATCGGCCTCGGAAAACATTTCCGTCATCAGGTCGCGCTTTTCGATGCCAACGCCATGCTCGCCGGTGAGCACACCGCCGACTTTGACACAGAGGCGCAAAATGTCGGCACCGAAGGCTTCCGCCTTGTCGAGTTCGCCAGGCTTCATGGCGTCGAAAATGATCAGAGGATGCAGATTGCCGTCGCCGGCATGAAAAACGTTGCAGCAGCCCAATCCGTATTGCTCGGACATGGCGGCAATGCCTTCCAGCACACGCGGCAACGCATGGCGGGGAATGGTGCCGTCCATGCAGATCATGTCGGGCTGCAGCCTTCCCATGGCGGCGAAGGCGGCCTTGCGGCCTTGCCACATTTTGGCGCGGGCTTTCGTTTCGGTGGCTTCGCGCAACCGGCCTTTGCAGGCTTCGACATGAATCTTGATGCGGGCCATGGCGTCGGCCACCTCGGCTTCGGTGCCATCGGCGTCGATGATCAGGATCGCTTCGGCGTCGGCGGGATAGCCGGGTGCGTTATAAGCTTCCACTGCGCCGATGGTCTTACGGTCCATGAATTCCATCGCCGCAGGCACAACGCCGTCGCCGATGATGGCGGCGACGCAGGCACCGGCATCGGGCACCGCGTCAAAGCTGGCCAGCATGGTGCGGGTGACGGGCGCTTTTCTGATGATGCGGACCGTGGCCTCCACCACCATGCCCAGCAACCCTTCCGAGCCGGTGATCAGGCCCAGCAGATCCAAGCCCGCTGATGCGTGCGCCTTGCCACCCAGCGTGATCATCTCACCGCCCGGCAGTACGAATTTCACGCCCATCAGATTGTTGGTGGTCAGGCCATACTTCAGGCAATGCAGCCCGCCGCTGTTTTCGGCGATATTGCCGCCGATGGTGCAGGCGATCTGGCTGGAGGGATCGGGGGCGTAATAAAAGCCTTCCGCTTCGACGGCGCGGGTGATGGCGGCGTTGGTGACGCCCGGCTCCAGCGTGACGCAGCGATTTTCGTAATCGATTTCCAGGATGCGGCTCATCCGGCCCATGCCGATCAGAATGCCGTCGGCACGCGGCAGCGCCCCGCCGGAAAGCGACGTGCCCGCGCCGCGCGGCACGATGGGCACGCCGGCTTGCGCGGCATAGCGAAGAATGGCGCAGACTTGTTCGGCGCTTTTGGGCAGCACCGCTACCAGCGGGCGCTGGCGATAAGAAGGCAGCGCATCGCTTTCATAAGCGGAAAGATCGGACGGCGCTTCCACCACGCCGTCAGGCACAATGGTTTTCAGGCTCGCGATGATAACATCGCGGCGGGACAGGATCTCAGGATCGGGGGGCGCGAACAGCATCGCGCCAGTATTACTTATTTTTTGGTCGCGCGGCCTACGGAAAACCGTGAGGACACTTTTCCGGGCCGTCGCTCAACCCTGACGGGCTTTGAACCGGGGGTTCTTCTTATTGATGACATAGACCCGGCCTTTGCGACGGATGACGCGGCAGTCTTTGTCACGCTTCTTGAGCGAACGGAGGGAATTGCGAACTTTCATGACACTGCCTTCAATAATCCAAGGCAGCCGGGCCGCCCGCAAAGAGGCGCGGAAACTATTGGCCGGGCCCCGGCCTGTCAACACGCCAAAACCGGGTTTCTGGGGGCAGACCAAAGGGTTAAAAAGGCAGGAATTCCGCCAAAATTCACCTTGTCCGGCCCACCCCCATGCTAGAAGGGGCGCCATGGGTATCCGAACCCTCCCCCGATTGACCGTCCTTGCCCTGCTGCTGCTAGCAGCGGCCTGCGCCCCTGCACGCAAAGTGCCGCCGCCCGCCCCGGTCCCGGCCCCTGCCCCGCCAGCCCCCGCGCCGGTGCCGCCGGTGGTGAATGGCGATGTCCAGTTCCAGACCTTCATCCGCGAATTCGAAGCCACCGCCCTGGCGGCCGGGATCACCGCGGAGACCTACACCCTTGCCATGACCGGGATCACGCCGGTCACCACCATCCAGCAGGCGATCGAAAACCAGCCGGAATTCAACCGCCAGGTCTGGAGCTATCTGGACAGCGCCGTGTCGGCCCGGCGCATTGCCGATGCCAAGGCGATGCTGGCGCGCTATGGCGGCACGCTGACTGCCATCGAAACCAAGCATGGCGTGCGCAAAGAAATATTGGTGGCGATCTGGGGCATGGAAACCGATTATGGCGCCAGTGTCGGCAGCTATAATCTTTTCGCCACGCTCGCCACGCAGGCGTGGCAGGGACCGCGCCAGCAATATGCGCGAAACGAGTTGCTGGCGGCGCTGAAGCTGTTGCAGCAGGGCAATTACCCAGTACCGCAGATGGTCGCGTCATGGGCCGGGGCCTTCGGCCAAACCCAATTCATGCCCACCAGCTTTTTCCGATATGCCGCTGACGGCGATGGCGACGGAAAAATCGATCTGTGGCAATCGGCGCCCGATGCCTTGGCCTCTGCCGCCGCGCTTCTGATCGCCGAAGGCTGGCAGAGCGGCAAGCCCTGGGGCATGGAAGTCAAACTGCCCAAGGGTTTTGATGTCGGCCTGGCCGAGCTGGATGACCGCAAGCCCTTGTCGGACTGGGCGGCGATGGGCGTTCAAACCGCAAGCGGCGCGGCATTGCCTGCCAATGCCGATCCGGCGTCGCTGTATCTGCCGGCGGGGGCGCGCGGGCCGGCATTCATCCTGTTCGACAATTTCCGCGTCATCATGAAATACAACAACGCTGGCACTTACGCTTTGGCGGTGGCGACGCTGGCTGACCGCATGGCCGGTGGCGGCGCATTTGTGGCGAGCTGGCCGCGTGAGGAACGCGCCCTGTCGCGCGACGAGCGCATGCAATTCCAGACCAACCTGAAGCTGCTGGGCTACGATCCGGGCGAGCCCGACGGCATATTGGGGCGCAAGACGCGGTCGGCCTTGAAGCAATATCAGAAGGCCAAGAATCTTCCCGCCGATGGCTTTCCCACCGCTGCCTTGCTGACGGCGCTGATGAACGACGCCCAATCTTCACCGGATCGGGCCACGCCGGCGTCAGCGGCGCGGTAGCGTCGGGCAATCCAGCCGGTCGCCGGCGGCGGTGAATTGGCACTGGCCTTCCACCACGCCTGCGGAATTGTAGAGATCGATGGCCCAGCCGGCGGCGTTGCGCGTCATCAGCAGAAAACCGAAACCGCCCACCGACAGGCCTTCCTTCACCGACACGCCGGACCGGCCCTGGAAGATAGTGCCGCTGAGATTGGCAGGGGTGACATCGAGATTGTCGCCGCCATTGCCCGCCACGATCTGAGGCGGCGGCACGCCATCCTTGCCGCGGCGGGAATAGTTCAGGATCTCGAAACTGTGGATATGGCCGGACAGCATCAGCGTCACCGGCTTGTCGATCATCGTCTTTTGCGCAGCGGCGATGATCTGCGCATTGCCGCCGGCGGGCACACCCAGAGGGCCGGTGATCGCCGCCCAAATCGGCCGATGCATGGCCAGCCACACCGGCAGCGGGCTGGGCGTTGCCGTGGCGGCGAGATCGGCCTCATAGGTGGGGATCTTGGCCGGATCCACCGCGGTGTCGGAGGCATCGGCATTGTCCATCACCATCAGCGCAAAATCACCCAGCGGCACGCGGAAAGGGGATAGATGTCCCGCGCATTCGGCCGACCAGGCCAACGGCCCCAGCAGGCGCAGAAAGCCGGGGCCGGCGCGGTTGCAATCTTCGTGATTGCCGCGCACAAAAATCCAGGGCGCAGCAGCGAGCAAAGGTGCGGCAGGCGCGAAGAAATCCGCTTTCCAGGCCGGCCAATTGTCGCCATAGGGCGTGCCGGCACAGCCTTGATTGCCCGGCGGGCACGGGCTTTCGCGATATTGATAATCGCCGACATGAATCACCAGGTCGGGTTTCAGATGGGCTGCTGCGGCGGCGATATTGTAAAAAGGCCAATCCTGCGGGTTGTTGCAATTCTGGATGGTCTGGCCCAGCAGCCGGCAGCCGGTATCGCCCAGAATAACTATGCGCTGGGGATTGAGATTGACCGCGGGCACTCCAGGAATGCGCACCCCTTGCGGCAGGGTGGCGCTGCAGAGAAGCGCGAATTTGTCATCGGCAGGGGCGCGGGGCGTCAGCCCAATGCGGCGGCCGTCATTGGCGGTCAATTGCGGGCATCCCGCAGCTTTCTCCTCCATCACGGCGCGCAGTTCGGCGGCGCCGCCCTCCCCCAGCTGAATCCACTGCATCGGCGTGACGGGCTGCGGCGCCACCGTAGCGGGCGGCATCGCCAATTTGGGCGCGGCGGCGCAACCGGCAAGGAGCAAGGCGGAAAACAGGAGGGTGGATTTTTTCATCACGCCAGTAGGCCGGATCGAGGCGACGTGATGATGTCAGAATTCGCGCTTCAAGGTAATGCGCCAGGTGCGGCCAATACCGGGCAGCGCGCCAAGATTGGCATAGGTGTCAGCATTGGGGGTGAAATAGCGGGCATTGGCGGCGTTATCGACATTCACTTCGCCCACCCAATCGGCATAGCGCAAAAAGCCGGACAGGCTGAGCAAGGTATAGGCCGGGAAGATGATGGGATTTGGCACCGTCTGGGCGGTTTGGGTGACATAGCGGCCACCCGCGCTGATACCCCAGTCCGCGTTATCGCTCGTATAGGTGAGACGCGGGCCGATCACCGCATGCGGCACCAGCGTGTTTTCATAACTGCCCGGCACCAGGCTTGAGAAATCGAAGGTGAGATAAGAGCCGCCAAAGCCTTGGGCGCCTGCGATGCCCGCGGTGCGGGCCGGAATATATTGCAGCGATGTGTCGGGGCCTTTGATCATGGTGTGCTGCATGCTGGCCACCAGGGTCAGGCTGAAATTCTGATCCAGCACGGCGCGGATTTCCGCTTCCCCGCCTTGGGAACGGGTGCCGCGAACGCTGACGCTGCCCAGACTCTGCTGCAACTGGGTGCGTTCCTGGCGATACCAGTCCAGCGCGCCCACCAGATGATTGTCGAAGAAGGCGAACTTGATACCCGCTTCATTGAGAAAGGAATTGGACAGCCAGTTCCTGGTGGCCAGCAGGGAGGTCATCACTTGACTGGCCTGGCCGATTTCGATGTCGGAGGATTTGGCATTGGTGATGTAAGGCACCAGACCAAGATCGGTCTTGTAACTCAGGCTCGCCGAATAGGTGAACGAGCCTTTGCCGCCACGGCCATTGGCCGGTTCGTAGGCCAGCACGCCGAAATCCGCCGAGCGCACATTGTAAGCGTCATAACGGCCACCCAGGGTGAGATTGAGGCCATGCTCCCAGGCAATGTCGGACATGAAGAAAATGCCGGCATCGCTGGTGTTGCTGCGCACGTCATTTTCCCAGCCCAATCCCATCTGACCGGGCGCAAGCGACGTGAACGGCGAAGCGAAAATGTCGTTGGCGCGCGCCGGACGGGTGATGTCGCGGCGGTCAAGCGCGATCACGCCGCTGTTGTAACTCTCTTTGCCCACGGCATGGATGGTGCGATACGAGGCGCCAAACACGTTTTTTGTGGTGAGGCGGCCTTCAAAGCTATCTGCGGAAAAATCGTAACGCAGCCGGGTTTCCGCGATCTGGGTGCGATAAGAGCCGGGAAAGCCGTAAGAGACAAAGCGGTCATTGGACAGCGTGTCGGCAAAAGCCTGCAGATGCACCACGCCATATTCACCCAGATCACGGGCCAGTTCGGCAAAGGCGGTATGGGTGGCGGTGTTGGAGAAATCTACGCCGGGCGCGACATAGGCCGTGCGGCGGGAAAGCTGCGTCGTTCCCAAGCCGGTATCCAGCGTGTGGGCCGCGTCGGTGCAGGCGCCGCAGCCGGGATAGGCAATATAAAGCGGCTTGAAATTCGGATCATAGAAATAGGGATTGCCGCCGAAATTGTTCAGCGTGAGGCTGGCGGCGCCGGGCGATGCCTGAAGCGAGGTATCGCTGCCGGTGATATAGGTGCCGTTGTCGATCAGCGCCTGGGTGAGACGATTCCAGCCCGGCGTCTGCACGCTGCCATTGGCATGATAGAACATGTAGTCGGCGGAAAGCGCCCAGGGCCCGGCGGTGAATTCTGCCGACAATTCCAGCAACTGATGACTGGGGTGCAGGCCGCGATAATAACTGAAGGAATCGTCGATCTCGCCATAGACGCGCACCCCGCCCGAGGCGAAGCCCAGATCCAGCGGCACGCCGATCTGGCCGGTGACATTGCGCTTGGAATAGCTGCCATAGCTGACGGTCAGTTCGCCATCCATCACACCGCTGGCGGCGGTTTGGCTTTTGGGCGTGAAGTTCACCAACCCGCCGACTTTGCCCGGGCCATAAACCGGCGATGGCGGACCGCGCAAAATTTCCAGATGGGCGGCGTCGCCCAAAGGCGTGGCATAGGTGCCGCGATTTTCCACGCGCTTGAAACCGCGGAAATAATTCTCCGCCAGGGTGCCGCGCAAATTCACCGCGCCCTGCACGCCATAATAGCTGGCGGTGTAGGCCGAAGGCGTGATGGCGCTGAGCGTGTCCACGCCGGTGACGCCATAGCGCGACAGGGTGACGTCGCTGACCGAGGTTATGGCGCGTGGGGTTTCCAGCAGGGGCTTGGCGATGCCGAGCGCGGTTGCGTCGGGCTGAAGCGCGATCAGGCGCGCCTGATCGCCGGTGACGACGACAGTCTCAACCTGCTGGGCATGAGCGCAAACCGAGCCAAGCAGAAGAAGGGTGACGATGAGGGAGCGCGCCCCCTTTGGCGCGTAGCGCCTGAAAGGGGGAGATGCCGTAGCCGGCCCTCGGGCTGGCGAAGGCAGAGGGGGATTTAGAAAAGACATGCGTGCAAATGGCTGGGGCGAAAGGTCAAAGGCCTTGTAACATTTTACAGCCCAGGGCCAAGGCGATTTCTCATATGCCAGCTAAGCATTTGATATTTCACTGTTTCCATGCAGACAGCACCGCATCTGTGGCGGTGAGAAGGGCGCAATTCAGCCCCAGCGCCTTCAAGGCCGCCTGGTGCAGGTCCGGCTCGTAGCAGGCGGTAGCGTCGGTCACCAGGAAGACGTGATAGTCGCGTTCGAACGCTTCGCGCACCGATGAGTCGATGCAGCATTCGGTGGTGAGGCCTGCCACCACCAGCGTGTCGATCCCCTCGCCCCGCAGTGCCGCATCCAGCCCAGTGCCGATAAAGGCGTTGTAGCGCTTTTTGGAAAAGACCAGTTCGCCGCCCTGCGGCTGCGGCCCCACGAATTTCGCGCCCGGCGTGCCTTCGCGGCAAAGCGGCGGGCCATCGGAATTGCGACGCTGTTTCCACGCTTTCAGAAATTCACTTTCGTCTTCCGGCCTCGTGATGAGACGGACAAAGACGCATGTCACGCCGGCCCGGCGCGCGGCATCGGCCAGCAACGAGGCTTGTCTCACCGCCGCTTGCGGCGCAGTCATGTCGGCGCCGTCCTTGCCCAGCCCACCATCGAGAGCGGCGAAATCCTGTTGCATGTCGATCAGCAACAGGGCGGTGCGGTTTGGCGTAATGAAGTCCTTCAACGAACTCATGCGAGGGCATCCCGCAGGCGCGGTAGAATTTCGCGGCCTGTCACCCGAAGCCCTTCCTTGTAGTCGGCAAAGATCAGCATCAAGCCATCCAGCGCGCAGTGGCGCAGGAAATGCTCCATGCGCTCGGCGCAGGTAGCCGTGCTGCCGGTCACCAGATGAGTCATAAAGGCGCCTTGCGCCCGCGCCGTCATGGCATTGCCGGTGACACCGTAACTTTCGAGCATGCCCAGCACCGCACCCTCGTCCAAGCCTTCGCGGTAATGACGGGCTGTGTGTTCCGCCGCAGCATCGCTATCGCCATAGATCACCGTGCACATGGCATATGTCTTGATGGGCTTGCCCAGGCGTTCCGCCAAAGCCTTGGCGCGCAGAGAGGCCTCACGGGTTTCGGCTTCATCGCGGCCGCCGATGAAACAGGCGTCGGTATGGCGCACCGAAAAATCAAAGCCGCGCTGGGACATGCCGGCGCAAAGAAGATCGGGGCGGTGCAGCGGCTTGGGCTCGCTGACACAATCCTTGATGGTGAAATATTTTCCCGCGAAATCGACGCGCTCTTCGCTCCATAGCCGCTTGACGATGGTGAGCCATTCCTCGGTCAGGTCGTAGCGTGCATCGTGATCCAGATTGGCATCCCAGGCATCCATCTGTTCGAATTCGCCGCGA
The DNA here is from genome assembly GCA_947474565.1 of Alphaproteobacteria bacterium. Classification (GTDB taxonomy): domain Bacteria; phylum Pseudomonadota; class Alphaproteobacteria; order Micropepsales; family Micropepsaceae; genus Rhizomicrobium. The sequence goes on from CANJIS010000007.1 coordinate 99,708, forward strand.
TAGGCGCCGGCCACAACATTGAGGCCCGCCCGGCCGCCGCTGACATGATCCAGGGTGGCGATCAGCTTCGCCGCCACCACCGGATTGTGCAGGATGGCATGCAGGGTGGCCCATATTTTCACGCGTTTGGTGACGGCGGCGATGGCCGACATCATGGTGACGGATTCCAGCGAGCGGCCCCAATGGTCGGTGACGCCGCCAAAGCCGCGCCACTTGCCCATGGACATGACGAAGTCCAGGCCTTCTTCATCGGCGATGATGGCGGCCTCGCGGTTCTGGCTCCAGCCGCCATCCAGACGCGGGGTGGAGGAGGAAACGATCCAGCCGCCGCTTGCCACAGGCAGGAAGACGCCGAACTCCGCACTCATGTTGCGGCTCGCTTGTGCGGCGGCTGCATGGTGATAACCGCGATCAGCACCAGCAGTACCAAAACGGCCAGCAGCGCGAATGCCGGAACAAAGCTGCCGCTACGATCGGCGACAAAGCCCGCGAATGTGGGACCGATGGAGCCGATGGTGGAGACCAGATTGACGGTGGCGAACAGCTCCAGATTGGGCTGCCGGCCGAAATAATCGAGCAGTAGAATGGTAGAGGCGAAGAAGGTCAGGCCCGAACCGATGCCGATGCCCGCGGCATAAACCAGCATCAGGCTTGTGTCCTGCGCCACGCATAGCGCGGCAAGACCCACAACCAATATGGCCAGCGCGACCAGCAAAAGTGTTTTGATGTTGATCAGGCGCGAAACCAGACCGCCGGCCAGCCGCGCCCCCGCATTGATGAAGGCGCCGATGGCAATCATGCTGCCTGCCGCCGTCGCGGTGACCCCGTGGCGCATCAGATGCGTCACCGACCAGGCATTGACGGTGATGTCCACAATCAGAAAGACGCTATAGGCGGCGGCGATGATGGCGAATTGCGGCGTGCGCAGCGCCGCGGCGGCGGTCCAGCGTTCCTGGGTAATCTCTTCAATCTCACCACCGTGTGCCTGATCGCTGGCGGTATCCACCAGCAAAGCCGCCAGCACCGATGCCACCAGACAAAGAATGGCGGAGACGATCCAGAAATCGCGCCAGCCGCCGCTGATCTGTTGAGTCAGGAAATAAAGCGGCGCACCGGCCACACCGCCCAGTCCACCGATGGTGAAATAGATGCCATAGGCAAAACTGGGATGACGGAAGCAGCGCGCCAGCAGATAGGTGCCCGGCACCGTGGCCAGCAACGTAAAGCCCAGGCCTGACAGCGAGCAGCCGATGAAATAGAGCGTGAGATCATGCGTGGCGGCCAGCGCCGCGAACGCCGCCGCAATCACCACCCCGCCCGACACCAGCGTGGCGCGCACCCCGATGCGGCGGATCAGCAGCGCGGGGATATTGGCGGTGATGCCGCAGAACACGCCCAGCAGGGAAAAACCGATTCCCGCCGCGCTCCAGCTCCAGCCGCCTTCGCCCACCATGGCGGGCAGCACAATGCCCAGCGAGGAAAACGTCAGCGCCGTGACCAGGAAGAACAACAGGCTGACGCAGCCAAGCGTCACCCAGGCATGAAGAGAGCGTGTCATCATGCGTCCGGAGTGCGCTTCACATCATCGGGGAACATGCCCAGCGCCTCACGCATCAGGCGTTGCGCGAGGGGTGCGTCATGCGCGGCAATGGCGTCGGCCAGGGTGAGATGCTCCTTCAGCGCCTGCAGGCTTTCCTCAGGCTGCGGCGCGCGCATGTCATAAAGCCAGAAGCGGGCCGTCTGGTGATGCAGCAGGGTCACCATCTTGGCGAGGGTACGGTTGCCGCTGGCCGTGGCGACCGCGACATGAAACGCCTCATCCATCGCCGCCAGGGCGCGGGCGTCGTTGCGGCGCACCGCGTCTTCACCATCTTCCAGCGTGGCGCGAATGGCGGCGATCTGTGCGGGCCCTGCCTTGAGCGCGGCCAGGCGGGCGCATTCCACTTCGATCAGGGCGCGGGCTTCAAAAGCTTCGCGTGCATCCGCCAAATCCAGCGGCGACACAATCGTGCCGACACGGGCACGGCGCTGCACCAGGCCTTCCAGCGCCAGCCGCGCCAGGGCCTCGCGGATGCCGGCCAATCCGCCGCCATAGCGGCGCGCCAGCACCTGTTCGTCCAGCCGCTCGCCCGGCGCCAATCGGCCGATGATGATGTCCACCAGAAGCTGGCCATACAGCCGCGACTTCAGCAGCGTGGGCGACCATTCGTCCAGCCGTTGCACGGCACTCTGCAGGGTGGTTTTTTTTCGGACGGCGGACACAGGTTGGGGGCCTTTCAAGCCAAGCATGGTCAGGTGGAAGGGCTCTGGCAAGAGCCGCGTGAAAGGCTGAATTTGGCCATAGCTGTCACTTTTGCCGCCGCCCTTAGTGGTATAAGAGAGAAAGTCCACCGAGTGCCGGGAGAACGAGAATGGATCCGAGTCAGATTTTCACGCTCAACCTGCATGACCTTTTCGTCGGTATGTCGGTAATCGAACTTCTGCTGGCAGTCCCATTGGGCTTTATTCTCAAGCGCGCGGGCTTTTCACCATTTTGGGCGCTTTTCAGTTTTTTCCCGATTGTGGGCTTTCCCGCTCTGTGGCTGTTTGCATTCATCCGCTGGCCGCGCGACGCGCGCCAATAGCCGTCAGAAACGCCGCATAACTCCAGGCCAGATGCCGCGCTGAGGTCTGCGCCCCCGTGGCGCGGTCGAATTGCTCGGACAGATCGCCGCTTTCCGGCGTGAAAGCGCGCACCGTTTCCAGATAGGCATCGCCCCGGGCCACATCACCGGCGCGATAACAGAATTCCGCCGCCGCCAGGGTGGCGGCATACCAGGAGCCGCCGCCGTAATATTTGTCGTGCCCATAGCGCCCCAGAGCCGGCGCGGCGCGGCCGCGATTGACGGGATAGGCCGCGCTGAACAGGGCATCGAGTCTGGCGAGCGTGGCTTTGAGTTTTTCATCGGGCGCCAGGCCGGCGTGATTGGCCGCCAGGATCACCGAGACATCGAGTTCTTTTTCGGCGCCGTCCAGGAGATGGGCGCGGATAAAGCCCTGCTCCGGCAGCCACCAATCTTCCAGCGCGGCGAATAATTCCTGTCCCACCTCGCCGCAGAGCGAAGCGGCGGCGCTTTCGCCCCGGCCGGCAAGCCAGGCCGCGCCGCGCGCCAGCGCCGCGGCGGACACCGCCGGTGACCTGACCGGGTCTTTTTGTACCAAGCGGTTTGAGAGAAGCTGACTTGGAAAGGAACCTGGTTATGCCGAAGAAGCGTTTTAGCGCGCAGCAGATAGTGATTTTGCTGCGCCAGATTGAGGTTTTTATATCGCAGGGCAAGTCTGCGCCGATTGCGTGCCGAGATGCTGGGATATCGCAGCAGAGCTACTACCGCTGGCGCAAAGAATATGGCGGTTTGGAGCTTGATCAGGCGCGGCGGATGAAGGATCTGGAGAAGGAGAAGGCCCGGTTGAAGCGCCTGGTGGCAGATCTGTCTCTTGATAAGCAGGTCCTCAAGGATATCGCCTCGGGAAACTTGTAAGCCCCGAACGGCGCCGGCAGGCGGTTGCGGGGGCTTATGAGAAGTACAGGCTCTCGGAACGCTACACCTGTCGGCTCGTTGGTCAGCCACGAGGTACGCAGCGGTACACAACGATAGTCCGTGCAGACGAAGATGCCCTGACACAGGCC